>CAMCUN010000019.1 GCA_945878995.1 Polaromonas sp. YR568 | reverse complement strand
GGCGCAGGCGGCGAAACAACTCATCGGTCAGCGATGACTTGCCTGCGCCACCCGTGCCCGTGATGCCCAGCACAGGCACCTTCGCGCTCTGCGCGGCCAGTCGCACGGCCGCCAGCATGGCCGCGTCGGCCTGGCCGTTTTCAAGGGCGGTGATGAACTGGGCCAGCGCGCGCCAGTTCATCTCGCCGTGGCCCTGCACCGCCGCCATGGCGGTGGGCGCATAGGGGGTCAGGTCTTTGTCGCAGCGCATGACCATCTCGCCAATCATGCCGGCCAGGCCCATGCGCTGGCCGTCTTCGGGGCTGTAAATGCGGGTCACGCCATAGGCCTGCAGCTCGCGGATCTCGGGCGGCACGATCACCCCGCCGCCGCCGCCAAACACCTGGATGTGCTCGCCGCCCCGGCTTTTGAGCAAATCGACCATGTACTTGAAGTACTCCACATGGCCGCCCTGGTAGGAGCTGATGGCAATGCCTTGCACGTCTTCTTGCAAGGCGGCCGTGACCACCTCGTCGACGCTGCGGTTGTGGCCCAGGTGAATCACCTCGGCGCCCATGCCCTGGAGGATTCGGCGCATGATGTTGATGGCCGCGTCATGCCCGTCAAACAGGCTGGCCGCCGTGACAAAGCGCACCTTGTGGGTGGGGCGGTAATTGGCCAGGGCTTTAAATTCAGCAGACAGGTCGGTCATGGGCAGGTCTTTCCACAAAAAAGCCGCCTGAGGGCGGCCGTCATGATTGACGTTACGTAAACGTCAATCTTAGCGATTTTCTGGCTACAGAGCAAAACTTAAGCGCCTGCCTGACTGAAACGAAAAAGGACGCCCTAAGGCGTCCTTTGAGGTGGGGTGTACCCAAGCACTTATTTGTAAAGCGTCTCCGGCAGCCACAGGCCAATGGCCGGGAACTGGTAGAGCAAGAAGATGGCAAACACCTGGATCGCCATGAAGGGCAGCATGCCGGCAAAAATCTGATTGAGAGTCACTTGCGGCGGGCTCACGCCCTTGAGGTAAAACGCGGCCATGGCCACGGGCGGGCTCAAGAACGCGGTTTGCAAGTTCAGCGCCACCAGCAGGCCAAAGAACAGCGGGTCAATGCCAAAGTGCGGCAGCAGTGGAATGAAGATGGGCATGAAGATCACTATGATCTCGGTCCACTCCAGCGGCCAGCCCAGCAGGAAAATCACCACCTGTGCCAAGATCATGAACTCCACCGGCGTCAAGTTCATGCCAAGCACCCACTGGTTGATGAGCTCTTGCCCGCCCAGCAGCGCAAAGGCCGCCGAGAAGATGCTCGAGCCCACAAACAGCCAGCACACCATGGCGCTGGTTTTGGCCGTGAGGTAGACCGACTCGCGCAGCACCGCCATGTTCAGCCGCCTGTAGGCGGCCGCCAGCAGCAGGCCCCCCATGGAGCCCATGGCCGCGGCCTCTGTGGGCGTGGCCAGGCCAAACACAATGCTGCCCAGCACGGCCAGGATCATGAGCGCCAGCGGGAAGAAGGAGCCCAGCAGCATCTTGAAAATCTCAAGCTGGGCAAAGCTGAAATAAGCGTAAAAAATGGCCAAGGCCACGGCCGCACTGGCCAGGGCCACCCAGAAGCTCGCAGGTGCAGGCAAACGCTCTTGAGCCACCACGGGCTCGGCCGGGGCCGCTGGCACAGCCGCCACGGGGGCGGGTGCGGGCACTGGTTCAGCAGCAGGTGGGGCCTCCGCCGCCTGCCCCATGGCCACGGGGGCTTCTTCGGCAGGCGGAGGCTTCAGGCCGCCTTCGTCCTCAGGCTCGGCCAAACCGCCGGCACTTTCTGCCTCGCTGCTGTTCTCCAAGCTGCCACCCATGGCCACCACACCAGAGACTTCTTCCACCGGCAAGGGGGCGGTGACCTTGAGAAAAATCGCCCCCATGATCAGGGCCACAGACACCAGGGGCAAGAGCGCAATGACCATGTGATTGAGCAATTCGCGCATGGGCACGCTGGCGTTGCGCTTGCCTTTGAGGGCGCCCACCAAGCCTGGCAGCACCTTGTCGCTGACGGTGGTGGACACCACTTGCGCAAAGGCCGGCAGCGGCACACGGCGGTCTTCGGCCGACATGGGCGGCGCCAGATGCGGCTTCCACTTGGCCACGATGACAACGTACACCACATACAAGGTGGCCAGCATGATGCCGGGGAAAAACGCACCTGCATAGAGCTTGACCACCGACACACCTGCCGTGGCGCCGTAAACAATCAGCATCACGGAAGGCGGAATCAAGATGCCCAAGCACCCACCGGCAGTGATCGCGCCTGCCGAGAGTTGAACGCTGTAGCCGGCACGCAGCATGGCGGGCAGCGCGAGCAAGCCCATGAGCGTGACCACCGCGCCCACAATGCCCGTGGCCGTGGCAAAGATGGCGCAGGTGATGATGGTGGCCACGGCCAGCGAGCCGGGCACGCGGGCTGTGGCCAAGTGCATGCTCTTGAATAGCTTTTCGATCAGATTGGCGCGCTCAATGAGGTAACCCATGAACACGAACAAAGGAATGGAGATCAGCACGTCGTTGGACATGACCGAGTAGGCGCGCTGCACCATCAGGTCCAGCGTCTGGTCCACGGCCAGCGACGGGTTTTGACTTCGGTAGGCAATGTAGGCAAACACCATGCCCATGCCCATCAGGGTAAAAGCCGTAGGAAAGCCCAACATGATGGCCACCACGACCAAAGCCAGCATGAACAGGCCCAGGTGACCGTTGGTCATTTCGGCGAAGGGCGGCAGCAGGAGAATCGCGGCCAGCACCACAGCGGCCATGATGCTCAGGCCAAACCAGATTTCTTTTTTCATTTGGCAACTCCCTTGGCGGTGACCAGGGTATCCAACTTGGCAATATCTTCGTCTTTCACGTTGACCATTTCTTTGAGTTTTTCGACATCCACCTCTTCCACGTCCTGGCCGCGCGAGGGCCACTGACCGGATTGCAAGCAAATGATGCAGCGAACAATTTCAACCAGACCCTGGAGAAACAATATGGCGCCCGCAATCGGGATAATGGTTTTAAAGGGGTACACCGGCGGGCCGTTGGCCGTGATGTTGGAATGCTCGTTGATGGCCCAGGAATCGGCGGCGTAGCCATAGCCGGCATAAGCAAGGGCAAATACGCCAGGCACAAAAAACAAGATGTACAGGGCCAGGTCCAGGCCGGCTTGCAAGCGGGGCGGGAAAAAGCCGTAAAGCACATCGCCGCGCACATGGCCGTTTTTAGAAA
The DNA here is from genome assembly GCA_945878995.1 of Polaromonas sp. YR568. Taxonomy (GTDB): domain Bacteria; phylum Pseudomonadota; class Gammaproteobacteria; order Burkholderiales; family Burkholderiaceae_C; genus Polaromonas. The sequence continues at coordinate 53,555 of CAMCUN010000019.1, read as the reverse complement.
GGGTGTAGGCACCCGCCATCATGAACAGCGAGCCGTACATCATGCTCATGACGTCAAAGGCCCAGGCATGCGGATTGTCGAGCACGTAGCGCGAGAAGACTTCCCAAGTAATCATGAACGTCAGCGCGACGATCAGCCACGAAAAGAACTGACCTGCAAAGGTGCTGATCTTGTCGATGGTTAAGAGTAATTTTTGCATTTAGGACCTACATAAAGAAAATCAGCCACCCGGATTGTCTCCGGGTGGCTGACGGGCGAGCGCTGGAAAACTACTTAGGCTTTTTTAGCCGGTGCCTTGGCAGCAAAGAAGTGGTTCACCGCCATCCGGCGGCTGATGTTGGTGTCTTGGTCCCACTTGACAGCGCGCTCTGCAAAAGCCTTTTGCGAAGCCACGATTTCCTTGAACAAGGGGTTCTCGGCCGACTTCTTCTCGAGAATTTGCGACCAGATTTTGAGCTGGTCTTGCAAGATAGAGTCAGGCGTTTTGTAGAACTTGACATTGTCTTTGGTCTGGAGCTCGATGTAGTCTTTGGAGTAGCGGTCAATGGCTTTCCAGGACATGTCGGCAGAGGCGGCCTCGGTGGCGCCTGCAATCACGGCCTTCATTTTTTCGGGCAGCGCGTCGTATTTGGTTTTGTTGAACATGATCTCGAAGGTCTCGGCGCTCTGGTGGTAGCTTTGCAGCATGCAGACTTTGGAGACATCGGGAAAGCCCAAGATGCGGTCAGAGGTGGCGTTGTTGAACTCGGCGCCGTCGAGCAGGCCGCGGTCCAGGGCAGGCACGATCTCGCCGCCAGGCAAGGCGTTCACGGCCGCGCCCATGGCGGTGAACAGGTCAATGGCCAGGCCATTGGTGCGGAATTTCAGGCCCTTGAAGTCACTGGACTTGGTGATGGGCTTTTTGAACCAACCCAGAGGCTGGGTGGACATGGGGCCGTACAGGAAAGACTGCACATTGCCGCCAATGGAGGCATACAGCTTGGACAGCAGGGCTGCGCCACCGCCGTACTTGTGCCAGGCCAGCACCATGTTGGCGTCCATGCCGAAGGCTGGGCCCGAATTCCACAGGGCCAGCGCGTTTTGCTTGCCGTAGTGGTAGCCGAGCACGCCGTGGCCGCCGTCGAGCGTGCCTTTGGAGACCGCTTCGAGCAAACCGAAGGCAGGCACCACGGCGCCAGCGGGCAGCACTTCAATCTTCAAATCGCCGCCGGTCATGTCATTGACCTTCTTGGCGTAGTCCGTGGCGTACTCGTGGAAGATGTCCTTGGCGGGCCAAGTGCTCTGCCAGCGCATGGAGATCGGGCCGGTCTGGGCCTTGGCGATCATGGGGGCGGTCAGGGCACCGGCGGCAACGGCCACGCCTTTGAGCAGGCCGCGACGCTGGGTTTGAGTGGTGGTGGACATGAAAGGCTCCTGTTTATAAAAAAAGCTGAATTAAGGATCATGCTGACGGCGACTGAGGAGACACAGAGGGTTTTTACTGATAGCCCCCTGTAATGCAATGAAAAAAATTCAATATTGGCATGAGGCTTGGTCTGAAGCCATGGGCAGACCTTGAAATTTTTGCTTTTTCTGCGGCCAAGGATGCGCCGCTCAGCCCCGCTCAGAAAGCATTCATCAAGACAACATGCGAATCGACTGACTCCAAAATATATAAAAAACATATTGAATTTAATCTAAAAGAACCCATAAATGACTTGTCGCAAGCTGTAGATAATCTCGCCATGACTTTTCTTGCGCTCGATGTGGGCAACACGCGACTGAAGTGGGCCCTTTACGAGGCGCCCACCCCAGGGGCCGGGCTGCTCGCTCAAGGGGCGGTGTTCCTGGACAACATCGAAAAACTGGCCGACGAAGAATGGCAGGGCTTGCCCAGCCCCTCGCGCATCATGGGCTGCGTGGTGGCGGGTGATCCCGTTAAGGGGCGGGTGCGGGACCAATTGGAATTGTGGGACGCCCAGCCCAGTTGGGTGGTGGCCAGCGCCGCTGAGGCGGGCCTGTCTAATGGTTATGACCACCCCAGCCGCTTGGGTGCCGACCGCTGGGTGGCCATGATTGGCGCGCACCACCGGCTGCTCGCACGCGGCGAGCGCCGGCCCATTGTGTTGGCCATGGTGGGCACGGCCGTGACCGTTGAAGCCCTGGACGCCAACGGCCGCTTTTTGGGCGGCCTGATCTTGCCGGGCCACGGCATCATGCTGCGCGCGCTTGAATCGGGCACCGCCGGTTTGCATGTGCCCACCGGCGAAGTAACCAATTTTCCGAGCAACACCAGTGATGCACTGACCAGCGGCGGCACTTTTGCCATTGCCGGCGCGATTGAGCGCATGGTGGAAAACGTGGTTCAGCACTGCGGCCAGATGCCGGCTTGCATGATGACGGGCGGGGCAGGCTGGAAAATGGCGCCCAGCATGCAACTGCCCTTTGAACTGGTGGACAACCTGATTTTTGACGGCTTGCTGGAAATTGCCAGCCGCCGCTTGACCGCGCTTTAGCGCTTAAAGCCAGGCGCCCTGATCAAAGCCCTCAGGCCAGGCGCGGCTTGACAAGCGATGCCGCCAGCTTGGCGCGCTCGCGGGCGAGTTCCACGTCCGCATCAAAGGCCAGGGCCACGCCCATGCGGCGCTTGTCAAAACTCTCGGGCTTGCCAAACAGGCGCAAGTCGGTTTGCGGCACCTGCAAGGCTTTTTCCACGTCATCAAAGGCAATGCCGGTGGCGTTGAGGCCACCATAAATCACCGCACTGGCGCCCGGGCTCTTGAGCGCGGTGTTCACCGGCAGGCCCAAGATGGCGCGGGCGTGCAGTTCAAACTCGTTTTGCCACTGCGTGCACAGGGTCACCATGCCGGTGTCGTGCGGCCGCGGGCTGACCTCACTGAACCAAACCGCCGAGCCCTTGACGAAGAGCTCCACACCAAACAAACCCTGGCCGCCCAGGTTGTCGGTCACGGCCTGGGCAATGCGCCGGCTCTGGTCAAGCGCCTCTGGGTGCATGGGGTGGGGCTGCCAGCTCTCCACATAGTCGCCCGAGACCTGCACATGGCCAATGGGCTCGCAAAAATGCGTCTGAACTTGCCCGTCCGCACCCACGGCGCGCACCGTCAGTTGCGTGATTTCGTAGTCAAAATCAATAAATCCTTCGACGATGACCCGGCCGTGGCTGACCCGCCCCCCGGCCATGGCATGGTCCCAGGCGGTTTTCACGTCGGCCGGGCCGCTGATCTTGCTTTGGCCTTTGCCTGAGGAGCTCATCACCGGCTTGACGATGCAGGGATAACCAATGCGCTCGTCAATGGCCGCTTGCAGCTCGGCCAGCGAATCGCAAAACACATAAGGGCTGGTGGGCAGACCCAGGGTTTCGGCAGCCAGTCGGCGTATGCCTTCGCGGTCCATGGTCAGGCGGGCGGCGCGGGCCGTGGGGATCACGCGCACCACACCTGCGGCCTCCAACTCCTCCAGCATGGGCGTGGCAATCGCCTCAATCTCGGGCACCACCAGGTGCGGCCGCTCTTGTTCAATCAAGGCCTTGAGTTGGGCCGGATCGCTCATGGTGATGGTGCGCGCATGGTGGGCCACCTGCTGGCCGGGAGCGTTCTCGTAGCGGTCCACCGCAATGGTTTCCACACCCAGGCGCTGCAGTGCAATCAGCACCTCCTTGCCCAATTCGCCCGAGCCCAGCAGCATGACTTTGGTGGCTGAGGGCGACAAAGGAGTTCCGATGGTGGTCATGGGATGTACCGGTAAAGTGAAAAACAATGAATTTAACCCAGGGCCTGGCGGGCACAATCTGACACATGCTTTCTTCAGTCGCCGCCCCGGCCCCGATTTTTTCAGTTCGCGCGCTCAGCAAGCGCTTTGGCGAGGCTCAGGTGGTCAAAGACCTGTCCTTTGACATTGCCCCCGGCGAATGCCTGGGCGTGATCGGCCCCAACGGCGCGGGCAAAACCACCACCATTCGCATGTGCTTGGGGCTGACCACGCCCGATTCGGGCCAGGTGCTGTTCAAGCCCCAGGGCGCGCAGCCTCTGTCCATGCCCAGTGACGGGCTGGCCATCAAGGCGCGGCTGGGCATCGTGAGCCAATTCGACAGCCTAGACCCCGACTTTTCCTGCGCCGAAAACCTGCTGGTCTTTGGCCGCTATTTCGGCCTGCCCGATGCGCTCATCAAGGAGCGCATCCCAAAGCTGCTGGAGTTTGCCGCGCTCACCAGCAAGGCCGACGCCAAGCTCAGCGAGCTCTCGGGCGGCATGAAGCGGCGGCTGTCGCTGGCCCGCGCCCTGGTCAACGATCCTGACCTGTTGTTGCTCGACGAGCCCACCACGGGTTTGGATCCGCAGGCCCGCCACCTCATGTGGGAGCGCTTGCAGCGCCTGGTGCAGCAGGGCAAGTCCATCTTGCTGACCACCCACTTCATGGACGAGGCCGAGCGCCTGTGCAACCGCCTGCTGGTGCTGGACCATGGCCACAAAATGTGCGAGGGCGCGCCGCGCGAGTTGATTGCACAGCACCTGGAGCCCGACGTGGTGGAGGTCTACGGCACAGGCGCCCTGGCGCTGGCCGACTCGCCCCTGCGCGCGCTGGCCCAGCGCACCGAGGTCAGCGGCGAGACCGTGTTTTTCTACACCCAAGACGCCAAGGCCTTGCTGGCCGCCCTCAACGACTTTCCGCAGCTGCGCACGCTGCACCGCCCAGCCAATCTGGAGGACCTGTTTCTCAAGCTCACCGGCCGCCAAATTCGAGAGGACGCCTGATGTCTGCCACCGCCCAGCCCTCTGCAGCACCCTCCATCTGGCGCGCCCCGCGCATCAGCGCCCGCTGGATGCCCGTGTTCCGCCGCAACCTGCTGGTCTGGCGCAAGCTTTTTGTGCCCAGCCTGGTGGGCAACATCGCCGAGCCCCTCATCACCTTGGTGGCCTTTGGCTATGGCTTGGGCGCGCTGGTCGGCCAGGTGGAGCTGGGCGGGCAGGCCGTGCCTTACATCGTGTTTTTGGCCTCAGGCTCGATTTGCATGAGCGCCATGAACGCCGCCTCGTTTGAGGCGCTGTACTCTGCGTTTTCTCGCATGCATGTGCAGCGCACCTGGGACGGCATCATGAACGCGCCCGTGCTGCTCGACGACGTGGTCATGGCCGAGATGCTTTGGGCCGCCTTCAAGTCGCTGTTCACCACCACCGTCATCTTGGCCGTCATGCTGATCCTGGGCATCAGCGCCAGCCCTTGGCTTTTGCTGGCTTGGCCGCTTTTGGCCCTGGTGGGCGTGGTGTTTGCCAGCATTGCGCTCATCTTCAATGCGCTGGCCAAGGGCTACGATTTTTTCACCTACTACTTCACGCTGTTTTTGACACCCACCATGTTTTTGAGCGGCGTGTTTTTTCCCCGCGAACAACTCCCCGGCTTTATGCAAGCCATCGCCCAGTGGCTGCCGCTCACGGCCGCCGTGGAGTTGGTGAGGCCGCTCTTTTTGGGCCAACTGCCGGCCAACGGCCTGCAGCACCTGGCCGTGCTGGTGACCTATGCGGTGGGCGGCTTTTGGGTGGCATTGGCGCTCACGCGCAAGCGCTTCAAGGCCTAACGCCTTTACCCTGTATGTGCAGGAGACAAGCCTGCAAGCGATTCGTGCCGCACAGCAGGCATCACCTCAGGCGAACATTCGCCGGCTGACCGACTTCACGGTGCTGGCCAACCTCTTGGGCGCACCCGCACTGGCTTTTCCTTGTTCTGTGCCCGGCGGCCTGCCCGCCTTGTGCCATTTGCTGGCCGCCCCCGGCCATGACTCACTCTTGCTGGGCCTGGCTCAGTCGCTGGACACGCTGCAAGCCTGAAGCTGCGCCCACCACGGCCCCAAGTCTGCTGATCCTGGCAAGGCCAAGGTCTGCGCGACCAAAGCTTGGGCCTGCGGCGCAGCCAGCCCAGCGGCCTCCAGCAGGCCCAGGGCCTTGGCCTGCACAGCCTCATCGGACATGGGCCATTCAGGGTCGCCCAGGGCATGGTTTTGTTGGAACTGCAGTTGCTGGCCACCCTGCAAAACCACGCTCAAGCTGGCGCCAAAGCGCTGCGGGTAGGCGCGCTCGTGCTCGGCGTCCAGCGACAGCGTGACGCGCGCGCGCAGGGCCGCCACGGCGGGCTGGCTAAAGCCCTCTTCGCTGCTGGCCTCCAGGCCAAAGCCGCCATGCAACAAGCCCCAAGCCAGCGCGTGCTGCACACTGAAGCGGGCTTGGTAGGCGGTGGTGGGCCAGGGCTGGTCGGCAAAGGTCAAGGCCACCTGGTAGGTCTGCACATGCAAGCTCATCACCTGCGCGGCATCCAAGCCCTGGACGTGGGCTTGGAGCGCACAGGCAATGACCGGATGCACATGGCGGCAAGCGGGCCAGGGTTTGAAGCTGACCCGGTGCATCAGCCAGGGTTGATCGGGGGTGGGCAGCAAGCACTGCTGCGCGTGGGCGGTGCTGGGCAAGCTGCCGGTGGCTTGCAGCCAGCCGTGCTCGCCCTCCAAGATGGACGCAGGGCCGGTGGCGCCTGCGGCGGCCAACTCGGCCGCCGCCAGCCCGGCCTGGGTGCTGTGGCCGGCCGCCACCTGCTTGGCCAGGCCAGGCTCCATGCGGCATTGCCACACGCCTGCGGCCTGCATGCCCGCGAGCGCCAAGGCATGCACGGTTTGCGCGGCGTCCAACTGCAGCAAGCGGGCGCAGGCCATGGCGCTGGCAAAGGTGCCTGTGGTGGCGGTGCTGTACCAGTGGCGGTAATGCGCGGGGCCGGCAAGCAGGCCCAAGCGAATGCCGGCTTCGTAGCCCACCACCAAAGCGTCGAGCAACTCGCTGGCGCTGCTGCCCAGGCGCTGGACCAGGGCGAGCGCAGCAGGCATGACGGTGTCGCCCGGGTGGACCACCGCCTCACGGTGCACATCGTCGAGCTCCAACAAGCTGCCCAAGCTGCCATGAAAGCGCGCCGCATCGCTGGCCTGCAGGCCCGCGCGGCCGCAGGCCCAAATGAGGCCTGGGGCCAGTTGCTCAGCCCAGCGTTTGAGGGGTTCTGCCTCTGGCGTGGCCTGGCCCGCAAAAGCGCAGCCCAGCCAGTCGACCAGATGAAGCGCCGCGCGAGCGCGCTCGTGAGGGCCTAGGGGCCGCTGCAGGCCGTGCACCAACCACGTGCTCCAGGGGCCGTCCAAGAGCGAGTCCGTCTGAGCGTTCAACACGCGGGTGGGGTGTGGGCCGACTCAGCGGCCATGGAACACCGGCGGGCGCTTTTCGTTGAAAGCGGCCACGCCTTCGAGCCGGTCCTCGGTGTCCACCAAATGGTTGTAAGCCTCGACCTCAAAGCGGTAGGCCGTGAGCTGCTCCATTTGGCGGCCATAGCGCACGACTTTTTTGATTTGGCGGGTCGACAGCGGCGCATTGCCTGCAATGCGGCGGGCCGTCTCCAAGGCGCCCTCCATCAGCGCTGGGCCTTCGGCCAGGCGGTTGAGCAAGCCCCACTGCAAGGCCTCTTGGGCGCTGAAGGGCTGACCGGTCAACAGCAGCTCTTTGGCGCGGCGATCACCGATGGCGCGCGGCAAGTTTTGCGTGCCGCCCATGCCTGGGATGATGCCCAGGGCGACCTCGGGCAGGGCAAAGCGGGCGCTGGCGCTGGCGTGGATAAAGTCGCAGGCCAAGGCCAACTCCAGGCCACCGCCATACGCGTGGCCGTTGACGGCGGCGATCACGGGCAAGGGCAAGTCGGTCAGCGCGACCGCCACGCGCTCAAAAATCTCGTGCTGGCGCGTCCACTGCTCGCGCGTCATGCCGTGGCGCTCTTTGAGGTCGCCCCCCGCGCAAAAAATCTTCTCACCCGCGCCCGTGAGCAGCACGCAGCGCACGGCGCCAGGGTCCTCGGTCAGGCCCTGCCACAGCGCCAGCAGCTCTTGGCCCATGCGGGTGTTGATGGCGTTGCCAAACTGCGGCCGGTTGAGCGTGACTTGCAGCACATGGTCGCCATGGGATTGCAGGGCGAGGGTATCAAAAGCGGTGTCGAGGTTCATAGGCAAAGGGTGAAGAAGGTTCAGTATTTCTCAGCCAGCATGCCCATGCCGGGCATGGCATCGGTGATGCCTAAACGGCGAAGGGCCAGCCAGTAGGTGGCCACGTTCACGCCAATCAGCGGCTTGCCAAAGCGCTGCTCAATGGCCGGCGTGAGCGCCGAGACCGGCAAGTTGGTGCCCACATGGATCAAGGCCTCGGCCTGGGGGTGGTCGGTGGCGGCAAAGCCGGCCATGATGTCCTCGGCCGTAAAGCGCGCCACGGCCGTGGGGCCAACGGATTTGAGGCCGTGCGTGGCCACCACCTCGTAACCGCAGGCGATGAAAAAAGCGGCGATCATCTCGTCGGCCGGCGGCCAGTAGGGCGTGAGGATGGCAATCCGCTGAGGCCGGCCTATGGCTTCAAGGCCGGCCAGCACAGCCCGCGAAGGCGTGATGAAGGGGATGCCGCACAGCCGCTCAAGCCGCTGCTCTTCGGCCAGGGCCTGCGCGCCGTCGCCCCGAAAGGAATGGATAGAGTGGCCGTGGGCCACCACATGCGGCTCGCACAACAGCACCAGTTCCAGCGCCTCTTCAAGCTCGCCTTTTTCAGTTTCAAGCGCCCGCTTGTAGGCGCTTTGGTCGTCGTAAGGCCGGGGCGGCAAGCGCATGCGGGTGACGTGGTTGGTCACGCCCGCCGGGCGCATGGCCTCCATCTCGGGTTGCACGATGGTGTTGGTGGCAGGCACCACCACGGCCACTTTGGCGCGGGTGGCCAGGCTGTCTGGGCTGGGGCTGCGGTGTTCAATCATGGCGGTCGTGGGTTTAATCAATTTTCAAGTTGCTGGCGCGGGCCGCCTCCGACCAGGTGGCCAGGTCGGCTTTGAGTGTTTCGGCAAACTGCGCGGGGGTGTCACCAATCGGGTCCACCCCCATTTGCTGGAGCCGGGCCACGGTCTCGGGCGAGTTCAGCATGTCTTTGATGGCGGCTGCCACCCGGTTGATGACGGCCACGGGCGTGCCGGCAGGCGCGACCAAGCCATTCCAGGTGAGGGTTTTGAAGCCCGCAAAACCCGACTCGGCCACGGTGGGCACCTCGGGCAGCTGCTTGGCTCGCTGCAAGCTGGACACACCAATGATGCGGATTTGCCCGCCTGCGGTGTGCGGCGCCAGCTCAGACAAATTGCCAAAGTACATCTGCACCTGGCCGCCCAGCAAGTCGACCACGGCCGGGCCGCCGCCCTTGTAGCTGACATGCGCCATGTCCAGGTTGGCGCGCTTGGCAAAAAGCGCCGCCGACAAATGCGAGACCGTGCCCGAGCCGCCCGAGGCGTAGTTGAATTTGCCCGGGTTTTTGCGAATGAATTCGGCGAACTCGCGCACATTGGTGGCCGGCACCGACTTGTGCACCGCCATCACAAAGGGGTTGCTGCCCACGATGCTGATGGGCACAAAGTCGCGCAGCGGGTCAAAGCTGGTTTTGCTGATGGCCGGCAAGATGGCCAACACCGGCATGGCAGCCATCATGAGCGTGTAGCCATCGGGCGCGGCCTTGACCAGCGCGTCGGCCGCAATGGCGCCGTTGCCGCCCGCGCGGTTTTCCACCACCACGGTTTGGCCCAAGGCCTGGCCCAGGCGCTCGGCCGTGATGCGCGCAATGCCATCGGTGTTGCCACCGGGAGGGAAAGGCACCAGCAGACGAATGGGGCGCTGCGGCCAAGAGGCTTGCGCCCAGCTGGGGGCGGTCAAGCTGGCGGCCACACTGAGCAGGGCCGCGCGGCGCGTTGCAAAAACAGTCATGGGAACTCCTTGGAGGCAGGCGAAAAATCAGGTGATCGAATTGGCGCGGTGGATGCTGTTGATCATGGACGACATCAGCAAGTAGGCGCGGGCTTTTTCCGGGTCGCGCACGGTGGCGCGCAGCTCTTCAAAGCGCGCCAGCCGGGTGGCCAAGTCTTTTTCTTCCAGGTTCTTTTTGTTCTTGACCGAGAGGTTTTGCACATATTCCATGGCCACGGTGCGGCGCTGGCGGTGGTAGAGGTCAAGCAGGTCGGTATTCGCCTGGCCGTGCCACACCGGGGCCAATTTTTCGCCCAGGTTGACCGCGTCATGGATGCCGCTGTTCAGGCCAAAGCCGCCCAGCGGGTTGTTCACATGCGCCGAGTCGCCCGCCAAGAGCACGCGGCCCAGCCGAAACTGCGCTGCCACGCGCTGGTGCACCCGGTACACGCTTTGGTGCACCACCGGGTAGGTGCTGCCGGCGGGCGCACCAATGATGCGGTTGATGGCCTGGTGCGCATAGGCGGGCGCCAAAACCTGCTCGTCGCTGAGCTCGTCGGTCACCGGCATGGTCATGCGCCACAGGCCAGGGGGGCCGGCGTCGGGCATGCGGAAAAACGCCAGCCACTGCTCGGGGTCGCTGATGTAGGCATTGTCGGCGTAGCCCAGGGGCTCAAAGTCAAACGAGGTGCTGACCACGGTGTAGCGCTCGGGCCAGGTGTAGCCTTCAAACTCAATGCCCGCGCTTTTTCGCACCTGGCTGCGCCCGCCGTCGGCGCCCACCAAGTAACTGCCCTTCAAGCGCACCTGCCCTTGCGGCGTGAGCGCCGTGGCCTCGACCTCGTCGCCGTTTTGCGTGAGCGACTCGAACGCGTGCGAAAACAGCACCTGCGCATGCGGGTAGACGCTCAATTTTTTCAGCAGGATGGGCGTGAGCCTGTGCTGCTCCAGGTGCAAGCGAAAGGGGTAAGGCGTGTCGTGCTTGAGCAGGTCCAGGTCCCACTCGGCAATCAGGCCGTGCTCGCGGTCGCGCGCTTGCCAGTGGCGCACACGGATGCCCTCTGCCAGCATGGCGTCGGCCACGCCTTCGGGGCGCAGCATCTCCAGCGTGGGCGGGTGAAAAGTGCCGGCGCGCAAATCCAGCGTGGTGCCAGGCTCGCTTTCCAGCACGGTCACGGGCACCTGCCGGCGCGCCAACTCCAGCGCGCACAGCAGGCCCACGGGGCCGGCGCCAATGACGAGCACTGGCAAACTCGAAGCGAAGGGGTGTGTCATGGTGTCAAGCTGCGATTTACTTGCTGGCGGTGGCGAACATTTGCCCGCCTTCCACGTTGATGACAGAGCCGCTCAGGTAGCCGCACAGCGGCGACGAGCAAAACATCGCCAGCTCGGCAATTTCACTGGGCTCGGCCAAGCGGCCAAGCGGGAAGCGACCCGTGAGCTCAGACCAACGCTGCGCATCGCCCAAGAGCTTGGCCGCTTGCTGCTCCAGCAGGCCCTGCATGCGGTCGCTGCGGGTGGGCGCGGGGTTGATGCCAAACACGCGCACGCCTTTTTTCAGGCTGTCGCCGCCAATGGCATTGGTAAAAGCCATGAGTGCGGCATTGCCGGTGGAGCCGCAAATGTAGTCGGCCCTGGGCATGGCGCCAGCCAGGCCAATGATGTTGCAAATCACGCCCGAGCCACGCGCTTCCATGCGGGGCAAAAACACCCGGGTCATGTTGATGTAGCCAAACACCTTGAGCTCCCAAGCTTGGCGCCAGCGGGCCTCGTTCACGTCTTGGATGTCGCCGCCCGGAATGGCGCCAGCGTTGTTGACCAAGATGTCGATCTCGCCGACCTGCGCGCCCAGCGCCTCGGACGAGCCCGAGACCGACATGTCCATCAGCACCGCCTCGGGCTTGGGCAAACCGGCGCTGGCAAAGGCCGCCTCGGCCTTGTCCAGGTTGGCCTGCTCACGGGCCACCAAAATGGGGCTGGCGCCCTCGCGCGCAAACGCCAAGCCAATGGTCAAGCCAATGCCGCGCGAGCCGCCCGTGACCAGCACGCGCTTTCCTTTGAGTTGCAAATCCATGAATGTCCTTGTGGGTTGTCAGAGTGCGGATGCGAATCAAGCTTGTGGCGCTGGCACTTGGGCGGTGTACCAATCGGCGATCTGCCCGCCGGTCATGAAGCGCACCTGCGGCGAGGCCATGAGCAAGTCCAGCATGCGCTCAAAGTACTCAAAGCGGTGCGGCACGCCAATCAGGTGCGGGTGCAGGCCAATGGCCAGCACCCGCGGGTGGGTGCGGGACTCGCGCTCAAACAAGCGCAGCGTGTTTTCCAGGCGCAAATACATCTCGGGAGAACTGTGCCTCTCGACGGCGTAAATGATGGAGTCATTGACTTCCAAGTTGTAGGGCAGCGACAGCAGCGGGCCTTCTCGGGTGCTCATCCAGCGGGGCACGTCATCCACCACCCAGTCAAACACATACTCCACGCCTTGGCGCTTGAGAATTTCGGGGGTGTCAAACGATTCGCGCAGCCCAGGGCTGAGCCAGCCGCGCGGCCGCGTGCCGGTGAAAGACTCGATCATCTCCATGGCGGTGGCAATCAGCGCCTCTTCGCCATCGGCATGGTTGAGCGCTTTTTGGTGCACGCCGTGGCCCACAAACTCCCAGCCTGCGGCGTGCATGGCCTCGGCCGCGCGGGGGTAGGCCTGGATCACACCGGCATTGAAGCTGGTGGACGCGGGCAGGCCACGCGAGGAAATGGCCTCAATGATGCGCGGCAGCCCAGCCCGCATGCCGTAGTCGGCCCAGCTGAAGTTGGGCACGTCGGGCACGGTCTCTTTGCCGTGCGGCGGCGTGATGATGGTGCGCGGCATGCTGGCTTCAAACTGCCAGTGCTCCACGTTGACCACCAGGTGCACCAAGATGGGCTTGCCTTGTGAAGGGGCAAGGGCTGGGCCCTCATTGGAGAAAAGATAAGGAATGCGCGGATTGGCCATAGGTCACTCAAGTTTTGGGGTTGAACGCAATGAAGTCGGCATGGACATCAGTCAGCCGTCGTTTTTTAAAACCTAGCAGGGAGATTTCGTGTTTTCTGTCGCTTCTCTGGCAACCGCACAGCTGGGTGTGGCAGGGCTGGTTCAAGCGGCGCCTTGGCTTTGGACCCCATGCCCTGCCGCATGATCTGGCTGTCAATGTCCTTGTGGCCTGTGGCCTCTTACAGCTCTACGGTGTCAAAGTCGGCGGGCAAGATGATCTCAATCATTTCGCAGCCGTCGGAGTAGTCAATCACTTGGTGGCGAATGCCGGGTGGCTGTATCCAGCACGAGCCTGCGGTCATCTTGACGCGGCCCTGGCCTTCGTACTCGCCAATCATCCAGCCCTTGAGCATGTAAAGCATTTGGAACTGCACGCCGTGGTAGTGCGGGATGCTCACCACCTTGGGGTCGCACTTGCCGATGAGGCGAATGACATGGGACTGCACCGCGCCGCCCGTGGCCTTGTCGGTCAGCAGGTCGCGGTAGGCGGCGTAAGCGCGCAGACCGGTTTTGAATTCCGCGTCTTTGATATGGGTGGCCACAAAGCTTTGCGGCTTCCAGTGGACCTTGGGCGGCTTGGGGGGCTTGGTCGTTTTGGCCACCGCGGTCTTGTGGGCCGCAGGCGCCTTCTTGGCAGCCGCCGCTTTCTGGATCACGGGCTTGGCAGCCGGTTTTTTGGCCGCCGCTTTGGCAGGGCTGGCCGCTGGCTTCACAGACTTTTTAGCCGCAGGCTTGGCTGAAACAGGGGCTTTTGAAGCAGCAGTTTTGGCAGGTTTTTTTGCAGCAGTGGCCATGATGTGTGGGGAAGGGTCAGTGAAAAATCAGGCTGCGCCTTGAGGGCGCAGCTCAATGAGGTCGGGGCAGCAGTTGGGCGCGGCGCTCAAGGCATACACCACCGCCTGGGCCACCTCGTCGGCCGTGAGCGCCTTGAACTTGCGTGTGCCCACCGAGGCAATCACGTCCGGGTGGTCGCTGCCGGTGCGAATGTCGGTGTCCACCATGCCAGGGGCCACCTCGGTGACTTTGATGCCGTGGCTTTGTAATTCCAGCCGCAAGGACCGCGCCAGCGCAGACAGCGCATGCTTGGTGGCGCAGTAGACCGAGGCCAGGCGGTAGACCTCGCGGGCTGCGATCGAGGACATGAACACAATGTGGCCACGCTTGTTGCCCACCATGCCGCGGGCAATGCCTTGCGTCACGCGCAAAGAAGCCAGCACATTGGTCTGGAACATCCATTGGCAGTCTTCGGGCGTCAGCTCCAAAATGGGCGCGTAGCGCAGCACGCCGGCGTTGTTCACAAACACGTCGAGCTCGGGGGCCAGCGCGTCTATGCGCTGCACAAAAGTCTCGTCGTTGAGGTCGCCTGCCATGGTGCGCACTTGCCCCGCTGGGAATTGAACAGCCAGTGCATCAAGCGCGTTTTGCCGGCGGCCCAGCGCAATGATCTGCGCGCCTTGCTGCGCCAGCTGCACGGCAGTGGCACGGCCAATGCCCGCGGAGGCACCGGTGATCAAAATGGTTTTGCCTTGCAAACTCATGAAAGCGGTCTTTTATTTATTTGCCCTGGAACTGAGGCGCACGTTTTTCGGCAAAGGCCAGGCGGCCTTCGGCATAGTCTTGGCTGGCAAAGCAGGCTTTGACGGCCGCATCCACGGCAGCGCGATCGGCCTGGGCCTCGTCGCGCAGGCCCTTCATGGCCAGCTTGGCCGCCCGCAAGGTCAACGGGGCGTTGCCTGCGATCAGCTGCGCCGTCTCTGTGGCGTGCGCAAACACCTGCTCGTGCACCGACTGCACGATGCCCAGCTCGCGCGCTTGCGGCGCGTCGTAAATGCGTGCGGTGTAAAAAGCCTCGGCCGCGTTCATGGGGCCGAGCGCCGCCACCAAGGACTTCATGCCTTTCCAGGCATAGCCCAGACCCAAGCGGGCGGCGGGCATGCGAAAGCGTGAGCCTGCGCTGCAGTAACGCAGGTCACAGCTCAGCACCAGCCCCAGGCCGCCGCCAAAGCAAATGCCGCTGATGGCCGCCAGCGTGGGCCGGGGAAAAGCCGCCAAGGCGCTTTGCGCTTGGTCCACGGCGGTGTCATACGCCTGCACGCCTTCGGTGCTGCTGCGCTGTTGGTCAAACTCTGAAATGTCGGCGCCCGAGACAAAGGCTTTGTCGCCTTGGCCGCGCAAGACCAGCACGCGCACAGCATCGTCATCGCGCAAGCGGCCCACCAGCGCGGCCAGCTCGCGCCACATGGACAGCGACATGGCGTTGTACTTGCCTTCGTTCTCCAAGACAACGGTGGCGACATGGCCTTCCATGTGGTGCAGCACTTGGCCCATGGCTTAAACCACCCCTTGCGCGTGAAAGAGCGCAATGTCGTCGGCGCTGTAGCCGGCCTCGGCCAGCACCTCGTCGGTGTGCTCGCCCCAGTTGGGGGCCGGTGCCACCACCTGGGCGGGGGTGCGCTCCAGCGTCACGGGCTGGGTGATGTAGAGCATTTCCTTGCCAAAACTGGTGGTCATGGGGGCGGTAACTTTGAGATGCTTGACCTGGGGGTCGTGCATCATTTGCGGCACGGTGTAGACCGGGCCGGCCGGCACGCCTGCGTCGTTCAGCGCATCAATCCAATGGGCCACCGTCTGGTGCTTGAAGATCTCTTGCAGGTCTGCGTTGAGCCGGGCGCGGTGGGTCACCCGCATGGGCTCGCCTTGGTAGTCGGCATCGCTCAGCCACTCGGTGCGGCCCAGCAGCTCGCACATGCGCTGCCAGCTGCCCTCGCCCGAGGCGCCCAGGTTGAAGCAGCCGTCGCTGCCTTCAAACAAGCCCATGGGGCTGCTGGTGGGGTGGTTGTTGCCCACTTGCACCGGCACGTCGTCGTCGTTGAGGTAGCGGGCCACCTGAAAGTCCATCATCGCGATTTGCGAATGCAGCAGCGAGGTGTGCACCCACTGGCCCTTGCCCGAGACTTCGCGCTCGAGCAACGCCGTCAAAATGCCCAAGGCGGTGTAAAGGCCCGCGCTCATGTCAGCCACGGCGAGCCCCGCGCGCACCGGGCCACCGCCCTCGTGCCCGGTCACCGACATCAGCCCGCCCATGCCCTGGATGATCTGGTCAAAGCCTGGACGCTTGGCATAGGGCCCGTCTTGGCCAAAGCCCGAAATGCTGGCCAGCACCAAGCGCGGATTGACTTTGGCCAGCGTCTCGTAGTCCAGACCCAGCTTGGCCTTGACATCGGGGCGCCAGTTTTCAATCAGCACATCGGCGTCTTTGACCAAGCGCATCAAGACCTCATGGGCGCCTGGCTTTTTGAGGTTGAGCGTCATGGACCGCTTGTTGCGGTTGATGTTCTGAAAGTCCCCGCCTTTGCGGTTGGCGGCAAACATGGCCTCGTTGGGGTCCACGCCGGGCGGCGGCTCTATGCGCACCACATCGGCGCCAAAGTCGGTGAGCATGCGCACACAGTTGGGGCCTGCGCGCACGCGCGAGAGGTCCAGAACACGAAAACGGGACAGGGCAGAGGAGGCCTGGATTTTGGGCATGAGGTCTGAAAACCCAGAAATGATTAGAGGGAGAAGTTTCTCAGAATATGGCCGCCGCCACGCCTGGCAGGCAAAGCTCAAGGTCAAAACCTAGGGAAAGCCCTTTAAAAAACACGAGCAAACACAGGCCGATTTGACAGGCTTGGGCCCAGTGGCATGTATTCATCTGGCTGAGGGCAGCTCAGAGGGAGCGCCACAAGAGGCGAATTGACCTTCAAAGCATGCGCTTGCGGCTACAGAGCGCCTTCACCCACCAAAGGCACGGCAAAGCGCCCCTGCAGTGCCGACAAACCCATTTGCCCCAACAACTCCTGCAAGCGCTCGGCCGCCGCCCGCATGGCCGCCTTGCTCGGCTGGGCTGGGCGGCTGGCCAAAATCAGCTCGTTCTTCATCGAGTGCTCCCAGCCCACTAGTTCGGTCACCGTCACCTCAAAGCCATGGGCTTGCAGCTGCAGGCAACGCAGCACATTGGTGATCTGGCTGCCAAACTCGCGGGTGTGCAGCGGGTGGCGCCACAGCTCAGCCAAGGGCGTGCGCTTGAGCGACAGCGCCTTGGACTGGCGCAGCACACCCGCCACCTCGGCCTGGCAGCACGGCACCAGCACCATGTGGCGGGCGTGGTGGGCCAGGCCAAAGGCAATGGCATCGTCGGTGGCGGTGTCGCAGGCATGCAAGGCGGTGACGATGTCCACCTCAGCGGGCAAGGCGCTGGAGGCGTTGGCCTCTTGCACCGACAAATTCAAAAACGCCATGCGCGCAAAGCCCAAGCGCTGCGCCAGCTCGCGGGACTTGCTCACCAACTCAGCGCGCGTCTCCACACCGATGATTTGCCCGGCCGTCTTTTGACCCTGGTGCGCCACATTGAAAAACAGGTCGTAGAGGATGAAGCCCAAGTAAGACTTGCCCGCCCCATGGTCCACCAACACCGGCGCGGGCTGAACAGCAAAAACCTCATTGAGCAGCGGCTCAATGAACTGGTAAAGGTGATAAACCTGCTTGAGCTTGCGCCGCGTGTCCTGGTTCAGCCGCCCCTCGCGCGTGAGGATGTGCAGCTCCTTGAGCAACTCCACCGACTGCCCGGGGCGCAGCTCTTCAATGACTGGGGCGGCGGCGGGCTGGGGGGGACGGGCGGGCTTGGGCATGGCGCGAAAGTGTAAGGGGGTGACTGCGCTCATCTTTGCCTAGAGGCGCTGAGCTGCCTGCGATTCTTCGAATGCGGTGACGCCTGTTCATCCCGACGATTCGCCGGCAGGCCGGCTCCTACAAGGGGAGAAAGCCGCTCGGCTCCAGCGGGCGTTTGTAGTTGTGGGAGCTGGCCTGCCAGCGAATGCCCGTCTGCGGTGACGCCTGTTCATCGCGACGATTCGCCAGCAGGCTGGCTCCTACAAAGAAAAGAGAGTGTTGCAGTTCCAGGCCTGGCGTGAACAGGCCCCGCTCAGTCCGCCAAACCCCAGCCGGCCAAGCTTGGCAGCCGGTCTGGGTAGAGCGCTTGGCTGTAGATCTCTGGCAGGCGGTGCTCGGGCCAGACCCGTGCGCCCAGGGCCATGAACTTGT
The DNA here is from genome assembly GCA_945878995.1 of Polaromonas sp. YR568. Classification (GTDB taxonomy): domain Bacteria; phylum Pseudomonadota; class Gammaproteobacteria; order Burkholderiales; family Burkholderiaceae_C; genus Polaromonas. Next base: position 35,676 of record CAMCUN010000019.1, on the reverse strand, counting down.
CTTGGTAGTCCTGGACATCGGCCGGATGGGCAGGCTCGCCGCGGATGATGTCGCAGCGCCCTTGCAAGCGCCTGCCGTCCTTGAGCCACACGCTGAGCTCGCACAGTTGCTCAGCCGGAAAACGTGCGCTGAAGCTGGGCTCTTCTTGCATGTGCACCCGGTGCATCAGGGCCTGGATGCGGGCATCGGCGGCGGCCGCGTCGGTGAAGCACTCGATGCCGTGGCTGCGGTGGACCAGCACCGAGGCCAGGGCAAAAGGCGTGGAAAAGCGCGTGGAAAAAGCGTTGCGAATATCGGTGCGTCCCAAAAAAACCAGGAACTTGAAGCCACGCAGCTCGATGCGCTCGACCTCGTCGGCCAGCGGCCAAGCTTCGGGCGAGCCCAGCGGCGCCAAGGCATGGCGCAGGGCATCGAGCGCTGCGTGTATGGGCCGGCCGCAGCCGTAAAGCTTGATGTAGCCCTCGGCCAACAACCAGCGCTGGCCCAAGTCACGCACCATGAGCTCGGGCTTGAAGTTGTCAAACAGCACGTCATTGCAGGTGGGCGTGAGGCCGTCCAGCGGCCCGGTGAAACCGCTTTGCACCAGGCGCACCGCTGTCTGGCCCATGGTGGCGCTGTGGGCGGCGTACCAGTTGCGCAAGGTGGCGCCCTCTTTCATGCCTTGGCGGTTGCCAGCGATGGGCGAGGACGCCGCCAGGCTGATGAGCTCGCGCATCTGCACGCGGTCCAGCCCCATCAGCCGGCCGGCGGCCACGGCCGCGCCGACCACGCCATAAGTGCCATGCGGGTGAATGCTCATGCGCATGTCGCAGGCACTGCCTATGCGGGCCACCACCTCGTAGCCGATGGCGCAGGCCAGCAAAAAATCCGCACCGCTCTTGCCCAGCTGCTGGGCCACGGCCAGGGCGCTGGGAATGACCTGGATGCCCGGGTGGCCGTTGCTGGCGAGGTTGCCCTCGTCGAGCTCCAGCCAGCATCCGGCCGAGGCATTGAGCGCAGCCGCATCCAGCGGATTGAGCTGCACCCGCGTGCCCAGCACCGTGGCCAGGCCCCCGGCCACCTGTGCCTGCTGCAGGGCCAGCAGCTTGCGCATGGGCCCTTCCTGGTTGCCTATGGCGCAGGCGGCCACTGTGTCGGCCAGGATGTGGCGCAGGTGCGACAAGGCCCGGGGCTCGATGTCAGCGAGCGTGGTGCGGCAGGCAAAGTCGGCGAGGGCATCTAGATGGTCGGTCATGTGCTCAAGGAGGTTGAGGGTTGAAGGGTTTCACTGACTTTCAAGGCTAAGCGAACTCGACTATCCTTGCACAAAATTTAATAAGCAACCGTCACCAGCTCAACGTTTTCAAGGAGACCTGAATGCAAAGACTCACACGCCGGCCCTGGATTGCAGGCCTGGCATTGGTTGGGCTGGCCTGCCTGGCCGCTCCCGCTCACGCGCAAAATTTTCCTGACCGACCCATCAAGCTGATCGTGCCTTTCGGCGCTGGCAGCGCGGTCGACACCATCGCCCGCGCCGTGGCGGCGCAAGCGGCAGAGCAACTGGGGCAACCCATCCAAATTGAGAACCGCACCGGCGCCAACGGCATCATCGCGGCCGAGGCCGTGGCCCGCTCTGCCCCCGACGGCTACACCTTGTTCATGCCCAACGACGGCATCATGGCGGCCAACCCGGCGCTGTACGCCCGCCTGCCTTACGACCCGGTGAAAGACTTCGCGGCCATCACGCTGACCTCCACCGTACCGCTGGTGCTGGTGACACACACGGGCTTTGCGGCCAACACGGTGCAGGAGTTCGTGTCGCAAGCCAAGGCGCAGCCCGGCGGGCTGAACTACACCTCGACCGGCTCGGGCTCGGCCCAGCACCTGGCCATGGAATTTCTCATTGACGGGGCAGGCCTTAAAATGACGCATGTGCCGCACAAGGCCATGGGCGCGGCGCTGACCGACCTGATGGCGGGCACCATCCCGGCCATGTTCACAGGCATCTCCAACGTGGTCAGCCTGGCCCGTGAGGGCAAGCTCAAGGTGCTGGCAGTCAGCACCGCGCAGCGCTCACCCGTGATGCCCAACGTGCCCACGCTGGCCGAGTCGGGGGTGGCGGGCTACAACTATGCCGCCTGGAACGGCATCGTGGCCCCGGCTGGCACGCCCGCCGCTGTGGTGCAGCGGCTGCACACCGAGTTTTCCAAGGCCATGGCCCATCCCAATGTGCGCACCAAACTCGGCGGCCTGGGCTTTAACCTGGTGGGCGCCGGCCCGCAAGAGTTTGGCGAGTTGATCCGGACCGACGTGCAGCGCCTGGGCCGCCTGGTGCGCACGGCGGGCATCCAAGTCAATTGAGCCGCCCCGCTGGCGATTACCTGGACCAGCTGGCCCGCTTTGTGGGCCAGACGCCGCTCCAGGACATTCCCGCCGAGGTGCTAGAGCGCACCCGCCAGATTTTGGTGGACACGCTGCCGGTGATCGCCTGGGGCATGCGCGAGCCGCAGCCCAGCGCGCTGGTGGCCGAGCAGCTGTCAGCCTCTTCCGAGCACGGCCCCTGCTGGGTGATAGGCGCGGGCCGCACCGCCACCCCCTTGGACGCGGCCATGCTCAATGGCATGGCAGGGGCCTGGCTGGACTATGACGAAGGCAATTTTTTGGCCAACGGCCACCCGGGCATCCAGGTGATTCCTGCGGCGCTGGCGGTGGCACAAGCGCGGCACCTGAGCGGCGCCGAGCTGCTGGCCACCATTGCACTGTCTTACGAAGTGGTGGCGCGCATTGGCATGGCCACCCAAACCAAACTCATCATCAACCCCCATGGCACCTTTGGTGTGGTGGGCTCGGCGCTGGCCGTGGCCCGCCTGCGCGGCCTGCCGGCCGAGAGTCTGCGCAACCTGGCCAGCCTGGCCGCCTCCTGCTGCATGGCCACCAACCGCCACACCATGCTCAACGGCGCCACCGTGCGCAACTGGTACGCCGGCCACAGCGGCTTCATGGGACAGATGGCGGTGCGCATGGCGCAAAGCGGCTTGACCGGCCCCTCCGACGGCGTCAACACCACCTTCAGCCTGGTACTGGGCGACGGCTTTTCTCCGCAGGTGGCCGTGCAAGACCTGGGCCAGCGCTGGCTGCTCACCGAGGGTTACCTCAAGCTCTACCCCACGGCCCGCTATGTGCATTCGGCCATAGACGCGCTGCACGACGCACTGGGCCAGGCCGGCCGGCCGGTGTTGGCCGATGAGGTGGAACGCATCGACGTGCAGGCTTACAAACTGGCTGCTTTTTTGGCCGAACAGCGGCCGCGCGACTGGTTTGGCACGCGCTTTTCCATTCCCTTTGCGCTGGCAACCTTGCTGGTGGGCGGGCGCAGCGGGCTGGATGCCTTTTCCAACGAAGCCGTGGCCGACCCGGCCGTGCAGGCCCTGGCCAGCCGCGTCCGGGTGGTCGAAGACGAGGACTTCACGCGCCTTTATCCTCAGCAGCAGCGGGTGGACTTGCAGCTGCACCTCCAAGGCGGCAAGCAGCTCAAGGGCGCTTGCCACATCACCAGTGGCGAGCCTGGCCGGCCCCATGCACCGGCCGATTTGGCGCGCAAGTACAAAGACCTGGCCGTGCCCCTGTGGGGAGCCTCGCGCGCGGGCCAGTTGCAAGACGCCTTGATGACTCTGGAGCGCTGCCCTGACGTGGCCACGCTGGTCGACTTTCTTCCCTGACCCCTCATAAAAGGAGCTTTTTGATGCATGCTTTGAAGAACACCCTGGGCGCGGCACTTCTGTGCCTGTCCTGGAGCTGCGCGCAGGCGCAAGCGCCCGCCTGGCCCAGCCAGCCGCTCAAATTCGTGGTCTCGCAGTCGGCGGGCGGCAGCATAGACATTGCGGCCCGGCTGATCGGCCAAAAACTGGGCGACCCGCTGGGCCGGGCGGTGGTGATTGACAACCGCGCCGGCGCCAACGGCATGATCGCCGGTGAAGCGGTGGCCAGGGCCACCGACGGCCACACCTTTTTGATGACCTCGCCCAGCGCGCTGACCATCAACCAGCACATCTACAAAAAAGTGCCCTACGAGACCTTGCGCGACTTCACGCCAGTGACGCAGACCACCTCCATCTCCTTTTTGCTGGTGGTCAATGCCGCCTCGCCCTACAAGAGCGTGGCTGAGCTGGTGAGCGCCGCCAAGGCCAAGCCAGGCGCTGTGCGCTATGCCTCGGCCGGCATTGGCAACCAGTCGCAGCTGGCCGCCGAGCTGCTGGCCGACGCGGCCGGCGTGGACTTTTTGCATGTGCCCTACAAGGGCGAGGCACCGGCCATCAACGACCTGCTGGGCGGCCAGGTGGACTTCATCTTTGGCACCATGCCGGCGCTGCTGGCGCAGGTCAAGGCCGGCAAGCTGCGCGCATTGGCGGTGGGTCAGCCCCAGCGCTCGGCCGCCGCCCCCGATGTGCCCAGCATCGCCGAGGCCGGTTACCCGGCCGTGGCTGTGAGCGGCTGGACCGCCATCGTGGCGCCGGCGGGCACCCCCGCGCCCGTGGTCAAGCGCCTGCAAGAAGAAGTGGCCAAGGTGCTGGCCCAGCCCGATGTGCGCGAGACCTTGTCCCGCGCCGGGGCCGACCCGGTGGGCAGCAGCCCCGAGCAATTCGGCGCCTTTATTCGCAGCGAAACGGTGAAGTGGGGCCTGGCCGTCAAACGCGCGGGCATCACGCCCGAGTAAAACCAAGTCCGAGGCGAGTGGCTGCAGGCCGTGCTTGCCGGAAAGCGGGCGTTTGTAGTTTTGGGAGCAGGCCTGCCATCGAAGGCTCGCCTGATGTGGTGCCCGTTCATCGCCACGATTCGCCAGCAGGCTGGCTCCTACAAGAGGAGAAAGCCGTTTACTGCCAGCGGGCGTTTGTAGTTGTGGGAGTTGGCCTGCCGGCGAATGCTCGACTGAGGTGATGCCTGTTCATCGCCACGATTCGCCAGCAGGCTGGCTCCTACAAGGGGAGCAAGCCGTTCACCGGCAGCGGGCGTTTGTCTTTGTGGGAGCTGGCCTGCCAGCGATTCTTGGACTGAGGTCCTGCCCGTTGATCGCCACGATTCGCCAGCAGGCTGGCTCCTACAAGGGGAGTAAGCTGTTCACCGCCAGCGGGTGTTTGTATTTGTGGGAGCTGGCCTGCCAGCGAATGTTTGCCTGCGGTACTGCCCGTTGAGCGCCACGATTCGCCAGCAGGCTGGCTCCTACAAGGGGAGAAAGCCGTTCACCGCCAGCGGACGTTTGCATTTGTAGGAGCTGGCCTGCCGGCGATTCTTGGCCTGCGGTAATGACCGAAGACCGGCACGCATCGCCAGCAGGCTGGCTCCTACAGGGGGCGAGCGCCTTGATTGGGTAAGAACGGACCCTCCAGCCCAATGTGGCGGGTCTGTTCTTGGGGATCAGGACGCAGCCGCTGCGCGGGCCTCGCGTGCCGTGTGACGGCCTTCGCGCCAGCGCAGCAGCAGCCAGGCGAGCACGCCAGTGGCGATCAACCAAAGTGAGACATGGATGGCTTTTTGGCTGATGGCGTAGCTGATGCTGGAGTAAGTCAGCCACGCGCAGGCCGCGCAAAACACCAGCGGCAGCAAGGGGTAGAGCGGCACCTTGAAAGGCCGGGGGGCGAGCGGGTCGGTCTGGCGCAGCCACATCACGCCCACGCCCACCAGGAACAAAAAGCCCCAGAACACAGGGGCGGTGAACTCGACCATGGCAGAAAAGCCGTCGCCCTCTTGCATGCCCAAGAGCACCAGTGCAATGGAGATGGCCGCTTGCGCCCACAAGGCTTTGCGAGGCGCACCGGCCTCGGTTTGCCACTGGCCCAAGGCCTGCAAGCTGGCCCAGTCGCGACCCAGGGCAAAGTTGGTGCGGGCGCCCACGATCATGGTGGCGTTGATGCTGGTGAGCGCAGCGATCGCCACCGACAAACCCAGCGCTTTTTCAGCCCAAGGGCCAAAGGCTATGCCAACCATGCTCGACGCCGCCGTCTTACTGCTAGACAGACCGGCTTGCCCCAGGCCCCACAAGAGCGCGAGGTTGACCAGCAGGTAAATGGCCGTCAGCGCCAGCATGCTGAGCACGATCACGCGCACCATGGCGCGCGGACCGCCCTTGAGCTCGGCCGAGACATAGGCGGCCTCGTTCCAGCCCCCAAAGGTCAGCAAAACAAACACCAGCGCCAAGCCCCATGCGCCTGCAGGCGGGACTTTTTCAAACCAGCTCAGGCTGGCGGGGGCAGACGCATCGCCAAACCACAAACCTGCCACCACCACGGCCAGCAGGCCTGCGACCTCTAAGGTGATGAGCACCATCTGCATGCGCGACGACGCGTTGATGCCAGCAATATTCACCATGGTGAGCACCACCACAATGACCAAAGCCCAAATGGCGCTTGAATGCGCGCCAAGCGGCACCAAGGTGCTGAAGTAGTCGCCAAACACAAACGCCAGCAGCGCAATGGAGCCGGTGTTGATGATGGTGGCGCGCGCCCAGGCGTACAAAAAGGCCAGGTCGCGCCCAAACGCACGGCGCAAGAAGTGGTAGTCCCCTCCCGCATGCGGGTAGGCCGTGCACAGCTCGGCATAGCACAGGGCGCCGGCCATGGAGATCAGCGCGCCTGCAGCCCAAATGGTCAAGGCCCAACCGGCATCGCCGCTGATGCCGGCCACCATGGCCGGGGTTTTGAAAATGCCAGCACCAATGACGATGCCGACAATCAAGGCGACGGCGGCCCAGGCGCTCAAGAGCCGCGCGGGTTGCGCGCTCTCGCTGGAGGAATCACTCATGCGAAGCTTTATTCAGAGGCAGAAAAGCTCAGAGGCGACGGCCGTCCAAGGACTGCGAGGAGCGGTCTGTCGAGAGCGTGCCGCTCAGGCGGTCGCCATTGACTTTGCCCTTGAAGCTGCTGACCGACTGACCTTCGCCACTGTACTGAAAGCTCAGGTCTTCGCCGCGCAAGCGGGCGCCCAACAGCGGCAGCGTGCGGCCGTCCACCGTCATGGTGCCACCGACGTTTTGGAAGGTTTGCTCCAGGTTCAGGCGCGCTGTTTTGCCGCCGTCCAAAGTCACGTTCCAGCCGCCTTGCACAGGCGCGGGCACGATCCACAAAAAGGCGTTGGCGCCTGCGGCGGTGGCGGTATCGTCGGCCTGCCACTCGCCCATGTCAAAGGCGTGGGCCACCACGCGCGTGCCTGGCTTCATTTTCAAAATCGTAGGGCGCAGGCGCAAATTCAGGTCAGGCAACAAGTACATGGTGATCACGTCGGCCGAGCTGAAGTCTTCTTTGAAAATGTCGCCCGTGATGATGCGCACCTTGTCCTGCATCCCGGCCTCGGCCACCTTGCGGCGTGCATACCCGGCCATGTCGGGGTTGAACTCAATGCCCACGGAATTGGCCTTGAATTTTTGCGCGGCGGTAATGGCAATGATGCCGTCGCCCGAGCCCAGGTCAAACACCCGGTCTTGCGGCGTGACTTTGGCCATGGTCAGCATTTTTTCAACCAGCTCAGGCGGCGTGGGGATCCAGATCACGTCTTTGCCGCTCTGGCCCCGCGAGGGCTTGTAGTTGGGGTCGGAAGCAGCAGTGGTGGCACAACCCACGGCCATGAATGAAGACAAGAGAAAAAAAGCAACACGGCGAGACAAGGACAGCACGGCAAGGCTCCTACAAAAGCGGCAAATAAGGTGGGTGGCGCATCCTCTGTGGCGTGCCTGACCCGCTGACACCCGCAGGCCAATGGACTGCGTGAACGGGCTGGACTGTAAAGGATTTGTGACCAACCCGCATGACAAACGCCCCATTAGGCCAGGAACAAATCTGCTTTCCAAGGGAAAACACCGGCGACAGTCGCGTTCAGCACACTGCGATTGGCGTGCGCGGTTCAGGCCTTGTCTTGCTTTAAACCCAGCACCTTGAACAGCCGGTTCAAATCGCCCTCTTCGCGCAGCACCTCCTGCATGAGCTCGGGCAGCGGCATGCGGCCCCAGCTGACCGCGCGTCGGACCAGGTAAGGCGTAGGGCTGTGGGGCTCAATGCTTTGCAAGAAGTTGGCAATGCCTTCGAGCTGGCGGTAAGCGTCAGCGCGGGAGCGAATGGGACCCGTGGCCAGGCGCAAATCGTTGGGTTCAAACGCCTCTTTCACCTCAGGACTGACGGTCTCGGCAGGCACTGTGTCAGCGGTTTCAGCAGGCTCTGCCTCCATGGCGGGCTCCAAAGGGGGGCGTGCCAGTGGGTTGGTTCGCTCTTGTTGTTTGGACAGCAAGCTGGTGATGGCTCTGTCTATCAGCACCAGGGTGTCTGCCACGCGAGACAGGCTGGGGGATTCGTTGCCCAAGCGGCTGTCGATCAAAGCGTCCAGCGCCTTCCATTCGGCGGCCGCCTGTGCCAGCGCTTGGCGCAGTTGCAACAGCTGCGGGGCTGCCGAGGAGGCGCCCACCAGCATCAGCTCGTCGCGGCTGGGCGTGGCGGCCGGGTTGGGCTCGTCGCCGCCGTCTGGCTTGGGCTGTGTCACCAGCGGCGCCTTGGTCCAGTCTTCCAGGCTGATGAACGCCGGCTTGCGGTCAGGCCAAGGCAAAAGCCCAACGTTCAGCCGCAGGGTCAAAGGCAAGGTTTCGTTCAGCCAAGCCAGGGGCGCCACACGGGCTTCGTAGTCGCCATCTTCGCTTTGGCGAGGATGAACGCCGTCCCAGTGATCGTCCAGCAAGCCTTGCACCAAGCGAGTGCCAGCCCGCAAGCCGTCGACTTGGTACAGATGTATCCACGCCTCGGTCAGCCAAGCAGCAATTTGCAAATCTTTGCTTCGCTCACTCAGGGTCTGGATGCACAGCTTGGTGACCAAGGGCCAGTCGGCTTTTTTCAAGGGACGTTCCCACTCGCCTTGGGGCAAGCTGGGGTCATCAGCTTCTCGAGCGACGCGAATCTCGGCGAACACCGGGTCGTAGCGGGCAGACGGTCCGGCCGGGTTGTCCCCCGGCATGGGCGCGAGCAAGCCGTCGACAATGTTGAAAAGCGGGGATGGTGCGTTTTCCATGGCTCTTAAGAAAAAGAACTTGACAGTTCAGGGTTTAAAGGGTTCAGGCGCCCGAGTGGGCAGCGGGCCGGGCCAAGTCAGGGGTGTGCGCTTGCCTGGGGGGCTGAGTGTCAAGCGCACATAGACCTTGGCGCGGCTCTCGCCCAGCTCTGCGGGCTTGATGGCCGCAGGCACAGGTGCAGCGCCTTTGGCGGTGGCAGCGTTGCCAGCCTGAGCTTCGCTGTCAAATTGCAGCGGAAATTCCACGCGCAGCAGCTGGCTGCGGCCATCGCTGCGAGCCTCAGCTTCGCGTTGGCGGCCAATCAGATTGAACAGCGCCCAGGAGTCTGCAAAACGCAGGGTCACGGTTTTACCGTCCACGCTGAGGGCGGGTTGCCGGGCATCGGCCAGCGGGCTGACTTGCCCATCTTTGGCCAGGCGCAGCGTCAGTGTGATGGGCTGGCCGGGCTCCCAACGCAGGGGCTTGGGCACATCGCGAAGGCCCAAGCGTTGCCGGCCAATTTCAAGGCTCCAGTCAATCACTTTGCTGCCCTGAATTTCAGCGTTTTGATTGGCGCGAAATTCAACAGCAACGTCATAACCCACCGGGGCGTTGTCTTCAGTCGGCACCAAAGGCGCCAAGAAACTCCGACTGCGGTCCAACTGCTCCACAAAGCGTTGGACCGCCACAGAAGCGGCCGTGCCTTTTTCGTTTTGCAACAGGGCTTGCATGGCCGGTCGAGCGCGTTCATAGCTGCGCAGCATGGGGGCGATTTCGTCGAGCTCAACGGCGGGCGCTTCGGCGGTCCACCCGAGCGAGGCAAAAGGCGGACGTCCTGCCAGCGTTTGGTTGAATTCGCTGGCAAAAACAGACCACAACGCTTGCTGCTCTTTCGAGCGCAGCTCGCTGCAGCGCTGGCTCAGCGAGATAGCGAGCTGGGCGTGTCGTTCGGCAAAAAAGTCGGCGGGCCGACCACTTGGCACTTTGCCTTGCAATCGGTCTTGGCAGTTTTGTCCATCCACATCGCCGGCCATGGCCGTTAAAAAGGTCTCCAGGGCCAACAAGCTGCTGTTGGGATTTTTCAGCTTAAAACGCTCCAAGTCGCGAGATATGGCTTGCCAAAGCTGGGCCTGGCTGCTGTTGGCGGTGCCGTTGTTGCCAAGCAGGCTGAGCACCGAATCGGCTTCTTTGCTGAGCTGCTCGACGCGCGCGACTTGCTGGGCCAAGTACGGCTGCAGGCCAGTGGCGTCTGGCAACACAAAGGCGCCCAGCACAGGGCCTTTTTCGCCTTGCCAAAAGGCAAAGCTGCGGCCCCTGGCGGCATACAACTCAGACCGAGTCAATGCGTCGTCCAAAGCTTGTAGTTTGCGCCGCGCATCGCGGTTGAGCAAGGCGCGCAGCGCATCTTCTTCGCGCCTGGCTCCTAAATCTGCCAACAGAAGTTGCACGCGGGTCAGGCGAGACCGTTCAGCGTCCATGGACGTGGGGTCCAAGTTGGCGCTGGACAACTTGGCGCTGGGCACCAGGGCCGCGTAGACATGCGTCATCACTTGGTTGCTCAACCGTGCTTTGACAATTTGCTCGATAGCACGCTGGCTGTTCACTGGAAAACGCGGCAGGATGTCGCTTTTGAATTTTTTGCGCTGCTCTTGTGCCGCCAAGGCATAGTCTAAGTTTTGCAATTCCCAGTGAAGGACTTGGTTGGCGGCAGGGTGGCTGCTCAGCTCTGGCGCAGGCAGGTTGTTGGCCGTGGCCATGTAAGGCTCGGCCAACAAGACGCTCAGGCCCATGCGCATGCTGGCCAGCGCACTGCCCAGGGTGTAGCGCATTTCTTTGTCGTCCCAAACCACCTCGGTACTGGGGTTGTCCGTCAGTTGCTCGCTCAGCTCAATGCCAAAGCCCTTGAAGCTGGCTTCAAAATTTTCCTTGGTGAGCTTGGCCAACTCAGTTCCCAAAAGGGGCTGTGCACTGATGCGCACCAACACGTTGTCCCAGCTGGCGCCTGGAGAAAAAGTGGGGCGCCGTATCCAGGCAGCGCTGCTGGCCGCTGAGGCAAGCAAGGACTCGTGCGCCTTGATTTCGGCCAGCAAGCTCGTCAGCGATTCAAGTTGGGCCTTGGCATCACCACTGCTGCCCACCGTTTCACTCAGGCTGTTGACGATGTCGTTGAGATACCGCTGGCTGGCCAGCAGGGGGTTGTTGTCAAACGCAGCTTCTTGTAAGCGGAAAGTGCGTTGGCGCAAGCTGCAGCGCAGGGCCTCTTGCGCCGGGGCAAGCTGGACTTTGTCTGCACTGGCAGCTTTGCTTCTAAACAACTCTGAGCTGCGCTGTGACATCCCATTCAGCTCCGAGCCAAACACCAGCTTGACCAAGAGTTGCAAGTCGCGTGGATCGGGGGGCAAACCGGGCGTTTGCAGGCGCTGCAAGGCACCTAAGGCCTGGTCGATTTGCTCGACTTGGTTCACATAAGCCAGAAAGGCGGCAAATTCAGGCAACTCTTGAAAGCCCAGTTGCTGGCTTTTGGCGTTTTCGTCAATGATCGCATTCAAAGCCGTACAACTGGCGCCCTGAATCAAATCGCCTGTGCTGTCGTCTTGCGGCACACCAGTGAGCTGGCTGATTTTGTTTTCAAGGGCCCGTTGCAAGGTGGCCGCTGCAATATCGCCAAAGGCTTGGTCCAAGTAGGTTCGTGTGTCCGCTGGGAAGCTGTCAAAGATGGGCCAAGAGCCAGGCATGAAGACCGACCACAGTCGATTGCCGTCCATTTTTTCCATCACGCCCAAGAGCGAAATGGCACGCCGATTTTGTGCTTCAGCAGAGATTTTTTCGCCATTTCTCAAAGCCAATGTGCTCTGCGCATTGTCCAACTTCCACTTGGACAGCAAGTCGTACACCGCATTGCTTTGCTTGTGCAAAATCACCGAACCTATCACCAGGCCCAGGCTCCAGCCACCAATCAGGGTCCAAACAGCCCATTGGCCACCGCGCCCCAGCAGGGGTTGGCTGGTGAGCTGGCTGCCAGAGGGCCGAGCCAAACCATATTCAGCAAATATTTTTTGCTCAAACAAGTCGCGCAAAAACACGGGCTCGGGCTCCAGGCGCCAGCCATCCTTGTCGGCACCCGGCCTCACCTGTTCCAAAGGGTCGACAGTGGGCACCAACGCCCGCCCAAGGGAACTTGCTTGCTCAGCAGGTGTGGGGGCGGGAGCCTCTAAGGAGGCATCTGGTGCATCGGCGGCGCTTTCCAGTTGGGCCGGGGCAGTGCCTGCAGCTTGCATGCTGAGCGCACGCTCGGCCGCTTCGCCAGCGTCGCCGGTGAAGTAAATGCCACGCATCAAAAACGGCTCGTGGTAGGTGCTGGGGCGCATCAGCTCGTTGACATAGAGCTGAAGCTGGGGGCGCAAGTTGTCAATTTGGCCGGGCAACAAGAAATAGGGTGAACTGTCGCCTTCAAGGTTGAGCACATACAGCTCAGCCGAAGTGTCCGACAAGGTTTTCACCGTGTGGTCCACCGCTTGGTCGATCCAGTTTTCTTGGTAAGTGGCAGTGATTTCAAAGGGCGAAGACCAGCCCAGCATGCTTTTGCGCATGGCCTCGGGCAAGGCCCGGGCAAACGGCGCGAAACCAGGCAAGCGCTCGCAACCTGAAACCATGACGTAAATCGAAAACCGCATGGCAAACCGGTTTTGTGCTTTCCACAAACGCCGGTTGGCCAGCTTGGCCAAGCGGCTCAGTTCCAGCCTTGCGTTTGGATCGCTGCTCATGAGCAGATCCACCGGCACGGTGACCACCATGGAGTCAAAGGGACGCTCGGGTCTGTAGTCTCGGCACAGGCTCAAGAACTCTTCCCAGGGCCGTTCGTTGTCGTCTTCGGCGTCAGGCGTGCCCAGGTAGGCACCCCACATGTTGATGACGATGCCCTTGTCAAAAAAGTTCCAGGAAATACCTTGGGCACTGGCTGTGGCAGTCGAGTCCGCACTAAGGGCTTGTGCAATGCCAGAGTGCCCCAGGGGGAGCGGCTCGGGCTCATTGCCTTCGTTGAGCACCAACACCCAAGGCAGCGTCAAGCGCTGGGCGCGACTGGCAATATTGGCTTCAATCAACTCAACGGCTTGTCGAAACGAAGCGCGCAAGCTGTCGTTGCGCATCTTCACCATGCGGCGGGTTTGGCCCCGGTTTTCTTTTTCGGGGCGACTGGCCACCCAAACAATAAAACCGAGCACGATCAGCACCAGCACCACCAGTGCCACCAAGCTCCAAATCACAAGATCAGATTTTAAAAACATAGGGTATCCAACAAGGTGCGGTCAATGCACATCGAACTCATGGTTTGGTCTCTTGCAACAGACTGCTGCTGCCATTGAGCAGTTGACGCAATGGCCAAGTAGGCCAAAGCCACAGCACCTCTGAGATGGCCAAGAGGCCAATCACACTGCCTAAAAAGATCAGCTTCCAGCGGCTCAGCGGCACCATGCGGCGCGGCGCAATGTGTGACAGTGTGTTGGCATAAGGCTGGGGAGAAAGAACGCGGTCACGGCCTGCCAAATCGGCTTGGCGTTGAAAGACAAACTGAAACAGTTCGCGCCGCAAATCGCCCAAGAGCTCTTTGGCGCTTTGTCCACGGTACTGGCCTTGAAAGCCCAAGGCCAGCGTGAACAAATACAACTGGGCCAACGTGCGCTGGGCCGGCTCGCGGGCACGCAGCAGCTGCTTGATGTCGTCAAATACTTTTTCGCCGGCCACACTGGAGCGAAACATCGAGGCTTCCAGCAAATGCTGACCCCATATGTCGCGACCCGGCCAATTTTGGCGCAACAAAACCTCATCGGCCAACGCAGCTTTGAGGTAACGCGCGTCTTGGGCGGCTTGCTGGGCAAAACGGCTGCCCGCTTGGCGGTATTCCAGGGACTGCAGCTCAATCAGGTTCTCCAGCTGGCGGCTGACTTGCCGCGCCATCACCGTTGCTTCAGCGGTGTTGCTGCAGGGGGGCGCAGTTTGCCAAATGCGTTCGAGTTCTTCGTAAAAGTGGCGGAACTGGCGAACCAGGGCGTCGTCACTGATGGTTTCAAGGGCAGGGGTAGACATGCGTGTACTCAGAAGGGTAGTTGGCGCACGGGCGCATTAGGCAGCTTGGCCTTTGACGAACAGCACAATCTCTTGTGGCCGCAAGAGCTCATTGGACTCGTTGTTGTTGCTCACCACCAGCTGCTGGCCGTCTTGCATCAAGACCTCAGGGGTTTCAATCGCAAACAAGGTGTAGCCGCTGCTGGCGCGCAGGCCCAGCTCGGGCGCCGTTTCTATGCGCTGGCGCGCCGCGCCCAGAACGCGCCGCTCGCGCAGTGAAGTCCAGGCCGACTGAGCGCCAATCACAGCGCCTTCCATCCATGCCACCAAGTCTTTGTCAGGCTTGCCGCGAAGGCCCAACACCATGCGCGGCGTGGCCCATTCAGGCAGCAGCTTCAGCGTGAAATTGCCGCCTTCTAATTCAAACAAATGCAGCAAATGGTCTTGGCTGATGTCGGCCACCGCTTCCTCAAGCGTGTCCAGCAGCGGGCCAAAAGCCGCGCCTGGCCGGGCTTGCTCATAGGCTGGCGGCAGCAGCGACAAGGCGCCAGGCCGCAGCAAGGCCAAAGGCCCCAGCAAGCTGCACAACACCAAATACAGAGCGTATGGATGCAAAGGCTGCGTTTGCAGCACGGCTTCTAAGGGGGCCAGGCCTTGCAACAAACTGTGCAGGCGGTCTTTTTGCTCCAAGGTGGTCAGCCGGTCTTCTGTGCGTGAGGAAGGCACTTGCATTTGGCGCGCCACAAAGGCGGCCTTGCTGCGCAATTCAGTGGCCAGTTGCCAGCTGCGCACCCACAAAGGATGGGTGCGAGCCAGCAACATCAGCGGTGGTAAATCGGCAGACAGTCGAATTTGCTTGTTGTCTTTTTGCACACTGCCCAATCGCAGGTGTTGCCACAGCGACGGGGGCTGAACACCCGCGGTCAAACCCAAGGTGGGCCGCAGGCGAGGCAAGTCGGCATCTAGCGCTTGCGAGACTTCGTCTTGAACCGGTGGCATGGCCACCGAGGTAAAGCGCGAGGGCGCGCCAGGGTTGTGCATCACGCGGGCGCGTGGCAGCGTCAGCCAGATGTCTTTGGGGGCCAGCTCCAAGGCTTCGGCATGATCGGCCAAGTCCAGCTCCAACACGCCGTGCTCTGCGCAGCTGGCGTCGTGCCAGACGGCCGTGCCGTCGGCCAGCACGGCGTCAAGGGCAATCACGCGCAGCAAGCCATTGGCCAACAAGCCGGTGTCAATTTCTAAATGACGAATCCCCCATGCCAGGGGTGCAGCGGCCAACGCGTGCCAACCGGCCAGGGCATCGGTGCGAGCCTGGGTTTGCTGAAAGTGTTGCGGCGCCAGCAGCATGCCTTCGTGCCATTGAATGCGTTCTGGAACAGGCGGGAAAAAATAGGTCATGGGAATAATGGAATTTTTAAGTGGGTCAGCGGGGCCGGGTTTGCACGCTGAAACTGCGCACACCCAGCTCGACCAGAAAGGCGTCTCGAGCCAGCGGCAATGAAGCCCGGTGGTCGCCGGGGCTCAGGTAGTCGGCAAACAAAACCATGCCAGCCACACGGGGCGAGCCCAAGGCTTCTTCGCTCAGCTGCAGCACCTGCTGCGGCACCAATTCCCAGCTTTTGATGGTCATGGTGTTGGGGTAAGTTTTCAGGAGTTCGTCTTTGCTGGCAAACCATTTGGCTGCGGGCAAGGTGAGTAATTTTTCAAGCGTGGCCGGATCGCGCACAAACACCAGGTCTACTGCCAGCGGGCTGTTCTGATTCACAGAGGGTGCAGCCACCAAAGTGATGGCCTTCCAGTCCAGAAACGACGGGCTAGGCGTGCCGCTGAACAAATTGGCCGTAGACGATGCCACCACCTTGGCCACCCCACCCACCATCGCGCAGCCACTGACAGCCACCAGCGCCCAAGCAGCGACCAGGCAGGGCAAGCCACGCCGCAGGAGGGACTTGAACAAAAGAGGTAAAAAAGAGGTCATCACGCCATGCCTGCCGACGTGGCCGGCGAAGAAGAGGGAAAAAGGCAGACCGATGCCAAAGTTGGCTGCGGTGCTGGAACTTGATAGATTTGACCGACTTGCCCTGCGGGTGGGGCTTTGAACTCCGCTGGGCTGGCTTTGCGCAGTCCCAGCGCCACACCCAGCACCAGGCTCAGCAAGCCAGCCAACAACACGCAGCTGGCCAACACACTGGCCGATGAACGGCTCAGGCCGAGACTCAGAGGCGGCTTGAAAGCGGCAGGGCGTGTCAGATTTTGCTTTTCCATAGGCAAACCACCGCAGACAAAAGCCGTCAGCACACAACTGCTCAGCAGGGAAAGCAGCCGGGCCGGACCCTCGCTGAACAATTGGATGGCCGCAAAAAGAGGCAAAGCCGCCTCGAAAGGCAGCTTCAGTTGTGCCACCACCCAAGCGGTAAAGCTCAAATTGGCCAAGCCGCTGTTGCCGCTCGACGCCAGCGCAGCCACCACCGCCACTGGCACAAGGGTCATCATTTGCAGGGGTGTGATGTGCTGGCCATACAAATGCGACACAAACACCGTGAGCATGGCCAATTGCAAGGCAGCGCCAGTGCGTAAAAACACCATGCTGGCCGGCATCAACATCTCGACAATGCCTCGCGAAAAACCCAGCCGATTGCTCATTCCCTCCACGCTGGACGGCACTGCCGCCAATGGGCTGACCGAGACCAGGCTCAGCAGGGCAGGCATGTGCAAGGCTTGCCACACTTGGCGCAGCGGTAAGGCCCCCAGCTTGGCCAGCACCACCACCGACGCTGCGCACAGCACTAACGTGACAGCCCAAAAGCCCGCCAAAAAATCACCCATGGCCCGCATGAAGGCATCATCCCACTGACGAGTCAGCTGTGCCGCACAAGCAAGCACCAGCACGGGCACTGCCAAGTTAAGGATGCCGATGAGTTTTTCCAGTGTTCTCGATACCGCCTCCAGCAAAGCCTGGGCTGACACGCTCTGCGCTGAGCTCTGGGCCGTGAAAGCCAGACCAAAAAAGACGGTGCAGAACATCACCGCCGCCAACTCACCACTGGCAAGCGCAAAAAACGCGTTGTTAGGCAGCAAGCCGTTGGAGGTGTCGGCGTTGTTGCCTGTGTTTGCTGGCGCTGTTGCCGGGTGCAGCTGCATGGCCTCGTGGGCGCCGCCCTGCATGACGACTTGGCCCAGCGCCAGCTGGCTGCTGGCATCGAGCTGCCAGCCGATTTGGCTCCAAGCCGCCACCAATGTGCCTGCCAAAGCGCCTATCAGCAGCAAACCCACACCGGCCAAGGCCACTATCAACAGGCGGCGTCCTGGCATCGGCAGACCCATGACATGGCGAAGCCCGGTCAGGGTAGACACCACCAGCAGCGGCAAACACACCAAATTGAACAAGGCGGTGATGATCTCGCCCACGACCACAGCAGGCTGGGGCCATGTCGCAGGTGCTTGGCCAATAAGTACCCCGGCGACCGCGCACAAAAGCAGCAGCAAAGGATGGGTCGCATGAGCTAACTTGAGTTGCATGCTGGTCATCAAATTTTCAACGGCCGGGGGCAAATCACAGCCACTGCAGCTGTGTTTCCAATCACCAGCACCAAGGCGCGCAACATGTCGCACAAAGGATCGACGGCGATAAACAAAATGAACGCGGCCTCAAATGGCAGCTCCAGGTAACTGCAAGCCACGCTGATCATGGACAAAGTGAGCAAGCCGCTCATGCCGGTCGAGGCCAAACCCGCCAATATCGAGCCCAACAGCAACAGGCCCCACTCGAGACCGGCAAGCGGGCGTCCGTAAAGTTGCGCTATGAACAAAGTGGCACAGGCGAAAAACAAGATGGGGCCAACCTGCAACAAAGACACGCTCAGAGGCACCAACAGCTCCACCCGCGTTTTCGAAAAGCGCAGGCGCTCGGCCAAGGTGTTCATCATGGCTGGCATGCAGGCCATGCCGCTGCGCGTGGCAATGGCCAAGGCGAAGGGTTCGCGAAGCGCATGCAGGGTCTGCCTCAGACTGCTGTCACTGCGTTGCCAAATCACCAGTACGGCGAGGGTCATGCACAAGGCGCTTGCTGCAGCCACAGCCACCACGAAGTTGACCATGGCTTGAAAGGGCTCCACCCCTGATTTTGCAATTTGCGAGGCACTCATACACACCAGCACCACGGGCAAGGGGTAACTCAGCCAGCGCATCATGGTTTGGCAGGTTTGGTAGACGGTGTCCAGGGTCTGTGTCAAGCCAAGGGCAATTCGGTTGGGTACGTGGCCCAAGGCGATGCCGAAAAGCAGGGAAAAAACCAGCGCCTTTAAAGTGTCTCCCTGCGCCAAGGCTGCAAAAATATTGGAGGGGATCAGGCTAAGAGCCACGGCTTGCACCGTTTGGGCCGACTGCTGGGCCGCGTTGTCTCCGTGCAAGTTCATCGCGGCATCGGTGTTGGACAACTCGCTGCCAATGATGCGCCCCAAGCTGACCAATTCTGCTTCAGACAAATGAGCCCCAGGCTGAATCACGCTCAAAGTCAGCACGCCTATGGCTGCAGCGAGCACTGAAAACGCAGCAAACACCAGCACCAATCGACCCAACACACGCTTGCTGCCACCTTCATGAAAAAGCCTCTGCAAGCTGAAAATAACGGCCGACACCATGAAGGGCAGCACCACCATCTGGAGCAGGCCGACAAAAGTCTCACCCACCAGGCCCAACTTGGCGCCCAAGCCCGGCTGCACCACACCAATGGCCATGCCCAGCGCCAGGCAGGCCAACACAAGCCAGGGCTTCAAGATGAGCTGTTGGGGTCCTGTTGCACTCATAACTTGGCTTGCAGGGTGTTCATCAGTTTGTGGATGTCCAGCTTGTCGCGGCGCTGGTCCAGCACTTGGTTGACAAAAGCCAGCAGGGTGGGGTCGGTCACGCCCACCGCAATGCCCCAGGTGTCTTTTATGTCCTTGAGCGTGACCGTGCGCAAGGTCAGGGCAGCGCCGGGCTCATTCTTGATCTGTTTCTTGATCTCAAACTCGCCTCCATAGCCGGCGATCACCTCGCCTTGTTGCACGGCGGCCACCACAGCGGGCCAGTTGGCGTACTCTTTGATTTGAGCCAAGGGAAAGTCACGCTTGGCGAATTCGGCGTAAGACGAGCCGGCAGTCACGCCCAAGCTGCCGCTGTAGCGGCGCACCGTGTCTTCCAAGCGCTGGTTCGGTGCCAAACGGGCAAATGCCACGCGGTTGAGCACCAGCGCGTTATTGAGCGTGAGGTATGGCTGTGAAAAATGCACACGCTGCGCGCGTGCCAGGGTGCGTGACAGGGTGCTCACGCCCAGGTCGGCCCGGCGCTGTGCCACCAAATCAATCACTTCGTTGAAAGTCTTGGCCTCGCGGTTAAAGCGTATCTTGACTTGGAGCTCCTGGGCAATGCTTTTGGCCAGATCCACTTCGATACCCACCAGTTCACCATTGCGCTCGTAAAAGAAGGGCGGTGAATCAGCACCCACCAGGGCGACGACCAATTGGCCGCGCTGCTTGATGCGGGCCATGTCTGCAGGCAACAGCGACAAAGCGGGCTCAGCTTGGACTGCGGGCGCTGCCCCCAACAGCAGACAGGGCAAGACCACACCCAGCATGGCCAGCAAGCAAACCCTGCGCGCGGCCAGCAAGCGCTCTTTCGGCAGGCCAAGGCGCCTCAAATGTGGCCAACCTTGGGTGGCGATCTGGTGCATGGAGGTGGTCAAGCGGGGCCTCATCAACGGGGAGCGACAGTGGGTACAGCCGGCGGGGGGAAAGCAGCGGACGGGGCCAAGGCTGGCACGGCTGGCGCTGCAGGAACAGCCACACCAGGGAGGGTCGGTACGGCAGGTACGGCAGGCAATTTGAACTGCTGAGCATGCTGCATGGCGGCTTTGTGCTGGTTGGTGGCTTCTTCAGCGCCCCATTGCTGACCGATCTGAAAGCCCAGTGCAAAAAGCAGCCCCAGCAGCAGCAAAAAGCTGATCACGGCAATCGCAATCAGGCGGGAGGTCATGTTGAATCGGTAATCCATTTTGGGGCGTGTAAGGTGGGTTCTGAAAGCTCAGGTCAAGGCACCATCACGGTGAACTGGCCCGGCACGTTGATGGAGATCACGCCGCCCCACATGCACATCAGCTTGGAGCTGTTGCTCAGCGCAGGCATGTTGCCCAGCAACACCGTGGGGGCGCCCGGAACCCACGGCGCCGTGGTCATAGGAATGCAGGGCATGGGCACCAAAGCGCCCATGGCAGCAGCGGTCGCGGCAGCCACCATGGGGTTGCCCATGGACTGACACATGCCAAAGGGCATGACATTGGCCATGGGCTTGTTGTCCATGATGTTGGCCGCAGGCGGACCACCGGCCATGACCCTGCTGACGGGAATCACCATGAGTGAGCCCGGGGCCACCCCAAAAGTGCATTGCGTCATGGCGCCGGTACAAACTTGTTGGCCCATCGCTTCAGCCCCGCACCAGTTTTTCAAGCCGGGCCAGCAGGCCAGGCTGGGCTTCGTTGTTGTCAATCTGACGACCCTCGGCGTCCAAGCGCAGGGGGGGACCCACGGGCACGCCTTTGACGTAGGTGACTTCTTCCATCAAAGCGCCTCCCGGCCAGTAACGGCGCAGCGGCCCTTCCAGCACATTGGCGCGGTACTGGGCCACTTGAATCAGCCCGCCGTCGCGGTCAAAGTCGCTGACTTCGCCTTCGAGCAAGCCGGCTTGGTAATTGGCTTGGCGCACCACACGGCCTTCGTGGAAAAAGCTGGCCGGACCGTCAATTTGGCCTTTGACAAAACGCATTTTGGTGCTGGGCTGGCCGGCGCTGCCATAGGTCACAGCAGGTCCGTGGACCACGCCGTCCACAAAGGTTTGCTCAGACACACAGCGGCCCTGCACAAACACCCGGGTCAGGCCATGCTGACGACCTTGCACATAAGCGGCCACTTGCAGCGGCTCGCCTTGGTCGTCAAATTGGTACATCAGGCCGTCAAGTTGGCCTGCGTCATAGTTGGCACTGAGCTGCGTTTGGCCGTTGGGCCAAAAGCGCTCCATGCGACCGTGCAGCACTCCCTGGCGCAGCCAGGTGCGACCCACCAGGCGGCCCTTGTCGTCGCGCTCGTCCAGCCGCTCGGGGGCCAAACTTTGCACGGGCGTGAAGCCATCGTGCAAGCCCCGATCTTGATCGAGGTGGCTCAAAGTGGTGAAGTCGGTGGCCATGTGTGCTTAGGGGTCGAGCTCAGTTGATCTTGACCAGGCCGCCCTTGACCGTCAGCATGCCGCCGCCGTCCACGGTTTGCATGGCCGAGGCCTTGTGCGTGATCATGGCGCCCTTGTTGTCCAAGGTGGTGCCCGCTTCATTGACCAAACCGAGTGAGGCCTTGTTGGTCAGCGCTGTGCCCGCTTGGTTGGTCAAGGCGGTGCCGGCTTTGTTGGTCAGCGCCGTGCCGGCTTGGTTGCTCAGGGCGGTGCCCGCCTTGGCGTCTAAGGTGGTGCCGGCGTCCAGCAACACGGTTTTGGCCGATTTGATGGTGATGCCGCCTGTGATGTCCAGCAGCAAGTCCCCAGTGACCTTGAGCGTGAAGTCGCCCTTGACGGTGTGCTTGAAGTCGCCCTCGTTGTCATGCGTTTCGTCGCCGGTGATGGTCAGCGCACGGGTGCCTTTGACCTTGTGGATTTCCTTGCCCTTTTGCACGTCCACCGTGCGGTCCCCTTCGGTCAGGGTGTGAATTTCTGCGCCTTTGGTGAGGGTGGTGGTCAAGGCGTTTTCAATGTCCACCTTCATGTCTTTTTGGGCGTGGAGGTAGAACTCTTCGGCGTCTTTTTTGTCTTCTAAGCGAATTTCGTTGCCCGCCGTGCCTTTGGGTGAGGAGCGGGTTTTGATGACGCTTTGCGTTTGATTGGTGGGCAGCGTCACAGGCGTGGCGTTTTCGCCGTTGTAAACAGAGCCGGTGATCAGGGGACGGTCAGGGTCGGCGTCGATGTAGCTGATCACCACTTCTTGTCCCACCCGGGGCATAAAGAGCGTGCCAAAGCTTTTGCCTGCGGCGCTTTGCGACACGCGCACCCAGCACGAGCTTTTTTCGTCTTTCACACCCAGGCGGTCCCAAAAAAACTGCACCTTGACCCGGCCGTCCTTGTCGGTCCAAATTTCTTCGTTCGCCGGCCCCACCACCAAGGCCGTCTGGCTGCCGGCCACCCGCGGCAAGGGTGTCAGGCGCTGCGGGCGAAATGGCACCGTGGCCACAAAAGCTTCAAAGCGGTTGCGGTACAGGTCGTTGCGGGCCATGTGGTGAACGCGGCGCAGCACATGCGAAGTGTTCAGGCTGGTGCGGAAATGCCCTGAGAGCGTGAACTTGGTGCCGGCAGCAAAGGGGTAGACATAGCCGTTGCCGCGCAACTCTTGGGCTTGCAATTGGCTCGCTTCTACGCGCAACTTGGCCAGCGCTTTGCCTGCGTCTACGGTGTCGTGCTTGCCCGGCCAATCCAACAACTCACCCTTGCCCAGCGTGCCACTGGCGCTGGCGTCCAGCGCGGTGCTGGGTTTGCTGGGGTCGTAATCGCCCTGGCTGTGTTTTTGCGTGACCAGTCGGTTTTCCAACTCGAATGACGCAATGGTGTCAATCATGTGGTTGGTGCCAGTCTCGGGGAAAAAACGCACGGTGGCCGCATCGTCGCAAGCCACATGAGCGGTGGATGCATCGGCCAGCACCATCGTGTGGGAGCCGTCTTTGAAAGTGAAGAAATAAAAAATGCCCGCACTCTCCATCAAGCGCGAGATGAAAGCAAAAGCGGTCTCGTCGTGCTGTACGCAGTAGTCGACTGCGGTGTACGTGCCTGTCAACTTGGCCTCGAAAGTGATGGCAAAGTCGCCCAGCACCGCCTTGATGATGTCCGGAATGGATTTAGTTTGGTAGATGGCGCGGTCGCTGCTGAGCGTGAGCAGCCAGAGCTTGGGCACGACTTCGGCGGAGTAATGCGCCAGGCCGTCTTCTCCGCCACTTTGAATAAAGCGCGTGGCAATGCCATTGAAATAGCGCTTAGGGCCGTCGGGAATTTCCAGAGTGACGGTCACAGCATTGCCGATGATTTTGGTGGCGTCCAAGTCGCTGCTCATGCTGCGCATGTGCAGCGTGAGCTTGAACATTTCCGAGATGCCCTCGGTGGCTTCCATCGCGTCCAGCACCAACTCGTCAGACCCAAAAGGGGTGCTGACCTTTAAAAAAGTGTTGGTCTGGGCGAAACCGGCTGTCATGCGCTGGCGCCCCGGTTGTCCGCGCTGAAGTTGTAGGCAAAACGCCCCCTGGCGTCCAGAACCATGCGAATGGCACTGAATGGCAAGTCCAAAGCCATGCGCTCGAGCACAAGGCTGGACAGCTCAGGCAAGACCGATTGCGTCAGGATGTAGTCCACATTGCGCGCGCCGCTGTCTACTTCCGTGCAGCGCTCGGTGATGGTCCGAACCACCGCATCGTCAAAAGTGAAATGAGCGCCATGGTTCACACTGATGCGCTCGGCCAGTCGGCCCAGCTTGAGCTTGACGATGCCCATGATCTGCGCATCGCCCAGCGGGTAATACGGCACCAGCACCAAGCGGCCTAAAAACGCCGGGCTAAATTGCTTGAGGAGGGCGGGACGAAGTCGCTCCACCAGCTCTTCTGAGGAGGGGCGGCGACCCTCAGCGCAAGCATCGGTGATGACGTCTTGCGCGGCATTGGAGGTGAGCAAAATCAGGGTGTTTTTAAAATCAATTTGCACGCCTTCGCCGTCGTCCATGACGCCTTTGTCAAAGACCTGGAAAAACAGCTCCAGCACATCTGGATGGGCTTTTTCCATTTCGTCGAGCAGCACCACGCTGTAAGGGCGGCGGCGCACGGCTTCGGTCAGCACACCGCCGCGCCCGTAACCCACGTAGCCTGGCGGCGCGCCCTTGAGGCTGGAGACGGAGTGCGCCTCTTGGAACTCAGACATGTTGACCGTGACCATGTTGCGCTCGCCGCCATACAGCAGATCGGCCAAGGCAATGGCGGTCTCGGTTTTACCCACGCCGCTGGGGCCGACCAACATGAACACACCCACGGGTTTGCCGGGATCGTCCAGATCAGCTCGGAAAGTGCGCACGCGTCTGGCAATCGCATCCAGCGCTTGGGGCTGACCCACCAGCCGCTCAGCCATGCGGTCTTGCAAATGCAGCACGGTGTGCAGCTCGTCGGCCATCATCTTGCCCACGGGAATGCCGGTCCAGTCGGAGATGACCGAGGCCACCGTGCCCGAGTCCACACACACGGTGACCAGGGGATCGTCCTCTTGCAAGGCCTCTAAGCCCTTGTTGAGGCGCTGCAATTGCATGGCCACGAGTTGCGGGTCTTGCTCGTCGTCGTCATCACTCACTGTGGCGGTGCCGTTGGCAATGCGGCGGCGCAGCGCAACGATTTCGGCCACCGCTTCTTTTTCGCGGGCCAACTTGGCCTGCAAGGTGGCCAAGCGGGTTTGCACGTCTTGCAGCGTCAGTTCGGCTTTGGCAATCGCTTCGGCGCGGTCAATGCCGGTGGCCAACTCGTGGCGCAGCACGCGCAAGCGGCTTTCGGTGTTTCCTTGTTGGCGCTGCAAAGACTCCACGCCTTCGGGCAGGCCGCTTTGGCCCACGGCCACTCGGGCACAAGCGGTGTCCAACACACTGATGGCTTTGTCGGGCAGTTGGCGGCCAGTGATGTAGCGCTGAGACAGTTTGACGGCATCGCACACGGCTTCGTCCAAGATTTCAATGCCGTGGTGTTTTTCCAAGATAGCGACCATGCCGCGCAACATCTCAATGGCCACGTCGGGGGCAGGCTCGTCAATCTTCACCACTTGGAAGCGCCTGGCCAAGGCCGGGTCGCGTTCCACGTATTTTTTGTATTCGGCCCAGGTGGTGGCAGCGATGGTTCGCAGCTCGCCCCTGGCCAGGGCGGGTTTGAGCAAATTGGCGGCGTCGCCTTGGCCTTCGGTGCCACCGGCACCAATGAGCTGGTGGGCTTCGTCAATGAACAAAATCACCGGCGTGGCCGAAGACTTGACCTCGGCGATCACCGACTTGAGCCGATTTTCAAATTCGCCCTTGACGCCCGCACCGGCTTGCAGCAAGGCCAGGTCCAGCGAGCGCACCGACACGTCTTTCAGGGCCGGTGGCACCTCGCCGCGCACCACGCGTTGGGCAAAGCCTTCGACCACCGCCGTTTTGCCCACGCCCGCCTCGCCGGTCAAGATGGGGTTGTTCTGGCGCCGGCGCAACAACACGTCGATGATTTGGCGGATTTCGTTGTCACGCCCACGAATCGGGTCCATCTTGCCCTCGCGGGCTTGGGCCGTGATGTCGGTGGTGAACTGATCCAGCGACGGCGTGGCTGAGCCGCCTTGGCGCAACGATGGCATTTTGAAAGGCGCAGCACCTTCTTCAGGGCCCGCTTGTCCCACTGCCGCACGGTTGGCGCCACCGGCGTCTTCGGCCGATTGAGCCAGCAAGGCAGGCAGTTGGTCGCGCAGGGTTTTGCGGGGAATCTCCAGCAAGGCTGGCGCGGTCTCCAGCAGCAGGCCACGCAGGCTGTCGACTTCCAACAAGGCCAAAAGCAGCGTGCCCGAGCGCACCTGTTGCTCGCCCAATAACATGGAGCTGAGCAGCCAAGCCTCTTGAAACCAGGGCGCGAAATGCGGCGACATGGCTGGCGTGCGGCCATTGCCGCGCTTGAAGCGGTCCAGGCTTTGCTGCAGCTGAGAAGCCACCTGGCCCGCGTCTACGCCGAACTGCGGCAGGATCAAGGCGATGTCAGGCGAACGGTCATCCACCAAATGCAGCAGCAAATGCTCGATGTCCACATGGAAATGGGTCTGCCGGCCGCACAGTTCGGCCGCTTGCTTCATGGCCAGCTTGCATTCGGGGTTGAGCTTGCCCAGCAGGGTGCGAATGTCGATTTCCATTTTTTTCTTTGCTCAGTCAGCCGCACGCCGTGGGCGTCAGCCGCGTTGAAATGGGCTGCAAGTTGGCAGGGGTTTGTTTGTCGGCATGGGGCGCCAGCCAACTGGTCCAACCCAGACGGGCTTTTCCCAGGCCGGGCAGACTGGCCGGCGTTTGCGGCTCGGGCTGCAACACCAAGCGCACTTGCAGTTCGGACTGGGCGTGGCGGCGCAGCAACCAGCCCATGAGCGCATGGTCTTGCCCACCAGGCAGCAGGCTGTGCAAACGGCCCATGGGCACGTCAAGTGCGGTGATCTCTATGCCCGCAGCGGCGTCCCAGGCTCGGCGTCCGAGCACGGCTTGGTCACCCAAAATCGCCAGACCCAAAGGCGGTTGGTCGGCCAAGTCCAGTGCCTGCCACCCCCCCACAAATTGCCGCCCCTCAAGCCGCAGGCGCAGTCGGTCGGACAAAAGCGTCAGCATGTTGAGCATGGAGCGAGGAGCGGCGTTTTGCAGCCCGGCATACTGAAGACGGGCGATTTCACCGGCCGGGCCGCGCGCGCCTTCGGCACGACCCAAGCCGCTGAGCGCGTCTATGGTTCGCGCCAAGGGGCTGTCTTGTTGGCTGGCGCTCCAGTTCAGGCCGATGTAGTGTTTTTTGCGGCTGCGGTACAAAAACGCCAGCCAACGGTTGTGAAAAATATCTAGAAAATCCAGCGCCGAGCGGTCTTGCCCGGGGCGGCGCTGCAGCAGCATTTCTGTGAATGGCAGGGGCAGTGGCCCGTTGGCACCGGCCAAGCTCATGGCCGCTGAGGTCAGGGTGCTGCGGCCCCGGGCTGTGGCCGTGGGCTCAATGCTGACCACATCGCTGGGTGCGAAAGCCAGTGAGATCTTGCCGCGCAGCAAAACAGCTTCATCGTGGCCCACCCCGGTTCCGAGCGCGGTGCGTTCGGGTGCGTGTCGCTCCAACAGGCTGATGGCCTGAAACAAGTTAAAGCCTTGCGGCCGGCTGTACAGCCGCTCGATCAAAGCAAGTGCTGGTGGCCGCACATGGGCTCCCATCGCTTCCAGTCTTCACCGTTGCGGCGGGCTGTCAAGCGAACAAATGAGTTGACGGTGGTGTAGAGCGCAAAAAAACGGGCCAGCACCGCAGACAAGAGCAAGGGAGAGCCGCCCACAAAAGCGGTCTCGTCAAAGTCCAGCTGAACTTCGGTGCCACGACAAAAGCCGCGCCATGCGTCGCTGCCTAAGCGGGCCGTCACACCGCGGGCTTCTAGCGAGCGCACACCTTTGATTTGCGCCAAATCTCGGGCACTGCTTGAAGCGAACAAAGTGAGCATGTCACGCAGGGTTTGCACGCCGTTGTCGCCGCCCACCAAGGACTGATGGTTCAGCCGCAACAAGCTGACCAAGCGCCACAGCGTGGCCCCCGACAGCGGCGGGTCGCGCTGCTCAGACGGCTCGTACAAACAAGTGATCGCCAACGATGACGACAGGTTTTCAGCACGCAAACGCGTTTGCGGCCTCAACTGGCTGGCCAAGCGGCGGTTGGTGCACAGCAGTTGGGCGAACACCACCGGCTCAGACGGCAGGCTGCGGGTGTTGTTCGGGTCTACAAAAGACAAAAACACGTCGGTGCCGGTGATGTTGGGGCGCAAGCTGGCTTCCCGCCGGGCCGACCAAAACACGTTGGGGCGCGCATCCACGCTGTCTTGCGGGCCGCTAGAAGGGCCGGTTTTCGCGTCATGCCCGTCCAAGGCGGCAAAGGCTGGCAGCCGCTGCGGCCGGTCGGCGTCGGGGTCGGAGGCAAGCACAGACAAAATGGAATGCACCTCTGTGGTGCTTTCAAACTGGCGGTCGCCCACCAAGAGGTACTCGTGGTGGCGGTGGTCAATCGTCATGGGTTCGCTGGTGCGATTGAACAAGTTGACGATGGGCACGCAACCGAGCTTGAAGCTTTGCAGGTCCATCCCACGCAGGCCACGGGCGCTGCGGTCCAACTGCAAACGCAGTTCAAAGTGCGCGCCAGCGCCGGTCAGACCGGCCAAGCCCACCACGTCAAAAAAATGGAATTTGCCGGGAAACGAAAAGTACTCTTGCAGCAGCCCATAAGCGGTGGCCGCATGCGGCGGGTTGGGCAGCACGGCTTGGTCATCGTCGTAACCCACCTCGCGCCAGGCGCTGCGCGGCAAATGCCGCACCTGGCCCTGGGCATCGACCACCTCCACCCCCACCACGGCGCTGACCAACAATTCGTACAGCGGCATGGTGCTCATCCAGTCACCGTGCAAGTGCAAGCGCAAGCGGTCCAGCGCCAATTCGTTGAGAGTCAAGCCTTCGCTGCAGGCAATTTGCAGGCACACGGTAGAGGCGCCCGACAAGCGCGCGTCTTTGACCTCCAGGGGCCACAGCACGGTGTCCCAAGCGGTGCGCATGCGGCAGGTCTCACCACTGGCCGTGCGCGCCACCAAGGCGGTGTGGCGTGGCACCCCAAAACCGGCGGTGACCTTGCCTTGCGTCGGATCCAGCGCCAATTGCGCCACCGAGATGGAAGGCACGGGCTGCATCAAAGAGGGGCACTGGCTTTCCAGCAGGGCGGCTGCCACTTGTGGAAATTCACGGTCCAGGTCTCGGTGCACGCGAGCGGCCAAAAATGCGTTGGCTTCGATCAAACGCTCGGTGTGCGGGTCGGGTGATTCCGCGCCACCATAGGCCAGCCGTGAGGCCACTTTGGGGTAACGCGACGCAAAGTCTGTGCCTTGTTGGCGCAGATAGCTCAGCTCGCGTTTGTAGTATTCGATCAGGTCGTCGTCGGCCAGCATCACTGAGCTCCTGACGCGCCGTCTGACAAATACACAGGCATGTCAAAGTCCACCCGGCGCAGCGACAAGCCCAAGCGCACGGCAGCCACTATGTTCAGTTGCGCACGGCCGGGGGCACTGGCGTTGCCAGGTGTGGCCACCACTTGGGTGTGCGACAAGCGCGGCTCAAACAGGGCAATGGCATGCCCAACGGCTTGACCGACCAAGGTCAAGTCATCAGAGGAGCGGCAGGACAAAGCTGAAAAGTCGGGAACCCCGTAATCAAGCACAGTGCCTTGGCAGTTTAAAAATTCGGCCATGGTCAAACCACAGCGGGTATTGAGCAAACGGGCGAGCTCGTTGGCAATCGAGGCTTGCAGCCCCGCCGCGTCAAAGCTCGCCGCGTCGCCCAGTTCCCCGTCCCGAGCGCACAAGCGCTGGAACAAGGGAACGGCAGCGCTGCGCGACAGGTCAGACATGCGCGGCCCCAGCCGGTGTTTTTGCAGTCCCTACCGCGCGGTGCATGCGCCGGGTTACTTCGGCGTAGCAGCGATGTTTTTGACCAGATCCCAACCAAAACCGGCCGAGCCTTTTTTGGTGGAGTCTTGGCTTTGCTGCGAATACACCTGAGTGATGTTGGTGTAGTTCAGCGAGAAAGAGTCGCTGGGTTGGCCGCCACCGCCGCTGGTGGAGATGTTGGAAACCATGGCATCAGACAAGACATACTCGAACAAAGACATGAACTTAGAGCCTTCGGTGCGCCCAATGTGAATCTTGGCGACGCCCAGCTTGGTGCCAGCCACGCAAGCGGCATACAAAGCGGGGGTGGCCACATCCGACATTTTGGAGAAATTCATCTCCGAAAAGTTGGGACGGCCCGAAGTCCGCTCGGTGTTCGCACGGTCCATTTGCATGGGGATGGAGGCGCTGTGGCTGAACGACTGGATGATCACTTGTCCCACATAGCCGTCGATGATGCAGTTGCCTTTGATGCTGGCAATTTCCAAAATGATAATGTCCATAAAATCTTTCAAACTTTGATGAAAGGCAGCTTGTGCACAAGCTGCCTTGGGGTCGGATCAAGAGATGCGGGCGGGTCTTGGGATCAGGCCGCAGCAGCAGGCAACTCGGCCACCAATCGAATGGAAGCGGTCAAGCCCTCCATTTGGAAGTGTGGTTTCAAGAACACCGTGGCGTTGTACACGCCGGGCTTGCCTGCGACATCGGTCACATCAATGCGGGCTTCGCTCAAGGGGAAGCGGGCTTTCATGGCCTGGGGGGCTGATTCGTTGAGCAGCACGTAGTCAGCGATCCAGTTGTTGAGGTACTCCTCCACATTGGCGCGGGTCTGGAAGCTGCCCACCTTGTCGCGCATGATGACCTTGATGTAGTGCGCGAAACGCGATGCGGCCAACACATAAGGAAGGCGCGAGGACAGCTCGGCATTGGCGTTGGCGTTGTCCTTGTTGTAGACCTTGGGCTTGTTGGTGGTTTGGCCCCCAAAAAACGCGGCAAAGTCCGAACCTTTGGAGTTGACGATGGAAATAAAACCCAGGTCGTTGAGTTCTTTTTCGCGGCGGTCGGTGATGCTCACTTCTGTGGGGCACTTGAGCAGCACGTCGCCCTCGTCGGTCTTGAACGCGTGGGCGGTCAGCGATTCGACCTTGCCACCGCCTTCGACACCGCGAATCGCCGTGGTCCAGCCGTAATTGGCAAATGCACCGGTGATGCGCAAGCCCAGTTGGTAAGCCGAGTTGGCCCACAGGTATTTGTTGTGGTCAGAGCCGTCCACGTCTTCTTCAAAGTTGAAGCCTTCGACTGGAATGGTCTTGGCGCCGTAGGGCAAGCGAGCGGCGTAGCTGGGCAATACCAGTGCCACATAGCGAGAGTCTTCGCTCTCGCGGAAACCGCGCCAAGTGGCCAGCTCAGCACTTTCAAAGATCTTGGACAAATCACGCGGAACGCCCAGCTCGGTGAAGGACTTCATGTCGAACATGGCAGGAGCCGCAGCCGCAATGAATGGCGCGTGCGAGGCAGCCGCCACTTTGGACAAACGCTGCAGCAGGGCCTGGTCTTGCGGGTGACGACCAAACTGGTAATCGCCGATCAAGAGTGAGAAAGGGTTGCCACCAAAGGTGCCGTACTCTTCTTCATAGACCTTTTTGAACAAGGTGCTCATGTCGTGGTCGACAGCGGTCTCCAGATCTTTGAGCAGGTCTTTTTTGCTCACGTTGAGCAAACGCAATTTCAAACGGGGGCCGGTCTCGGTACCAAAGACCATATGGTGCAGACCGCGCCAAGACGCCTCAAGCGCCTGGAACTTCTCGTCGTGCATGATGGCGTTGAGCTGTTCGGTGAGGATCTTGTCGATCTCTGCCACACGCTCGTTGATCATGGCAACCACGCCCTTGTCGGGGCTGGTTTTCATGCCTTCGTCCAAGATCTGCGTGGCAAATTGTCCGAGCAATTGCTTGGCGTACTGGCCTTGCGACGGCTCAACAGCCATGTTGCCTTCTTGGACAATGCGGTCGAGCAAGCTCAGATCGCTGGTGGTGGTACTGGCGCCTGCGGCGTCGGTTTTCTTTTGGGTGGCCATGGTGTTCTACCTAATAGTTGATTGAAGCGGGAGCAAGCAGCGGCTTACTCGGCGGCGGGCGCAACTTCTTGGGTGGCTGGGGCAGCTTCTTGGGCACCGCGCAGGGCTTTGAGCTCTTCTGTGTTTTGAACAATATTGCCGAGCAAGGCATCAAGTTCATCGTTGCCGTCAAGCTTTCCGAGCAGGTCACGCAACTGTTGGCGGGCTTCGAGCAAACGGGCCAAGCGAGGCACTTGTTTGACAATGGCTTCCGGGTGGAAATGATCAAACTCTGTGAAATTGAGTTCAATCTTTAAGTTGCCTTCGCCTTTGAAAGTGTCGGGTACCGACATGTCCAAGCGGGGGGCGATCTTGCCCATGATTTCGTTAAAGTTATCGCGGTCAATTTCAACGAAGCGACGCTCTTTCATCTTGGCTGGCGGCAGCAAAGGCTGACCACTCAAATCAGCCATGAGGCCCACGACCAGAGGCAATTCTTTCTTTTCAACTGCGTCCCCAATTTCCACGTCGTACGTGATTTGAACGCGAGGGGGACGATTGCGCCCTACCCACTTTTGCAGACTGTCAGACATTTAAAACTCCTGATTTAAAGCGCATAAAACCAACTCAAATAGAGTCAGCCGGGGTTAATCACCGTGAGGTGTGCGATACACTATAGCAACAATTTTTGACGTTTGTTACATCACTTAATTTGCCGTATGGACAATGATCAATTTGTACGGTTGTTAGACCAGTTCACGCGCTTGGTCGATTCGATTGGGCGCATCGAGTCTCGTTTGGCAAAAATGGAACGGCCTGCCCCGGTTTCCGGCGGTTTTCCTTTGGGTCGCTTGTCCGCACCGCCCAGCGCGGCCTCAGCGCCTTCAGCCTTGGCCGGCCTGCCTGCTTTGAGCGATGTTCCAGTGGTGGCGAGCTTGCCGCCTTTGCTTGATGTGCTGGAAGATGTGCAAATAGAAGGCGCCGAGGTGCTGCCAGAAGTGAAGCAGTCGCTGGCACAAATCAGCACCACCTTGGGCAGCGTTAAGAGCGCATCGGGCTCTATGGCCCCTGCGCCTGACAAAGTGCCCGGCGTGAAGACGGCCATGGACAGCACCAGCGCCGACATCACCCAGGCGCTGGACAAATTGTGATGCGTCTCTTGTGAAGTTCGTCACTACCGCGCAAACCGCACTGACCGAAGGCGCCGCCCAGGTTGCCGCTGCCGCCCAGCAGGGCAGCCAGGTGCTGAGCACGGGTTTGGCCGACGCATTGGCGCAAGGGCAAAAAACCGTGTCGCAAATGGGCGGCGAGTTTGCCCAAATCACCCGCGAGCTGGGCGCACTGGCCGGCCCCTTAAGCCCGCAAGAGATTGCCGGCGACTTGGTGCCCGCGCTCAGCAGCCTACAAAGCGATTTACAAGCTATTCCCCTGCAGCTGTCATCGGCCGGAACGCGATTGGTTGATGGGGGCAAAAACCTGGCGGGCGTGGCCACTGACATGCAGGCCGTGGCGGGCGGCGTGGCCGCCATGCCCCAGCGATTGGTGGCCCTGCGGCCCGACTTGTCAGGCGTGATGCCCAAGGTGAACGCTTTGCTGGACCGGGTGCAAGCGCTGTCGGGCCAAGCGCAAAGCGTGCAACCGCGACTGGCAGCGCTGGCGGCTGAGCTGCAGCCGCTGCAGGCCAGCTTGATGGCCTTGCAAAATCCGACTCAGGTGATCTCGCCTGCAGCGCGCCAGCAAATTCTGACCGACTTGCGCGCACTGGCTGAGACTGCAGGGGTCAAAGCGCGGGAGGGTGTGGCACAAATCAGTCAAGCCATTCGCGCGGAAGCCGATGCGGTGCAAGTTCAGCTCAGCGGCATGGCCGACGGTTTGGCCGACATGGTGGCCAAACTGGCGGCCGATATCACGGCTTTGGTGGCCGAGCTTTTTGATTCGCTGCGCCCCGTTCAGCAGCGGTTGGTGGACGCGGTGGCGGCTCTGGAGTCTGAGCTGCAAAACCTGCAAACGCAGATCGACGGTTTTCACGGCAACGTGAACGAGTTGGCCCAAGCCATGGACATTCCGCTGGCCAAGGTTCAGGCTGCCATGGATGGCGTGGCCCAAAAAATAATGGCGGTGGGAGACATTGTTGACGGTGTGATCGCCAACATTGACCAACTCATTGAACAAATTCGCCAAGTCGTGCGGGCGATTTTGGACACCTTGGACCAAGCCGCAGGCGGCGTGGACCATGCGTTGGAGGGTTTCAGTCAAGCCTTGACTGAGCTGAGCGAGGAAATCGACCAGATCAAAGCGCAGCTGGCTGACCTGCCCGAGCGTTTCTCGGTGGTCACCGATCAAATCGATGCCGCCCAAGCACTGATTGAAGACATCCGAGGCAAGATCGCCGACTTTGTGCAGCAGGCCGACCGCGCGCTGCAAGCGGCCAGCGCCGAGCTCGACCAAGCCGGCACCTTGTGCGATGAAGCCATCACGATCTGCACCCGCTACCAAATGCGTGCGCCGCCGCTGATGGTGGCACGCACCCTGTTCATGGGCGTCAAAGCCAGCCTCCCGAGCATCAAAGCCACCATTGCCACAGCCCGCACCACGGTCAAAACGGCGGGCAAAACCGCCGACGGCTTGCTGGACAAGGCCTTGGCTGCAGTCGACGTGTTGCGCGATGTGCTCAGCCAAGTCATGGCGCAAATTCAGCTGGTCATTGACAAGCTGGTGGACTTGCTCCGTCAGCTGCAGGCTGCGATGGTGGTGGCGCAAGACAAATTGGTGGTGGTTTCTCAAAAAATGCACGCTGCGGTCGATGCCGTCAAACCCCAGCCTAAGAGGCTGATCGACCAGGTCGTGGCGGTGCGCGACGACTTCATCGCCAAGGCTGCGCCCCACGAAAAAATTCAGGCACTGCACGACAAAGTGCTCAGCCTGACAGCGCAGGCGCTCACGCCGGTGAAGGCCAAAATTGACGAAGTGAGCGGCCAAGCACATGGGCTGATTGACAAAGCCAAAGCCAAGCTGACACCGCCGGCCGATGCGATGCACACCAAGCTCAAGGAGTTGGACGCGCACCTGGACAGCTTGCGCGCGCAAATTGAAGTGCCAGGCCAGCGCCTCAAAGAGTTGCTTGACCAAGCGCTGGTGCCAGTCAATGCAACCCTTGACAAGGGCCGCGCAGCGCTGGACCAAGTGCTGGACCAAGCCGAAGCCAAAGCCGGGGTGGCGCTGCAACAAGCCCAAGCCATGGTCGACCAAGCCTTGACGGCCATAGAGACCCAAAATACCCGCTTGAATGAAGGGCTGCAACAAACCTTGACGCAAGTCGACGCGCAACTCACCGGCTTGCCACCTGTGGCCCAGCAATTGCTGCAAACCGCGCGTGGCATGGCCCAACAAGCGGGCGTGGATGTCAACGGTCTAGAGACCCATGTGCAAACTCTGCGCAAGGAAACTCAGGCGGCGCTTCAAGCGCCGCTGGACGACGCCCAAAGTGCTGTCGATGCCGCCCAAGCCCAGCAAGACCAACTCAGCCAAGCCGGTGACGATCTGCATGCCAGCGCTGAAACAGACGCGGCCAGCATGGCCCAATTGGAAGGGGCCAGCCCCTTGCTGGACGACGCCTTGCAAGCATGCCGCGACGACGCAGAGCAAGTGGTGCAACAAGCCAGCAGCGCCGAGTCGCACGCTCAGACCGGCCTGGACGGCGCCACCCAAGGGCTAGAAAGCATTCAAGCCGATGCAGACGCTGCCATGGCCGGTGCTGCAGCCGAAGCCGAGTCGGTGAACGACGAACTCAAATCCGGTTTGACGGGCTTGGCCGCTGAAATGGCCAGCTTGAAAACGGCCGTGCTGGACGCGCAAGCCGGCATGGGCGAGCAGTGCGCGCAGACCTTGACCGAGGTGGAGGGCTACCGCGATAAAGGCCAGGCGCAAATTGACGCGGCTGCAGCAGACGTGCAGGTGGCGAAAGCGCAAACTGAAGCCGCACAAGCCTACATTCAAGCGGCAGAAGCCATCGTGGACGCCGAAGTGGTCAAGCACGGCGGCGCACCGCTGGCCCGCAACGCGGCTGCAGCCAACGCAGCTGCAGCCAATGCAGCTGCGGCCAATGCGGATGAGAAGGGCCATGCCAATGAGGCCTCTGCACCGGGGGCCGCAGCAGCTGAGACCGCCGCCAACACGGCCTCTGCCAACAAGGACGCAGACAGTGTCCAGGCCGATGCGGACACAGGTCGTTCAGAAGAGAGCAAAAAAGACCCTCAAACCACGGACTCGTCGGCAAAAGCCGCTGAAGATGCCGCTGAAGATGCTGCTGCTG
>CAMCUN010000018.1 GCA_945878995.1 Polaromonas sp. YR568 | reverse complement strand
AACAAGAGCTCGTCTTTTCCCCTGTAGGAGCTTGCCTGCAAGCGATGCGTGCCGGGCAACGGGCATCACTTCAGGCGACGATTCGCCAGCAGGCTGGCTCCTACAAACCCCAAACACCAGCCCGCTAGAGGCAATGTGCGTTCACCGGCGCATACTCCCCTGTAGGAACTGGCCTGCCAGCGATTGGCGGTGGGCAAATGCCAGCACTTTAAGCGCCCAATGCAGCCACGGGCCGCCTGACCGCCCGCCACAGCAGGCCACAAAAGCACAATGACACCAGCGTCAAAGCCAGCGTGGCGGCTGCCCAAAAGCTGCTGGCCGATTGCGTGGCCTGCCAGTTCAGGCCAAGCATACCCACCTCACCCCAGCCGACATAGGTCAGCCAATAGCCGCCCGTTAAGCCCATGCCCCACAAGACAGAGCCGTAAATGAAAAGCGGCAACAGCGTCACCCGGTAGCAGCGCAGCAAAAAGGCGCACATGGCCTGTATGGCGTCGGCCACATGGTAGAGGGCCACCCACAGCAACAGCGCAGCCGCCGTGCTGGCCACCTCAGGGTTGCGGGAAAACAGGCTGGGCAGTTGCTTGTGCAAGAGCCACAGCAAAGCAGCCAGTGAAATGGCCAGCGAGGCCATGAGGCCCAAGCCCATGCCCACCAGCCGCCTCGCTTGCGCCAAATCGCCCCGGCCAATCCAGAAGGACACCCGGGCGCTGCAGGCAATCGACAGCGACAGCGGCACCATGTAGAGCACTGCCGACAGGCTTGCCGCAATTTGGTGGGCTGCGGCCGCCGTGGTGCCCAGGCGGGCAATGAACACCGCCATCAGGGTAAAAGAGGTGACCTCCACCATGTAGGACAGCCCGCCCGGCAAACCCATGCGTAAAAACTCACGAATGCGCTTCCAGTCTGGCCGCTCCATGCGCTGCCACAGGCCAAAGGGCCGGTAGAGCGCGTTGGTGCGCAACAGCACCAGCGCAGCAGCCAACAGCAAAAAATTCACCACAAAAGTCGCCCAGGCGCAGCCGACCACGCCCATGGCGGGCACGCCCGCGCCGCCGCCCACCAGCCAGACAGACAGCGGCACTTTGACGGCCAAGGCACCAATTTGCAGCCAAGTCACCAACTGCGGGCGACCCAGCGACTGATTCAGGGTGCTGAAGAGGCGAAAAAGCAGCGCGGGCGCAAACGCCAGGGCCAGCACCGCCAAGTAGCTTTGTACCTCGGCCTGCATGGCTTGGGGCACTTGGGCAAAGCGCAACAGGGGGCCGGGCAGGAGCAGCACGGCGGTGCCGCACAGCGTGATGACCGCGCACAGGTACAGGCTTTGGCGCATCGAGGCGCCTATTTCGTGTTCGCGGCGGGCACCCCGCATTTCGGCCCAAATGGGCAGCAGGGCTTGCACGATGCCAATGAGCGCCACATACACGCTGATGTAAATGGCCGAGCCCACCGAGAGCGCCGCCAAGGCCGCATCACTGTGGCGGCCGGCAATCATGGTGTCGGCCACACCAAAAGCCATGACAGCCAACTGCCCAACCAACACCGTGGAGGCGTGTTTTCCCAGGGTTTTCAGCTCACTCACTGGCAATAACTTCAGCGGGGTGCGTTGGCGTGCGGCGGTAAATCAGCATGTCGTCGCTTTTGTCAGTGGGCCGGCGCACGCCGCCCACGGCCGTCCACTGAGGCTGGCCCTTGAGCTTGTTTTGAAAGGCGCGGTCTGCCACCAAAAAAGGGCAGGTGGGCGCTGCCACCAAGTAATGCGGCCGCAGAATAAGCTGGCCGTGGTAGCGCAGCGCGGCACTTTGCGCGGTGGACAAGCCCAGCGTGGCCACACAGGCTTGGCGGTTCACGACGGCAAGCACCTTGTCAACCGCAGGCGCATAGCCGCGACCGTAGTTGAACAGCGGCAGCCACAAGCTCATGAGCAGCAGCCAGCACAGCGTGGCGCCGCCAGCCGGCAGCACCAAAGACTTCCAAATGGGCGAGCGGTGGCGGCCTGTGCGCCATTTCACCAACCAGGCCCAGGCCAGGGTGGCGGCCAGCGCCACCAGGAAGGCGATCAGAGAAAAGTCGGGCTCAAAACCGGGCAGCAGGCGCTTGACGTTGACTGCAGGTTGGCGCGGCACACCGGTGTGCAAGGCAATCCAAACCACCCAAATGGCGGTGCCGCACAGGGTGAAAAAAATCAGCGTGAACCAGTCGATCAAAGAGGCCACGCTGCGCCCCAATGTGGGCAGGGCAAAGGCGGCGAGTGCGGCCAGCGGCGGCAAGGCCAAAAGCAGGCCCCGGTCTGAAGCGGTGCCCAGCAAAGTGGCCACGCTCACCACCGCCGCAAACCACAGGGGCAGGGCAATGTGGCGGCTGCCCAGTTGGCGCCGCCAGCGCCAGAGCGTCCACAAGGCGAGCGGCCAGGCCGGCCACATGAACCAAATGAACAGGCGAGCCAGCCCACCTGACGATTTTTGGCTGGCGGCTTGCCCCCACTCGGCCAGGTCCAGCCGCCAGTGCCACAGGTCCAGGCTCCAGGCCACGGCCATGGCGCCCACCGTCAAAGCCAACACTTGCAGGCGCCATACAGTGCGCCCTGCCACAGGGGCAGGGTCCAGCCTGTCGACAACCAAGGCCCCCAGTCCGAACAACAAAGCAATGCTGGGTGCGCCACTGAGCGCCAGACCCAGCAGACCGGCGGCCACGGCCAGGGTGGGCCGCCAAGGTCTGCGGTCGGTGGGTGCGGCGCTCAAGCCATACAGCGTGAGCGCCGTAAAAGCCAGTTGAGCCAGCGCCGGTGTGGCCTCGTGGGACAACTGGGCCAGGCCCAGGCAAGCGATCAGGGCCAGCAAAGCGGCGTCGGCCAGGGCGCGGGCGTAGGCTTGCGGGTTGGCCTCGCCGCCAAAAGCAAAAGCCACGGGTTGCGCTTGCGGGCTGCGGGCCAGGTGGTAGACCGCATACCACATAGCGCCCAAGGCCAGCGCCAGCAGCGCTATAAAGGGCAGCCGGGCAGCCAGGGCGGCGTCCATGAAGGGCAGGGCCTGCATGGACGCAGCGCCCAGCCAAAAAGGCAAAAGGCTGTCAAAGCCGCCGTGTTGCGCCAGCGTCTGGGGCGACAACCAGGGCGCCAGGCCCAGCCCCATTTCCTGCATGGTGCCAAAGGCCAATGCGTCCACGGTTTTCCACGGATCACGCCCCACAAAGCCCGGCAGCACATAGGCCAGGCAAAACAAGAGCAATGCCAAGCGCGGCAGGCGCATGACAGCCGACTGGGCAACGATGGCGGGGGAAGGCTGGCTCAAGGGGTTTGGGGAAGTGGTGTGGCAGGCTTGTAGGCGAAAAAAAAGCAGCCTGGGCGCAGGCTGCTTTTGGCGTCTTGCGACACGGGCCTCAAGGCCTGCAGCTTACTTGGCTGCGGTGGCGGTTTTGCCGAAACGGTTGCGAAAGCGCTCGACGCGTCCACCCATGTTGTCCACCGACTTTTGCGTGCCTGTGTAGAAAGGGTGCGACTCGCTGGAGGTGTCCAGTTTGAAGAGGGGCAGTTCGCGGCCGTCGTCCATCATCACCTTTTCTTTGGTGTTGACGCAAGAGCGCGTGACAAACTTGAAGTTGTTGGACATGTCCAAGAAACAAACTTCGCGGTAATTGGGATGAATGCCGTCTTTCATATTCTTTCCTTCATAAGGCTCAGGTGCAGCAGCCATTCGGGCCCATCCCGAACACTTTCCGCCAAGCCTGCGATTATTGCATTTTTAAAGGTGTCAGGCCAGCATCAGCCGCCGCGGCGCATCATGTCGAAGAACTCATGGTTGTTCTTGGTGGCTTTCATGTTCTTGAGCATGAGCTCCATGGACTCGATTTCGTCCATGCTGTACATGAATTGGCGCAGGATGCGGGACT
Source organism: Polaromonas sp. YR568 (assembly GCA_945878995.1). Lineage (GTDB taxonomy): Bacteria > Pseudomonadota > Gammaproteobacteria > Burkholderiales > Burkholderiaceae_C > Polaromonas. Next base: position 53,215 of record CAMCUN010000018.1, on the reverse strand, counting down.
TTTGCAAGATCTCGGGGGACAGCAGCAACTCTTCTTTGCGGGTGCCGCTGCGGTTGAGGTTGATCGCCGGGAACACGCGCTTTTCATACAGGCGCCTGTCCAGATGAATCTCGCAGTTGCCGGTGCCTTTGAACTCTTCAAAGATCACCTCATCCATGCGGCTGCCGGTGTCAATCAAGGCGGTGCCAATGATGGTCAGGCTGCCGCCTTCTTCAATTTTGCGCGCTGCGCCAAAAAAGCGCTTGGGTCGCTGCAAGGCGTTGGCGTCCACGCCGCCGGTGAGCACCTTGCCCGAAGACGGCAGCACGTTGTTGTAAGCACGGGCCAAGCGGGTGATGGAGTCCAGCAAGATCACCACGTCTTTGCCCAGTTCCACCAAGCGCTTGGCGCGCTCGATGACCATTTCTGCCACGTGCACGTGGCGGGCGGCCGGCTCGTCAAAGGTGGACGAAATGACCTCAGCGCGCACGCTGCGCTGCATCTCGGTGACCTCTTCGGGGCGCTCGTCCACCAGCAGCACCATCATCTCGACCTCGGGGAAGTTGGAAGTGATGGCGTGGGCTATGTTTTGCATCATCACCGTTTTGCCCGACTTGGGCGGCGCCACCAGCAAGGCACGCTGGCCTTTGCCAATGGGGGCAACGATGTCAATGATGCGGCTGGTGAGGTTTTCCTCGGCCTTGATCTCGCGCTCCAGTTTGAACTGCTCGCGCGGAAACAGCGGCGTGAGGTTTTCAAACATCACCTTGTGCTTGTTTTGCTCAGGCGGCAGGTTGTTGATGGTGTCTAACTTGTTGAGGGCAAAGTAACGCTCGCCGTCCTTGGGCGTGCGCACTTCACCTTCAATCATGTCGCCGGTGTGCAAATTGAAGCGGCGAATCTGGCTGGGGCTGATGTAGATATCGTCGGTCGAGGCGGTGTAGCTCGAATCCGGGTCGCGCAAAAAGCCAAAACCGTCTGGCAAAACCTCCAGCACCCCATCGGCCACGATGGTTTCGCCGGTTTTAGCGCGTTTTTTGATGATGGCAAACATCAGCTCTTGCTTGCGCATGCGGCCAACGTTTTCAATCTCAAGCGCTTCAGCCTGCTTGAGCACTTCAGACACGTGTTGTGCCTTGAGTTCTTTCAAATGCATGAATGATCCTGCGGAGCGTAGAACCCCGAGTGGAGCTCTGAATAAAAAACGGGGGGTGGGGAAGAAAGGATTGGAGGGCCGATCTGGCCTGCAACCCGGGCTGTCAGGCGGGGGACCGGACAGCTGTTGAAAATAATTATGACAGACAAATGTGCTGATGGACCCAAGTCCAAACTGCATCACCGCGGCCATGGGCTGGGACAGCTGGGCTATGGCCTGCTGCCCCCAAAAAATCAGGCCATGTTTTGGTCAATAAAGGCGGTCAACTGAGATTTGCTCAAGGCGCCCACTTTGGTGGCGGCCAATTTGCCGTCTTTGAACAGCATCAGCGTGGGAATGCCGCGAATGCCAAATTGGGCCGGGATGTCGCGGTTTTCATCCACGTTCATTTTGGCGATTTGCAAGCGCCCCTCGTAGCCGGTGGCCACTTCGTCGAGGATGGGGGCTATGGCTTTGCAAGGGCCGCACCACTCGGCCCAGTAGTCCACCAGCACGGGCGTGCTCGACTGCAGGACCTCAGTTTCGAAGGTGGCGTCAGAGACATGCTTGATCAACTCGCTGGCCATGTGTGGCTTCCTTTCGTGGAGCGCAGGGGAGGGCGCTGGGTTCTGGATAATTGAGCAAATTGTGGCAGAAACGCGCAGGCAGCGTCAGGCCCAGTCATCAGGCGCACAGTCTGCCCACCGTCCTTTTTGGCGACCCCCTTTGAACGCTGAACCACTTTCCTCTCATTTCAACGACCAGCGCTGGCTGCAGCTCACCCAGGGCATCGTGCAGGCCCTGCAAGAGCGCGCTTGCCCGGCCTCCGAATGCGTGGTGCTGGTGCCCTATGCCCAACTCATGGGCACGGCGCGCCAAGCCTGGGTCACGCTGGCCCGGCAACAAGGCGATGCGGCCTTGCTCTTGCCGCGGGTGGAAACCACGCAAAACTGGGCCACCAGCTTGTGGGCATCGCGCGGCGGCTTTGCACCCGGCCCCGAGGACTTGCGAGGGGACGCCGCTTTTGACCTGCTGACTGCAGGGCAGTGGTTGGCGCACAGCCAGCGCGGCGCCCAGCGCGAAATTTTGGCGCCCAAGCTGATGGAGGCGGCTTGGTCCCTGGCCAGGGTGGCGGCCGCCGTGCCGCCGCCAGAACGCGAGGCCTGGCGCGAGCGTTTGCTGCCGCTGCTCACCGCGGGTTTGAGCTCGTCTGTGCTGGAGCACGAGGCGATGGTGGCGCAACTGGCCTTGCTTTGGGCCTCCAGCTCCGCCTTTGCCACCGATGTGTTGTTTGCCCAGAAACCAGCGCTGCTGGTGGTGCTCGAAGGTTTTCAGCAAGACCCGTTGGCCGACGCCTTGCGCCTTGGGCTGGGCGAGAGGGCCATGTCGCTGGTGCTGGCCGCGCCTTCTGGGCCCCGGGGCCGGGTGGCGTTGCAAGCGACCACCGATGCGGCGCAAGAGGCCGAGCGCGCCGCCGCCTGCGTGATTGACCTGCTCAGCCGACAGGTGCAGCCGGTGGGCCTGATTGCGCAAGACCGCGTGCTTACGCGCCGGGTGCGTGCCCTGTTGGCTGAGCAACGCGTGGCCGTGCGCGACGAAACCGGCTGGACTTTGTCCACCACCCGGGCCGCTGCCGTGCTCATGAGCCTGTTGCGGGCATTGCCCCACGAGGCCTCCTGCGACACCGTGCTCGACTGGCTCAAGCACGCCTCAGCCATTGAGGCCGACCAGCTGCAGGCGGCAGAGGCCGAACTGCGAACGGCCGGCGTGCGGCGCTGGGCCTCGGTGCGGGCCGTACACGCCCAAGCGCAAGCCCTGGCCCAGCAGGTGCAGCCTTGGCTAGATGGTTTGCAAAAATCCCGGCCGCTGGGTGCGTGGTTGGCGCAGTTGCGAGGCGTGTTGCGGTTGGCGGGCCATTGGGACGCACTGTTGCGCGACGTGGCCGGCCAAGCCGTGTGTGATGCACTGCGCCTGCACGACGGCAGCGAAGCCGACTTTGATGCGCTGCAGGCCACGCTCAGCCGCCGCGAGTTCACGCAATGGGTCAGCCAAACCCTGGAGTCCGCTTCGTATTCTCCCGTGCACCCGCCCCAAGCGCAGGTGGTGATTTTGCCGCTCAGCCAACTGCTGGGCCGATCCTTGGCGGCCATGGTGTTGCCGGGCGCCGACGAGGTGAGCCTGCCTGCCTCGCCAGAGCCCCCCGGCCCTTGGACACCTGCCCAGCGGCTGTTGCTAGGCTTGCCTTCGCGCGCCCAGCTCATGGCGGCCAACCGTGCCGCCTGGAACCACGCGCTGCAGATGCAAGAGGTGCACCTGCTTTGGCGGCAAAGCCACAACGGCGAGCACCTCATGCCAGCGGCCTGGGTGCAGGAGTTGGTTTTGGCTGGGGAGCCTGAACAAGCCGTTGATTTGCGCCAGCCGCGTGAGCTGGTGCTCCATCCTATCCACAGCGCTGCGGCGCTGGGCGCTAGCTTGCCCGTGACCCGGCTGTCGGCCTCGGCCTACGCCGATTTGCGCAGCTGCCCCTACCGCTTTTTTGCCTTGCGCCAGCTGGGCCTCAAAGAAACTGACGAGCTGGACACGGCCCTAGGCAAGCGCGACTTTGGCAACTGGCTGCATGAGACCTTGAGCCACTTTCACCACAGCCTGCAAGCCGCCCCCACGCCAGACGCTGCCCAGCGGCTGGTGCTGATGGAAGCCGCCGCCGAGCACGCCAGGCGCCGCCTGGACTTAGAGCCTGCCGAGTTTTTGCCTTTTGAGGCCGTGTGGCCGCAGGTGCGCCAGGGATACCTCGCCTGGCTGGCAGAGCACGAAGCGGCAGGGCTGGTGTTTGCCGAGGCCGAGGAATGGAAAGAGCAGCCCCTGGGTGAGCTCACCTTGTTTGGCAAGATAGACCGCATGGACCGCGATGCCCACGGCAGACCGCAGCTGTTGGACTACAAAACCGAAGGCGCGGAGAAAACCCGCGAGCGCCTGAAAAGCGGCGCTGAAGACACTCAACTGGCTTTTTACGCCGCCCTGCTGGGCGAGACTGAGCTGAGCGCCGCTTACGTCAACGTGGGCGAAAAAGGCGAAACCCACGCTTGGCCGCAAAAACAGGTGCTTGAACTGCGCGCCTTGCTGCAAGCGGGCATTGCGCACGATGTGGCCCGGCTGCACGCGGGCGAGCCCTTGCGCGCCTTGGGCGACGGGCTGGCCTGTGAATATTGCCAGGCGCGCGGCCTGTGCCGCAAAGATTTTGTGGCGCCTGAAGGGACATCATGACCAACGGCGCTTATGAACACAACGGCCGGCCTGTGGCGGCTGCCGCCTTTTACGCCGTGGCCTGCGATCCCAGGCGCAGCGTGGCCGTGGAGGCTTGCGCAGGCGCCGGCAAAACCTGGATGTTGGTCTCCCGCATGCTGCGGGCGCTGTTGGAGCCCGACGCGCGCTCGGGCGAGGCTGGCTGCGCACCCCAAGACATATTGGCCATCACCTTCACCCGCAAAGCCGCAGGTGAAATGCGCGCCCGCTTGTACGAGTGGCTCAAAGAATTTGCCGGCGCCGACCAGGCCACGCTGATGCAAGCCTTGCGAGAGCGGGGCGTGCCTGGCCTGGACCAGCCTGCCCACGCCCAGGCCCTGTGCGACAAACTCAGCGGCCTGTACGCCCAGGTGCTGGCGGCCGGGAGGCCCGTGCAAATTCGCACCTTCCACAGCTGGTTTTCAGCTTTGCTGCGCAACGCCCCGGTGGCGGTGCTGCAAGAGCTGGAGCTGCCCGTTCACTATGAGCTTTTGGAAGACGACAGCCAAGCCAAGGCGCTGGTGTGGCCACGTTTTTATGCGGCCCTGCTGGCGCGGCCCGAGGCCCGCGCCGATTTTGAAGCTTTGGTGCGCGCCCACGGTCGCTTTCAGGCCGACAAGGCCTTGCAAGCCGGCCTGGACAAGCGCGTGGAATTTGCGCTGGCCGACGCCGCGGGCAAGGTCGACAGCGCTGTCAAATCCATGGCCGAGCAGTTTCCCGCTTATGCGGGCCTGAATGAGCCCGCCCAGGCCCTGAGCTTGGCGCCAGTGCAGGCACTGTTGGCCAGTGCCGCTGGGGTGATCAGCCAACTCAAAGCCCCCAGCCATGCTGCCAAGGGGTTGGAACTGCAGCAGGCGCTCCAAACCCAAGACCTGCAAGGCGTGGTCAATGCGCTGCTGACCCGCGACAAGCTCACCCCCCGCAAGCTGGGCAAGGCCCAAGACCATGCTGACGTGCGCCAAGCTCAAAGCCTGGCTGAAGAACTGGTGGAGCTGTCGCGCCAGCACGAGGCCTGGGTGTTTCAGCAGCGCATGGCCAGGCTCACCCGCGTGTTGATGGCCGAGTTTGCGGCCCTCAAACACGAGCGCGGCTGGGTCGACATGAACGACATAGAGCGCGCCGCCCGCCGCATGCTCAGCGACGAGGTGCTCTCAGGCTGGGTGCAAGAAAAGCTGGACGCCCAGGTGCGCCACCTGCTGATTGACGAGTTCCAAGACACCAACCCGCTGCAGTGGCAAGCGCTGCGCGCTTGGCTGGACAGCTACGCCGGGGCTGGCCGGGCGCCCAGCGTGTTTTTGGTGGGCGACCCCAAGCAAAGCATTTACCGCTTTCGGCGTGCCGAGCCGCAGGTGTTTGTGGCTGCGCAGCAATTTGTGCGCGACGCCCTGGGCGGCGACGTGCTCAGCTGCGACCACACCCGGCGCAATGCCCAGCGCGTGATCGCCGTGGTCAACGCGGCCATGGGTGAGGCCGCCGCCGACCCGGACGACGCTTACCCTGGTTTTAGAGTGCACACCAGCGCCTCGGCCCAGGACGGGGAGGTGCTGCGCCTGCCCGCCATTGCAAGGCCTGAAAAAGATGCGCCAGAGGACAGCGAAGATGGCATGGTCTGGCGTGACAGCCTGCTCACGCCTAGAGAGTTGCCTGAAGAAACCCTGCGCACCTTGGAAGCCCGCCAAGCCGCCGCCTGGCTGGCCATGCAAATCGAGCAGCGCGGGCTGCGACCACGGGATGTGATGGTGCTCTCGCGCAAGCGCAGCAACTTGCTGCCCATGCAGCAGGCGCTGCAGGCCCTGGGTTTGCCCGCCGAGGTGGGCGAAAAAACCGCTCTCATGGACCGTGCCGAGGTGCAAGACCTGGTGGCCCTGCTCGACGTGCTGGTCTCACCCCGCCACGACCTGTCACTCGCACGCGTGCTGCGCTCGCCCTTGTTTGGCGTGGACAACCCGGCCCTGGTGCCGCTGGCCTTGGCGGCCAAGCGCACGCACAGTTCGTGGCTTGCGTTGCTGCAAGCCAGCCCGGGCAGCGTGGCCGAGTTGGCACAGCCCGAAGCTCAGCCCCTGCTCGAGATAGGCGCCGTGTTGGCGCGCTGGCAGCGCTGGGTGCAGGCCTTGCCGCCGCACGATGCGCTGCAGTCCATTTACACCGATGGTGACGTCATGGCCCGCTACGCCGCCGCCGCCCCTGCCGCACAGCGCCACGCCGTGCTGGCCAACCTCAGCGCCTTGCTGATGGCCGCGCTCAACCACGAAGGCGGGCGCTTCATCACGCCCTACGCGCTGGTGCGAGCGCTCAAAGCCGGCGGTATAGCGGCCCCGGCCACTGTGTCAGAGGAAGCCGTGCGCCTGCTTACCATCCACGGCGCTAAAGGCCTGGAGGCCGAGGTGCTGCTGCTGGTGGACACCCACACCCCAGCGCGCGCCGCAGAAAGCATGGGCGTGCTGGTGGACTGGCCGGGCGAGGCCGTGCACCCGCTGCGCTTTGCGTTTTTGCTCAGCGAGAGTCGGCCACCGGCTTGCCTCCGGCTGGCCCTGGACGCTGAAAAGCAGGCCCGCCACCGCGAAGAGCTCAACATGCTTTACGTGGCCATGACCCGCGCCAGGCAGGTGCTGGGCTTGTCGTCGATTGAGCCTGCGCGCGCCAGTGCCTCAGGACCCGCTTCTTGGTGGCAGCGCCTGCAAGCCTTGGCTGCGCCCCTGGAGGAGGTGGCTCAGCCCCAGACTGCCGCACAGCATGCACCTGCTTTAAGCGCTGCCCCTGCCACCATTTTTCTGCCTGTGTTGCCCCTGCTGCCCGAGGCCCTGCGTTGCGCGCAGTTGGAAACAGCCCCCGACAGCGATGCCTCCCGCATGGGCCAAGCCATGCACCGCTTGCTGGAGTGGGGCGCGGTGGGGCCTGCCCAGGTGCAGTCGGCCGCGCGTGAATTTCGCCTGGACGCTGGGCAGGCCGAACAAGCCCGTGCGGCGGCCGAGCGCATTTTGCAAGGCGAGGGCGCTTGGGTGTGGCAGTCCGAGCAACTGCTTTGGCAAGGCAGCGAGGTGGAACTGGCCCACGCAGGCCAGCTCTTGCGCCTGGATCGGCTGGTGCAACACACAGACAGCGGCTGGTGGGTGCTGGACTACAAATCTGCGGCACGACCTGAAACCCAGCCCGAATTAGTGGCCCAGATGCAGGCCTACAGGCGCGCGGTGCAGGCCTGGCAGGGTGGCGCGCCTGTCAGAGTGGCCTTTTTGACGGGGCAGGGCGCCTTGGTGGAGGTGGCTGAATTCACAGACCTGCCGGCCACATAATCCACCGCCCGGCTCAGACCCGCGACTGCACTCTACTTTGACAAGCACTTGGACCCCCGCTTTTGAATTCTCTTTTGGCAGACCCCGTTTCATCCCCTTCTGAAGTGGCCGTCATAGGGGGCGGTCCGGCCGGCCTCATGGCCGCCCAGGTGCTGGCCCGCGGCGGCGTCCCTGTTCGGGTGTACGACGCCATGCCCTCTGTGGGCCGCAAGTTCTTGCTGGCTGGGCGCGGCGGTCTCAACCTCACCCATTCCGAGAATGCCCAGGCTTTTGTCACCCGCTACGGCGAGCGCCAAGCGCAGGTGGCGCCCTGGCTGGCCGAATTCGGCAGCCCCGAGGTCTGCCAATGGGCCGCTCAGCTGGGCGTGGCCACCTTTGTGGGCAGCTCAGGCCGGGTGTTTCCCACCGACATGAAGGCCGCGCCCTTGCTGCGCGCCTGGCTGCACCAGCTCAGGCAAGCAGGCGTGCGTTTTTCCATGCGCCACCGCTGGCAAGGCTGGACCCCAGAAGGCGCGTTGCGCTTTGGCACGCCCAGCGGCGAGCGTGTGGTGGCCGCGTCCGTGGTGCTGCTGGCGCTGGGCGGTGGCAGTTGGGCCAGGCTAGGCTCAGACGGCGCTTGGGTGCCCTGGTTGGTGGACCAAGGCGTGGGCGTGGCGCCTTTGCAGCCGTCCAATGGCGGTTTTGACGTGGCAGGCAAGGGCGGTGGCGGCTGGAGCGAGCACTTCAGCAGCCGCTTTGCAGGCCAGCCCTTCAAGTCGGTGGCCCTGCGCGTGACTGATTCACGCGGGCGCCACTTTGAGCGCAAGGGCGAGTTTGTCGCCACCCAAACCGGGGTGGAAGGCAGTCTCATTTACGCGGCCTCCAGCCTCTTGCGCGACGAGATTTTGGCCCACGGCCACGCCAGTTTTGAGCTCGACCTCTTGCCCGACCGCAGTGCCGAGGAGGTGCTGGCCGAAGTGCGCAGGCCGCGCGCCTCGCGCTCCATGGCCTCGCACCTCAAAGGCCGGCTGCGGCTGGACGGCATCAAGTCGGCGCTGTTGCACGAGCTGCTGGACAAAGCCGCCTGGCAAGACCCTGAACGCCTGGCCCAAGCCATCAAGGGCCTGCGCGTGCCACTCCAATCCACCCGGCCGCTGGACGAAGCCATCAGCAGCGCGGGCGGCGTGCGCTTTGAGTCACTCTCGCCCCAGCTGCGCCTGCAAACCCTGCCGTGGCCAGACCAAGCCGTGTTTTGCGCAGGTGAAATGCTGGACTGGGAAGCCCCCACAGGCGGCTATTTGATGACTGCCTGCCTGGCCAGCGGCCAGCAAGCCGGGCAGGGCGCTTTGGACCACTGGCGTGGGCTCGCCGAAATCGGAGCGCAGACTGCAGCACAGACCAGAGTCGATCTTGGAGTCAACACATGATTGTTCGCTTCCTCATTGATGAGTTTCAGCGCGGCGAGTTTGACTACCGCGTCAGCCACGAGGGCCTGGACTTGTTCGCCGACGCCGGCTTGGCCAGCTTGCCCGCCTGCCTCTTGGCTGCTTTGGACGGTTTGGGCCAAGACGCACTGGCCGCAGAAGTTGCCTTCAAAGGCGTGGTCAGCGGGACCTACCCCCTAGACTCCATCGCCGCCATGCCCGAGCCCATCGCTGAGCATGCCCGCAACACCACCGAAGCCATTGAAGAGCTGCTGCGCCAATCAGCGGCTTAAAGATTTAATTGGGGTCATTAATTGGGGTCAGATACAGATTAATTTCCATTATTTGGGTCAGATACGGATTAATTTCTGGCCAGTTCTGCTTTTCCTGACAACGGGTCCCACATTTGCAGGCCCAGCCGTCCTACGGCAATCTGACCTGAACAAGCGCAGCATGGTCGCACTTGCCCAGGAGTGTTCGCCATGAGTTCTACCGCCATGTCATCTCCAGTCCGCCATGGACTGGATTTCAGTGAAGCGCTTTTGCAGCCGCGTCCGGTCGCTCATGAGTCGGACCGGGTTCGCTGCTACACCGCCCGTGCCATCAACCGGGCCATAGACATTGAGACAGACCGCAGCATCACGCGGCATGCCGCCTTGAGCGATCAGCGCATCAGCGAGCGCATAGGGCAATTGGACCAAGAGTGGGATATTGAGCGCGTGCTTGAAGTCAATGCGGGCGCTTTAGGGCTGGCAGGTGTGCTCTTGGCCCACCAAGTAGACCGCAAATGGCTGATCCTGCCAGGCGTGGTGATGTTTTTCTTGATTCAACACGCGACCCAAGGTTGGTGCCCACCCTTGCCAGCGCTGCGCCGCCTGGGGGTGCGCACCCGCAGCGAGATTGACCGTGAGAAGTACACCTTGATGAGTTTGCTCGACGCAGGGGGCATCTCGCCTTGATTGGCTTGAGCCCGAAGGGCTGTCATGTTCGATCTCAGCATGCATTGCCCGATCAAACCTGCCAGTACAGCATTTGCCTACCTACTTTTAGGACTTAACATAATATACATCGTATGAAGTTAAAGATCATGGATTCTTTGACTTTTCGCTTTGACGTGGCTTACCGTGATGGCGCCAGCGTCTGGGGTTTGAATGCTGCACCGAGCAAAGCGATGGCGTCTGGGCGCTCGCCCAGTTTGGCGAAATCCAGTGCGTTCAGACCTTGCTGGTTTTTTTGTCCTGCTTGGGCACCTTCTTGCAGCAGCAACTTGACGCTGACCGTGCTGCCGTAACGGGCAGCCAGCATCAAAGGTGTGCTGCCATTGGGCGACTCGGCGTCCACATACGCATGGTGAACCAACAACAGGCGAACAATGGCGTCATGACCACCACTGGCGGCATAGTGCAAAGCGGTCCAGCCTGGCTTGTTGATGTCGGCACCTCGGTCAATCAGCTGCCGAACAATGTTCTCTTGGCCGCTGAGCGATGCCAGCATGAGCGCGTTTTCGCCTGCCGAGTTCATGGCTTCAAGGTCTATATTCAAGCTGGAAATCAACAAAGAAGCCACTTTGACCGATTTTTCAGCCACGGCAAGCATCAGGGCCGAGCGTTTTTGCGGATCTAAGGTGTTCGCATCAAAGCCGATGGACAACAGCCTGTGCACCGATAAAACGTCATCGCTTTTGACGGCTTTGAAAAAATTGTCGTAAGAACTGGCTTGTGCCGAGAAAGCACAAAAAAAAGTAAAAAACCCAATAAAAACATAGCTCAAAAAGCTCTTTTTCATGTAAATAATTAAGAAATTCATGCTGAACTCAACACTTCAGGTGATTGTTTAAGAGAGGTAATAAATCCAATAAAAACAACATGATAGGCGAACATTATCATGTGAAATATGGCTTAATTTATTCCATTCTTAGCCTGCGGGAACAAGCTCTCAAAATTGCTGCTGGTCTGCTGCGCCACCTCTTGCACCTCCAAGCCGCGCAATTGGGCAATCTGTTTGGCCACCCACGGCACGTAAGAGGGGTTGTTGGTCTTGCCTCGGTGGGGCATGGGCGCCAAATAAGGGCTGTCGGTCTCTATCAGCATGCGGTCCATGGGCACCCAGGCCGCGACTTCGCGCAAATCGGCCGCTGTCTTGAAGGTCAAAATCCCTGAAAACGAGATGTAAAAGCCCAAGTCCAAGGCCGCCTCGGCCACCTCGCGGGTTTCGGTGAAGCAGTGAAACACCCCTGTGGCAGGGGGGAGCGAGCCGCCCTGCCCCTCTTCTTTGAGGATGGCCAAGGTGTCAACAGACGCGCTGCGGGTGTGAATGACCAGCGGCTTGCCGGTTTGCCGCGCCGCCCGAATGTGGGTGCGAAAGCGCTCGCGCTGCCATTCCATGTCGGCCACCGTGCGCTCACCCAGGCGGTAGTAATCCAGGCCGGTTTCACCGATGGCCACCACGCGTGGCAAGGCCGCCCGGGTCAGCAGGTCGTCCAGCGTGGGCTCGGTCACGCCTTCGTTGTCGGGGTGCACGCCCACACTGCACCAAAAATTGTCGTGGGCCAGGGCCAGAGCGTGCACCTGTGCAAACTCTTCTAGCGTGGTGCAAATGCACAAAGCGCGGTCGACCTGCGCCTCGCGCATGGCTTGACGGATCTCAGGCAGTTTTTCAGCCAGACCAGGAAAAGTCAGGTGGCAGTGGGAATCAACAAACATATATTTTCAGGCAGAGGTGCCCCGCATGGCCAGCTGGGCGCGGCTGACCAAGGCTTCGAGCATCAGGCCGGGGTTGTAGGGATGCTCGGCGGTGCGGGCGCTGGCGTTCAGCTCTTTGGTCCACTGGCCCAGGGCATACAGCGAGGGGCCGCGAGCGCTGTCTTTGCCCGCCACCTTGAAGGCGGGGAGCGTGTCTGCCGCAAAAAACCGGGGGGCTGCGCCCACTTTCATGGCCCACAGGTCGTGGCAGAGCTTTTGCAAAGCGTCCACGGCCTGAGGCAAACTGAAGTCGCCCAACACCGCCACATGACCTGCCGCCACGGCTTTGGGCAGGGCGCGCCAACGCTCGGCCGCCTCTTTGGCGCCTTGGAGCTGCAGCTGCGCCAGCACGTCGGACGGGCGGCCACCGGCGGCGGCCAGCAGCACACGCAAGTCGTCTGCCTGCACGCCCTTGCCGCCCAGGCCTTGGCTGGCGCACACCGCTTGCAGCCAGGCCAGCGCTTGGTCAAACGCGGGCCACACCATGGTGTGGCTTTGGCAGCGGCTGCGGATGGTGGGCAGCAGTTGCGCGGCCGATTCGGTGGCCAGCACAAACTTCACCTCGCCTGGCGGCTCTTCCAGGGTTTTGAGCAGGGTGTTGGCGGTCACCATGTTCATGCGCTCGGCCGGGTAGACCAGCACCACCTTGGTGTGGCCGCCTGAGCGCGTGGTTTGGGTGAACTGCACGGCCTCGCGGGCCGCATCGACCTTGATGTCTTTGCTGGGCTTGCGTTTTTTGCTGTCGAGCTCGTCTTGCACTTTTTCGTCCAGCGGCCAGCCCAGGGCCATGCTCAGCACCTCGGGCATGAGCACGCACACGTCGGGGTGGGTGCGCACGGCCAGGCTGTGGCAGCTTTTGCACTCGCCGCAAGCGCCCTGCTCGGTGGGACGCTCGCACAACCATGAACTGGCCAAGGCCAAGGCCAGCTCGTACTGGCCCAGGCCAGACGGGCCGCTGAGCAAAAAAGCATGGCCGCGTTGGGCGCGCAGGGCTTGGAGCTGGGCCAGTTGCCAGGGCGCCTGCAGGGACGGCTGAAGACTCATAACCACCCTTTGCTCGCGAATACGGCATGAACCTGTTGCCAAACAGCTTCTGGCGGCTGGTTGGCGTCGATGCGGGCAAAACGCGCAGGCTCGCCTTGCAGGCGCTGGGCGTAGCCGGCGGCCACACGCTCAAAAAACGCCTGCGGCTGGGCCTCAAACTTGTCGGGCACGCGGGCGCCGGCCAAGCGCTGGGCGGCCACGGCCGGCGGCAGGTCAAACCACACGGTGAGCGCGGGTTGCACCAAAGACGCGTCAAAGTGCTGCACCCAGCGCTCTAGCTGGGCCAGCACGGCCACATCAAACCCCCGGCCTGCGCCTTGGTAGGCAAAGGTGGCGTCGGTGAAGCGGTCGCACAGCACCACCTCGCCCCTGGCCAGGGCCGGGCAAATCACTTGCAAAAGGTGGTCGCGGCGGGCTGCAAAAATCAGCAAAGCCTCGGTGAGCGGGTCCATGGGGGCGTTGAGCACCAGACTGCGCAACTGCTCGGCCAGGGGCGTGCCACCAGGCTCGCGGGTGAGCGTGACCGTTCGGCCCGCTTGCGCAAAACACTCGGCCAGTCGGCCCACGTGGGTGGACTTGCCGGCGCCGTCTATGCCTTCAAAGCTGATGAAAAGTCCAGGGGGGGTCACGTGTGGCCTGCGGTGGGTGTGAGGGTAGGGGCTGGGCTCATTTCCCACGAATGTACTTGTTGACGGCGCGGTTGTGCTCGTCCAATGAAGCGCTGAAGTGGCTGCTGCCGTCCCCTTTGGCCACAAAGTAAAACGCTGGCGTTTTGGCGGGCTGCACGGCGGCCAACAGCGCAGCCTTGCCCGGCATGGCAATGGGCGTGGGCGGCAACCCGGCGCGGGTGTAGGTGTTGTAAGGCGTGTCGGCGCGCAAGTCGCGCTTTCGCAAATTGCCGTCAAAACCCTCGCCCAAGCCATAAATCACGGTCGGGTCGGTTTGCAAAAGCATGCCAATGCGCAGCCGGTTGATGAACACGCCGCCAATTTGCGCCCGGTCTGAGGGCTTGCCGGTTTCTTTTTCAATGATGCTGGCCAGCACCAGGGCGTCGTCGGGCGAGCGCAGCGGCAAATTGGGCTGGCGCTGGGCCCAGGCCTCGGCCAAGCGCTTGTCCATGGCGCGGGCGGCGCGTTTGAGCACGGCCAAGTCGCTGCTGCCTTTGGCATAGGTGTAGGTGTCGGGGAAAAACCGGCCCTCGGGGTGCAGCCCCGGCCGGCCCAGAGCGGCCATGAGCTGGCTGGGGCTCAATTGCTGAGCCTCTGGCTTGAGCTGCTCGGCCCGGCGCAGCGTGGCCAGCACCTGCGAAAAGTTCAGGCCCTCAGGCAGGGTGACGCTTTTGAGCGATTCCTCACCCCGCACCAGCATGTTGAGCAGCTTGCGCGGGCTCATGCCTGGGGTGATCTCGTAATTGCCGGCCTTGATTTGCCGGGCCTGGCCAGACAAGCGAAACCAGCCAAACAAAGCAACTGGCCACACCTGGGCGCCGCTGGCCGCCACGGCTTGGGCCACTTGGCGGGGGCTGGTGCCTAACTCAATTTCTAACTCCAGCACCTGGGCGCCGGGCGCGGCCCTCAGGTTCAGGGGCGCATGCAGCCACCAAAGCGCAGTCCCCATGAGCGCCAAAGCTGCGGCAAGCCCCAGTCCTGTGAACCAAACCAAGATACGCCGCACCGTGAAACCTCAGGGTAAAAAAGGGCTGGCCCGCAAGCCCCTAACAAGCTCATGATCATAATTCAGGCATGTCCTCTACCCTGCACGCCCTCTTTCCTGCCACTTTGACAAACCACAGCCAGGCGGCCACAGGCCACTGCCCCTTGCTGCACCTGGGCGTGATACGCGCTGCCGGGGCTGACGCCGTGGCTTTTTTGCAAGGCCAGCTCACCCAAGACGTGTCTTTGCTCCCAGTCCAAGGCGCCCGCTTAGCGGCTTATTGCAACGCCAAAGGGCGCATGCAGGCCAGCTTGATCGTGCTCAAACCCAGCGACCAAGAGCTGCTGCTGGTGTGCCTGCGCGACGTGCTGCCGGCCCTGCTCAAGCGCCTGTCCATGTTTGTGCTGCGCGCCAATGTCAAGCTGAGCGATGTCAGTGGCGACTTCACGCTGCTGGGGCTGGCCGGTGGGGACTCGACTGCCGCGCCTTGGAGCTGCCGCGAGGTGGACGGCGCGCATGTGGTGACTCTTTACCCAGGCGCAGGCGTGCCGCTGGCTTTGTGGCTGGCGCCTTTGTCAACGCCAAGCCCAGCTTCCAAGGCCTCCAGTGCCGAGTTGACGGCTGAGCAGTGGCAGTGGCTCACGGTGCGCTCAGGCATTGCCTTGGTGGGGCAAGCCACGTTTGAGGCTTATGTGCCGCAAATGCTCAATTACGAGTCTGTGGGCGGTGTGAGTTTCAAAAAAGGCTGCTACCCAGGTCAAGAGGTGGTGGCGCGCAGCCAGTTCAGGGGCACGCTCAAGCGCAGGGCTTTTGTGGTGCACGCGGACGGACCCTTGGCTGCTGGCCAAGAAGTGTTTTTGGCCAGCGATGCCGAACAAGCCTGTGGCACAGTGGCCGCCGCCGCGCCCTGCCCCGACGCTCAAGGTTGGGACGCGATTGTGTCCATGCAGATCAGCGCCGCCCAAAGTGATGCTGGCCCATTGCGTGCGGCAGGCATGGCGGGCTCAGAAGGTGCTGCCCTCTCGCTGTTGGCCCTGCCCTACCCGCTGCTCGAAGACCTCTGACACCGTGTGCCTGCTTGCCCTGGCCATTGGCCAATCTGAGGCCTGGCCGCTGCTCTTGGCCTCCAACCGGGACGAGTTTTTCCACCGCCCCACGCAACCGCTGGCGCGCTGGCACAGCGACAGCGGCCACCTCATCATTTCAGGCCGGGACGAACTGGCGGGCGGCACCTGGCTGGGCCTGACCCCGGGCGGGCGCGTGGCCTTGCTGACCAATGTGCGCGAACCCGGCGCCAGCGTGGCGGGAAGGTCACGCGGTGAATTGCCGCTGGCCTGGCTGCACAGCACCGAGACGGCCGAGCCTTTTTTGGCCCGATTGGAGGGCCAGGCCTACAGCGGCTTTAATTTGGTGGTGGGTGACATGCGCGCTGGCAGCTGGCACTGGGCCAGCAACCGCCAACCCGCTCACATGGGTGTGGCCGCTGGCTGGCAACAGCGCGCCTTGCCGCCCGGGGTGTATGGCTTGTCCAATGCTTTTTTAGACACGCCTTGGCCCAAAACGCAGCAGCTCAAGCGCGCCATGCAGGCGGCCGTGATTGGTGGGGAAAATCCTGCAGAGGTGCTGTGGCCCGCCTTGGCCGACGCCAACGAGGCAAGCCCAACTGACTTGCCCCAAACAGGTGTGGCACCAGACATGGAGCGGCAACTCTCCAGCGCCTGGGTGCGTTTTGCGGACGGCCGCTATGGCACCCGCGCCAGCACCTTGGTGCAAGCCAGCCCTGCAGCGCAGGGATGGGCCGTTGACGTGCAAGAAAAAACCTGGTCGCCCGAAGGCGCTTGCAGTTTGCGCCAAGAGCGCTTGCACTGGCCCAGCGCTTGACTCAGCCGGCGGCTCAGACCGCGCGCACCATCTCTATGTGCGGCAGCCCCGCCTCTTCAAAACCATCGCCTTGTGGCACAAAGCCCGCCCGGGCATAAAAGCCTTCGGCGCTGCGCTGAGCGTGCAGCAGCACCTGGCGGTCGCCACGCTGGCGGGCGGCGTCCACCAAGGTGTGCAGCACCAAAGCGCCCTGCCCGGCTCCGCGCAACAAGCGTTTGACAGCCATGCGGCCAATGCGGGCCGAGCCCGCCTCGCTGGGCAGCAAGCGGCCCGTGGCCACGGGCTGGCCCAGCCGGTTGTAGGCCACGGCGTGCAGGCAATCGGCATCGGCCGGGTCGCGCTCCATTTCTAGGGGAATCAGCTGCTCTTGCACAAACACCTCTATGCGCATCTTCATGGCGTCGGCCTCCATGGCCGGCCAGTTGCCGGTGCGCACTTCCACCACCGGCTCGCCCGCCTCATAACCCAGCAGGCACTGCCGCAGCAGCTCGGGCACGGGCTTGGAGGTTTGGGTGGCGGGGTCGGCAAACACGTAAATGAGCTCGGCCGTGATCAAGAGCTGCTCGCCCCTGAAAATCCCCGCCTCAAAGGTCATGGACGAGTTGCCAATGCGGCTGCAGCGCATGCCCACCTCGAGCTGGTCGTCAAAGCGCGCCGAGGCATGGAACTCCAAGCTGCTTTTTTTGACGTACAAATCGCCACCCAGTTCCACCATGGCCTGCTCATAGGGCAAGGCCAAGGCGCGCCAGTAGTCGCTGATGGCCGTGTCTATGTACATGAGGTAGTGGGCATTGAAGACAATTTTTTGCATGTCCACCTCGGCCCAGCGCACGCGCAGGTGGTGGAAAAAACGAAAGTCGGTCTTCTTCATGGTCATGTTTCCTTGAATATAAGGGGCTCAGGCCGTGCCAAAAGCGCGCCTGAGCGCCCCGGCTGCGTCGGCGTGAAAGCGCCTGGCCTCGGGCAACACCAGCCCCATTTTGATGAATTCGTGCACCACGCCACGGTAAATCTCCAGGTCCACCGGCACGCCCGAGTGGCGCAGCCGGTCGGCGTACAACAGGCCCTCGTCATGCAGCGGGTCGCACTCGGCCAGCGCCACCCAGGCCGGGGCCACGCCGTCCAGATCGTCGGCCAACACGGGCGAAAAGCGCCAGTCGCACCGCTGCGCGGGGTCTATGTAATGGTCAAAAAACCAGGCGATCATCTCCTGGCTCAAGACAAAGCCCTGTGCAAAGCGGCGGTGGGAATCGGTGTCCTGGTCGGGCACGGTGCCCGGGTAAATGAGCAGCTGCAGCGCCAGGGGCAAGCCCGCATCGCGCGCCAAAATCGCGCACACCGCCGCCAAGGTGCCGCCTGCACTGTCACCGCCCACGGCCAAGCGCTGCGCGTCCAGCCCCCATTCCTGCGCCCGCGCATGAACGGCGGCCAGCGCGTCCCAGGCGTCGTGCACCGCGGTGGGAAATCGGTGCTCGGGGGCCAGCCTGTAATCCACAGCCACCACCGCGCAGCCAGCCAAGTGGCTGAGTTCTCGGCACAGCACGTCGTGCGTGGCAATGCTGCCAATGGTGAAGCCGCCGCCATGCAAAAAAACCAGCGCGGGCATCAAGGCGGTGTCTGGCGAGTCAAGCGGGGCGTACAGCCGCACGGGGATGGGGTGGCCATCACGCGCCGGCACATGAAGGTCTTGCACGCGGGCCAACTCGCGCACAGGCACCTCCAGCACCTGGGCGCCAGCGGCATAGGCCTGGCGCGCTTGCGGTGGCGTGAGGGTGTGCAAAGGCGCGCGCTTAGCCTGCGCCATGCCCTGGACCACGCGCTGCATGGCCGGGGTCAGAAGTCGGTGCGGCTCGGTCATGGGATCAAAAGTTGGGGCCTGTCACTTGGGGCTTGGAGCCTCAGGGTTTGCGGTCGTGCCCGCCGTGAAAAGCCCCGCTACAGTCTGACAAAATCGCCATGGTAGCGCCACGGCCACACTGGGTCTGGGCCGCACACCTGCAGCCTGTGACCCACCGTCCCTCACAACACCTAGGAAACGAGATGGCCCTGATTTATTACCTGACCCAAATTCAAATGGAAGCAGGCGCGCTGCGCCACCTCAAGGACGAGTGCCAGCGCGTGGGCATGCGCAAGCCCTTGATCGTGACCGACGCAGGCGTGCGCGCCGCCGGGGTGCTGCAAATGGCGCTTGACGCCTTGGCAGGCGTGCCGCTGGCCTGCTTTGACCAAACCCCCTCCAACCCCAACGAGGCGGCCGTGCGCGCCGCCGCTGAGATGCTGGCACGCGAGCAGTGCGACGGCTTGATCGCAGTGGGCGGCGGCTCGGCCATAGACTGCGCCAAGGGCGTGGCCATTGCCGCCACCCACCCCGGCCCGCTCAAAACCTACGCCACCATCGAAGGCGGCTCGCCCAAAATCACAGAACGCGTGCTGCCCCTCATTGCCGTGCCCACCACGGCGGGCACCGGCAGCGAGGTGGCGCGCGGCGCCATTTTGATATTGGACGACGGCCGCAAAGTCGGCTTTCACTCCTGGCACCTGCTGCCCAAAGCGGCCATTTGCGACCCTGATCTCACGCTGGGCCTGCCGCCCTTGCTGACGGCTGCCACCGGCATGGACGCGATTGCCCACTGTATGGAAACCTTCATGGCCCCGGCTTTCAACCCCCCGGCCGACGGCATTGCGCTCGACGGCCTGGAGCGCGGCTGGGCCCACATTGAAAAAGCCACCGCCAACGGCCAAGACCGGGACGCTCGCCTGAACATGATGAGCGCCAGCATGCAAGGCGCCATGGCTTTTCAAAAAGGCCTGGGCTGCGTGCATTCCCTGAGCCACAGCCTGGGCGGCGTCAACCCGCGCCTGCACCACGGCACGCTCAATGCCTTGTTTTTGCCAGCCGTGATCCGCTTTAACGCCCAGGCCGATTCCATGCAAAAAGACAGGCGCTTAGAGCGCATGGCCCGCGTCATGGGCATGGGCTCTGGCCACGACATACCGGCCGCGATTACCGCCCTGAACGCCAGGCTGGGCCTGCCCTCTGGCCTGGCGGCCTTGGGCGTGACTGAAGACTTGTTTGAGCGCATCATCGAAGGCGCTCTGGCCGACCATTGCCACAAAACCAACCCCAGGCTGGCCACGGCGCAGGACTACCGGCAGATGCTGCTGGAGGCGATGTAAAGCGGATCAGTCATGGGTCTGCATCACCCCTTTGCTTTTCACCGCAGTGAAAAACAGGGGGTGACCCGCTAGGGAACGAAAGTCAAAAACAAAAACGCTGCAAACACCACCAAATGAATGGCGCCTTGCATCATGTTGGTGCGCCCTGAGGCCAGCGTGATGCCCCCCACCATGAAGGTCAGCACCAAGAGCGCCATGTCTTTGGGGTCCAGGCCCAGGGTCAGCGGCAAGTCCAGCCACACCGCAGCCAATACCACCAAGGGAATGGTCAGGCCAATGGACGCCAGGGCCGAGCCAATGGCCAGGTTCATGCTGGTTTGAAGGCGATTGGCCCGGGCTGCACGAAAAGCCGCCCAGGTCTCAGGCGCCAAGACGATGATCGCAATCAGGGTGCCCACCACGGCTGTGGGCGCCTGCCAACTGCGAACCAGTGACTCTAAGGACGGCGACAAAATTTTGGCCAAGCCCACCACGCTCACCAAGGCCACAAGCAGCAAAGCAAAACTCAGCCAGGCCTGTTGGTGGCTGGGCGGTGCGGCATGCACCGCTTCGTCGGCGGCATCTTGGGCCGGTAAAAAATAATCTCTATGGCGCACGGTTTGGATAAACACAAACACCAGCCACAGCACCAAGGACCCGGTCGCCACAAAAATCAGTTGCGAGTCCGTGTAATTCGCCCCCGGCGCGCTGGTGGTCAAGCTGGGCAGCACCAACACCAGGGTCGACATGACGACCAAGGCGGCCAGCCCTGAGCCCGTGCCTTCGATGCGAAAGATCTGCTCTTTGTGGCGCAGCCCGCCCGCCAGCAAACAAACCCCCACCACGCCGTTGCAAATGATCATGACCGCGGCGTAGATGGTGTCTCGAGGCACAGTCGCGGCATTGGCCCCACCGGCCAACATCATCGACAACACCAGTGCCACCTCTATGACCGTCACCGCCAAGGCCAAGACCAAGGTGCCGTAGGGCTCGCCCACCTTGTGGGCAATCACCTCGGCATGGTGGACCGAGCTGACCACAGCCAACACCAGGGCGGGCACGGCCAGCCATAAAAGCACCGCTTGGTTGGGCCACAGCAAACTGCTGGACAGCACCAGCGCGCTCAGCAAGGGATAGGCGATAAAGGGCGAAATAAAAAACATGGGAGACATTTTGGCTGGTGTCGCTATTGCTGAGTGTGAGGTGGCTCAGACGCCACCCCGATATGCCCAATGACGTGCCTGATATCAGCTGGCAAGAAAATGAACGCAGCAATGAGCGGCCGGCCGCAAAGGTGCCTCAAAGGAGCCTCAATGCGTGTGTCCATGGTGAGCGTCGGGCACATGCGCGTGGGCATGGGTGAGGCGTTCATGCCGGTGCCAGTGGCTGTGCGTGCCTGTGGACTTTGCATCGTGCATGCCCTCATGGGTGTGGTCATGGTGCCCATCGTCATGGCTGTGGGCATGTTCATGCGCCATCTCGTCATGGGTGTGCTCGTGGGAATGTGACTCCATCAGGTGCAGCGCCACGCCCAGCAGCATCAGCGCACCTGCGCCCACCATCCACCAAGTGCCCGAGCGGTCGCCCAAGGCAAATGCGCCCGCAGCACCCATGAAAGGGGCAAACGCAAACACAGAGCCCGTGCGGGCCGCCCCAAAGGAGCGCTGCGCCAGCAGGTAAAACCGCAAGCTCAGGCCGTAGCCCGTGGCGCCCACGGCCAGCAAACCCAGTGCTTTGGCCACAGGTGGAAGCGGCTCGTGAAAGAGCAAGGCCAAGGTGGCTGTGCAGGCCACGCCCAGGGTCGCTTTGACCAGTACCACCTGGCCAGGGTCCCGGTCGGCCACGCCGCGTGAGAGCGTGTTGTCCACCCCCCAGGCCAGCGTGGCCAGCATCACGGCCAGCAAGCCCAAGAGCTGCACTTGGCCGGCTGCGCCTTGCTCCAGCACCAACACCGCACCACCCAGCAGCATCAGAAGTACCGCCGTGGTGACGCGCTTGTCCAAGGTCTCGCCGTACCAGCGCCAAGCCAGCACAGCGGTGAACACCGCCTCCAGCGTCAGCATCAAAGAAGCACTGGAGCCGCTGGTGTGCTGCAGGCCCCATGCCAGTGCCACGGGCCCAATGACGGCCCCCGTGCCCGCCATGGCCAACAGCCTGGGCATATCGGTTTGACGAATGCCCGCTTCCCGGGCAGCAGGATGCCTCAGCACCCAAGCCACAATGGCTGCGCCCGCATACAGCAGGGCCGCCGTGGTGAACGAGCCCACGCCCTGGCCCAGGCTTTGCACCATGGGCGTGCTCAGCCCGAACAAGGCGGCAGCCAGCAAAGCCAGCAGTCCGCCTTTGAGCGCAGGATGGTTGCGCACCAGGCTCACTTATTGCCCCGTGAAGTTGGCCGCGATGAAGTTGCCTGGCAAGGTGAAGAACATGTAGAGCGTTGCCTTGGTTTTGTCTTTGGCGCTGGCGTCCTTGAAAGTCACCTTCCATTCTTGGCCTTTTTTGCCCTCGACCGCCTCTATTTTTTCTGGCTTCAAAGCGCTCCAAGCCGCGTCGAGCTTGCCGCTTTTAACCAGTGCGTCTTTGCGCTGCTGCGCGCAGCCGCTCACGGTGGCCTCGGCGGCGGGTTTGTTGCCGTGAAAGTGGCAGCTGCCGCCTTTGTCCGCCCATGCGGCGGGTGCACAAAGGGCGGCGCTCAGGCTCAAGATAAGGGAGATTTTTTTCATGGTTGTGCTCGTGTGTGGGGCGGGATGGCTCATTTCAAGGTGTTGCGGCTGTCGTCGAGGGTGTTTTCAATGCGCATGTCTTCGTGCACATGCCGGTGCTCTTGCTCAGGGAAGCGAAAGCTGTCCGGGGCGCTGTCGTGCTGGTAGCCGTGCAGTTGCGTGAACAAAAGGTAAATACCGGCATACATCAGGCTCAGGTTGGCAAGCTGGCTAAAACGCTGGAACGAGGGGCGATGCCGCCACAGGGCCAGCAAGCCCAGCATCACCGTCAGGGCAGCGATTTGCCCCACTTCCACGCCCACATTGAAGCTCAAAATGCGCCACAACATGGCCACCGGGTCGTCCCCCAAAGGCAGTTGCTGCAACCGGGTGGACAGGCCAAAACCGTGCAGCAGGCCAAAGGCAAACACCGCCATCAACACGTTGGGCGACTTCATGCCCAAATGCTTTTGAAAACCACCGTTGTTGTCAAACCCCTTGTAAATGACGCTGATGGCGATGATGGCGTCCACCAGGTAAAAGTTCCAGGTGATTTGGTAGTAGGTGGCGAACACCAGCGTGAGGCAATGCCCCACTGTGAACACGGTGACCAACTTGGCCACGTCTTTGAAGGTGGTCAAAAAAAACACCACACCGAACAAAAACAACAGGTGGTCGTAGCCTGTGAGCATGTGGCTGGCGCCCAGGCCCACGTACTGTAAGTAGCCCCCGTCCAGCATGCGCTGGCGGTCTTCGTCAGAAATGCCGTGCGCCACCGCGAGCGCGGGCAAAGCGCACAGCACAAGGGCCATGAGCCGCCCCCAAAAAATGCGTTTCATGTGTTTGGAATTAGATTTGAGCTGAAAGTCTGCGAGCTTACATTGCAGTCAGTCCACTGGCAGGGCAGCCAGAGAATTCGCTTGTTCAACGGGCAAGCCTGGGCATTGGCCGCACCCTCCCCTTCAGTTGGGGGGCGTCATATTCGATGCTTTATTGTTGGCCAGTGGCTTTGTTGCCGAGTTCTTAGTCGGTCAAGTCTGCCGCCGCATGGCCCACTGATTGAAAGCGCCTGCAGACGCCTGAAGGCCTGAAGTCCTAAAGGCCTACCGCAGGCCGCTCAAGCCAGCGAGTTGTCGCCGCTCATGTAGACAAACACGTCTTGGAACAACTCGCCCTTGAGCCTGAAGAAATTGGCGTTGCTTTTGTGCACCGTCGGCTGGCCAGCTCGGCCGTTTCTCACCTCAAACCGGGAGGCGATGCGCTCAGGCGAGACCACAAAGTGCTCAAACTCGCCGTGGTAAATGGTGTCGTAGCGACTGAAAAGCCGCTCAAACACCCCTGCAATTTCAGTGTCGCGACCGCGAAACGTGGTTTGGAAGGTGGCGATGGTGAAGGTCGCATCACTTGTAAAAAAGGACAAGCTGGCAGCCAAGTCTTTGCGGTCAACGGCCGCAAAGTAGGCTTC
Source organism: Polaromonas sp. YR568 (assembly GCA_945878995.1). GTDB lineage: Bacteria > Pseudomonadota > Gammaproteobacteria > Burkholderiales > Burkholderiaceae_C > Polaromonas. The sequence goes on along the minus strand of CAMCUN010000018.1, from coordinate 29,484 downwards.
AACCCGGGCAATGGTCGTCTGATCGCTCATGCTGGTTTGGCTTGCATTGCCCATCAAGCTTTGTTGAGCCGCTCGTTTTGCGGAAACATGAACTGCTTGGCTTGCGCATCCATCTCGGTTTTAAAAGCGTGCTTGGTCTTGAGCGCCTCGGCGCGCTGGGCCGCTGGGCGTGCGCTGATGGCGTCGAGCAGGCGTTTGACGTTCGGGTACTGCGTCCAAGTGGCCTCGCCCGTGCCCAGCACAAACGGCAGCATGCGGGCCCAGCCCCAAAATGCCATGTCCACAATGGAGTAAGCCTCGCCCACCATGAAGCTTTTGCCGGCCAGGTGCTTTTCAATCACGCCCCATTGGCGGTGCGCCTCGAAGTCGTAGCGGTTCAATGCGTATTCTTTGGGCTCGGGGGCCATGTGCCGAAAGTGCACGGACTGGCCTGAAAACGGGCCTATGCCGCTGGCCACAAACATCAGCCAGGCCAACATCTGGCCTCGCGCAGGGCTGCGCAAGTCGGTGGCAACGAACTGACCCTCGCGCTCGGCCAGGTAGAGCAAGATGGCGTTGCTGTCAAAAATCGTCACTTCACCATCGACGATGGCGGGCACCTTGGCGTTGGGGTTGACGGCCAGGAAAGCCTCGGCGAATTGTTCGCCCTTGCGGGTGTCCACCGCAATGGCCTCGTAAGGCAGGCCCAACTCCTCCAGGAGCAAGGCGACTTTCATGGGGTTGGGGGCGACGTTGTAAAAGAATTTAATCATGCTCAAATAATAAATCCAAGCCGAGCGGCATGGAGTCAAGTTTGCGACTGCATGCGCCTTGCGCTTACAGCGACACCGCCGCAGCCCCCAAAAACACCGCCGCCGACAGCACCGAGCCCGCCGCGCCCAGCATGTTGCTGGCGTACACCACTTGGCCCCAGCCTTGGGAGCTCTGTAAACCGCGATCGCCCGTGAGCGCCGCCAAAGGCGTGGCCACGCAAAACGCATAGGCCGACACCACCATGGGCAGCACAATCATCCAGCGAACGGCCTCGGGCACCTGCAACGCGCCCAACACGGCGGCAGTCGCCAGCATCAAGGTGGCCGCGCACGTGGGACTTTCAATGCTCAGCTTCGCCTTTGCGTTTAAGCGCATGGGTTCGTTCAGAAACATTGTCCATGTAGGCAAAGAGCAAACCAGTCACAACCAGACAAACATGAATACCCACTTTCCATGCAACAGCCTGATCTGCCTCTGACCAGATCGCGGGGGTGTCACCTCCGCTTTTAAGGATGATGTCGAGATTAACAAAACTCTTAAGTAACTCTATCGCAGAAATGGCGACGATGGACGCGATCACTTTGATTTTCAAGCTGGCAAAATCAACTTGCCCCATCCATTCTGGTCTGTCCTCGTGTCCATTGGTGTTGATTTTGGAGACGAAATTTTCGTACCCGCTAAATATCACAATGAGAAGCAGGTTGGCCACCAAGGAGAGGTCCACCAAGGCCAAAACCGCCAGCACCACTTCGCTTTCGCTGGAAGTGAAAAGATTGGGGATCACATGGATCAGTTCTTGCAGGAACTTCACCAACAACATAAAAATACCGGCCACCAGCCCAAGATAAAAAGGCGCCAGCAGCCAACGGCTGTTGAAAATCAACATCTCTAATAGGTTTTCAATGGCTTTCATGGGACTTCATTTCAATAAATCAATTAATCTAGTTTTAAATTGTACTTTACCAATATCTAACTGCGCACCTGTGCTGAGAGTGCGAGAAAAGGTGGTTTGAGCCCCTGACCGCCAAAGCCACCTACAAAGGCTGCACGAACCCCACATCTGGCCTGTGCAACCACTGCGCAAATTCATCGGCCAGCTGCTGGCTGGCCGCAGCAGCGCATTGCCAAGCAGCCACGCGCGCAGGCAAGTCTTGGGCGTAGCGGGTGAAGTCGGTGCGGTCTGGGAGTTTGCGGTTGGGCAGGCTTTGCACCCAGGCGGGGTCGGGGGCGAGCAGGAGCATGTGGTCCAAAAACGGCGTGGCTTTGTGTCGCCACTTGAGTGCCTTGTCCAGCCAGCCGGGCACGACCTGGCGCTGAAAGTGGGGGTAAAGCACGATGCCCGAGGGGTAGTTCAGGTGCAGGTGGTAGTCGGTGATGCCGCCGTCCCAGTAGGCGCCGGGCGGCGCGCCCGGAATGTCGTGCACGGCTTGCAACACAAAGGGAATGGAGCAGCTGGCCTGCAGGGCGGGGTTGAAGTTGGCCTCGCTCAGGCCAATGTGCCGGGTTTTGAAGTCGCCCGTACCAAAAGGCAGAGGCGCAGGCTGGCTGTCCAGAGGCGATGAAAACACCACGCGTTCCAACCAGGCGCCCATGGCTGGGCGGTGCAAAGCGTTGCTGACAAAAGCCCCGGCATAACCCAGCGGGGTGCGCCAGCGGTGTTCGCGCGCCAACACATGGCGACCGCGCGAGGTCAGCACATGCAGGCGATAGCGGGGGTGGTGCAGCAGGTCTTGGACCTGGCCACCAAAAAAGTCGAGCAGGCTCAGTCCAAACTGGCGGCTGACTTGCTCGGCGCTGGGGCGCTTTTGGCCGGGCTGCAGTTCGTAATGCTGGGCAATGTAGTCGCGCTCCAAGCGCTCAAAGGCTGGCACACTGCGCTGCAAGCAGGCCGTGGCCATGCGCCAAGCGCCTATGGAGGCGCCCACCAAGTCCACTTTTTGGTTGCTTTGGGGCAGCCACTGGCCAAAAATAAAGCGGTCAAGAGGCCCCAAGATCAAACCTTTGGGACCACCGGCAGCACCGGCCACGGTGGCAATGTGTTGGGGTGACAGGCCATGGGCCTGAATGTGGGCCAGGGCTTTGGGGCCCGCGTAAAGGCGCAGAGCTTTCACTCAAAGGCCCAGGGGTTGACCACTTGCGGAAAGCGGACAAAGTCGGCCGTGTTGCGGGTGACCAGGCTCAAACCTTGGCTTTGGGCGGTGGCCATGATCAAGCCGTCCATGGGCGACAGGGGCTGGCCTTGCAGCTCTGCCGCTGCGCTTTGCTGCGCCCATGCGCGCCACACTGCAGCGTCCACGGGCAAGGTGCGCTGGGCAAAACGAGCAGTGACTTTGCCCAACCAGAGCGTCAAGGTGGCGTGGCGACTGGCTTGGGCGGGTTGACTGGCCAGTTTAAAAATGCCTTTTTCGAGCTCGGCCAAGCTGATTGCGCTGATGAACAAAGCCGACTCCGGCTGCGCGTCCAGCCAGCGCATCACCCCAGCCTGGGGAGTGCGCTTGACATATTCAGACAGCACGCAGGTGTCCAGCAAAAAGCTCACAGCACCCAGTCTCGGTTCGGGTTGCTGCGGCGGTCACGCTCAAAAACCGTCGCTTCTGGCTCGTCAAGGCAAGGGCTGAGCAAGGCCGACGACAAGCTGCCCTGCGGACTGACTCCTTGGCGCAGACGCTCGAACTCAAGCGGCGACATGACCACCGCCGCAGGCACGCCATGCACCGTGACCAGTTGGGCATGCCCTGCGGCGGCTGCCTTGACCACGGCGCTGAAGCGGTTCTTGGCGTCTTGCAACGGCCAGATGGGCAGGTTTTCAGACGCAATCTCCATGCTGGCGGGGATGGTGTGTGGCTCAGACATGGGAAGTCCTTTCGATACGGGCATTCTGTCTAGTCTAGCTAGAATTATGAGATTTGGGCCGTTTTTTCAACAAGCCAACACTCCGTCAAAGCCCAAGCCTTATTTTTTAAGCCCTTGCAACTTGGCAAACGCCGACGCCATTGATCCCTGTTGGGTTGGACTGGCTTGGCCAGCAGTGCTGCTCCAGCGTATGAGAAAAGGCCAGTCGTTAGACGAGGCAATCACCGAATGAAAGACAACCATTCGCGCAATCGGACCTATGGCGCCATGCGGCAAAAGGCCAATCAGACCTGCGCAGGACCTGACTGCGCCACCAACCGAACACCAAGGGCATTGCAAACCTTGTGAATCGTGTCGAACCGAGGTTGGGAACTGGGGCGCAGTGCTTTGTAAAGAGCCTCCCTGGTTAATCCAGATTTTTCAGCCACTGCGCTCATTCCACGGGCACGAGCAACAATGCCAAGCGCATGGGTGAATTCACTCATGTCGTTTTCCTCAAGCACAAGCGTCAGGTAATTGGCAACGTCTTCTTCGGTTTTCAGCATTTCTGCCATGTCGAAATTGGGCAGGTCCGCAACTTTGATCTTCTGGGTCATGGCAAATTACTCCTCAATGGACTTGGACAGTGCAATGGCTGCAGCGATATCGGCTGGTTGCGATGATTTGTCACCGCCACCCAGCATCACGATGATGGTGCCCTGGCGTTCGATGTAATACATGCGCCAACCTGGGCCAAAGAACTCACGCATTTCGCTCACCCCTTCGCCAACGGGCTCCACGTCACCCAACAGTCCGCGCTGCACCTTGTCAAGCCGCTTGGCCAGCCGGATACGGGTCAAACCATCTTTTAAGCCAGAGAGCCAAGCATCAAATTCTGCTGTGCGTTTGACCGTGAACATGGACCCAATTGTAATCACTTGTTCACAAGAAAGCAGCCTGTGCGGTGTACAAGCAAATCACCTTTGAGGGATTCAGAGCCATCTTTCAACAAGCCAACACCCTGTAAAGCTCACGCTTTATTTTTTCAGCCCCTGAAGCTTGGCAAACGCAGACGCCATAGAGCCCTGTTGAGTTGAGCTGGCTTGGCCAGCAGCGCTATAGCCCCCTGCCCCACCCCGGCTTCGCTGGTCTCGGGCGGCGTGCTCAAAGCGGTTGTCGCGGGGGCCGTCTTTGCGGGCGGGGGCGTCGCCCAGCTTCATGCTCAGGCCTATGCGCTTGCGGGCGGCGTCCACCTCGGTGACGCGCACTTTGACAATGTCGCCGGTCTTGACCACCTCGCGGGCGTCGTTGACAAACTTGTGCGCCAGCTGGCTCACATGCACCAAACCGTCTTGGTGCACGCCAACGTCAATGAAGGCGCCAAAGGCCGCCACGTTGCTGACTGTGCCTTCCAAAATCATGCCTTCTTGCAGGTCTTTGATGTCTTCCACGCCCTCGTTGAAGCGGGCCACCGCAAAGTCGGGGCGCGGGTCGCGGCCTGGCTTTTCAAGCTCGGCCAAGATGTCTTTGACCGTGATCACGCCAAACTGCGCGGTGGCAAACAGCTCGGGCCGCAAGGTTTTGAGCATGTCGGCGCGGCCCATGAGCTCGTCCACGGGCTTGCCGGTGTGGGCCATGATCTGCTCGACCACGGCGTAGGTTTCCGGGTGAACGCCTGTCATGTCCAGCGGGTTGCTGCCGCCGCGCAGCCGCAAAAAGCCCGCGCTTTGCTCAAAGGTTTTGGGCCCCAGGCCGGTGACCTTGAGCAGGTCGGCGCGGCTGTCAAAGGCGCCGTTGGCATCGCGCCAGCGCACCACGGACTTGGCCACCGTTTGGCTCAGGCCCGAGACCCGGGCCAGCAGCGGCACGCTGGCGGTGTTGAGGTCCACGCCCACGCTGTTGACGCAGTCCTCCACCACGGTGTCCAGGCTGCGGGCCAGCTCGCTTTGGTTCACGTCATGCTGGTACTGGCCCACGCCAATGGATTTGGGGTCAATCTTGACCAGTTCGGCCAGCGGGTCTTGCAGGCGGCGGGCAATGCTGGCGGCGCCGCGCAGGCTCACGTCCACATCGGGCATTTCTTGGCTGGCAAATTCGCTGGCCGAATACACCGAGGCGCCGGCCTCGCTGACCACCACTTTTTGCATGGCCTGGTCGGGATGGTGTTTGGCCAGCTGTTTGATGAGCTCGCCGGCGAGTTTGTCGGTTTCTCGGCTGGCTGTGCCGTTGCCAATGGCAATCAGGTTGACGCCGTGCTTGTCGCACAGCTTGGCCAGGGCAAAGAGCGAGCCGTCCCAGTCGCGCCTGGGCTCGTGCGGGAACACGGTGGCGGTGTCCACCAGCTTGCCGGTGGCGTCCACCACTGCCACCTTGACGCCTGTGCGTATGCCCGGGTCCAGGCCCATGACCACGCGAGGGCCCGCAGGGGCGGCCAGCAGCAGGTCGCGCAGGTTGTCGGCAAAGACCTTGATGGCGACTTTCTCGGCGTCTTCACGCAGACGGGCAAACAAATCGCGCTCTATAGACAAGCTGAGCTTGACGCGCCAAGTCCAGGCCACGGCTTTGCGCAGCAGGTCGTCGGCGGGGCGGGCTTGGTGGCGCCAGCCCAGGTGCAGCGCAATCTTGCCTTCGGCCAGCGACACGGCGGGCGGCTTGCCGTTGGCGTCCAGCACCTCGGGCAGCAGCAGCTTGGCGTCCAAAATGTCCAGGCTGCGGCCCCGAAACACAGCCAGCGCACGGTGCGATGGCACGCGGCCTATGGGCTCGTCGTAGTCAAAGTAGTCCCTGAACTTGGCGTGGTCGGGGTGGTTTTCGTCTTTGCCCGCCACCAGTTTGGAGACAAACAAGCCCTCGCTCCACAGCCACTGGCGCAGCCCCTGCACCAAAGCCGCATTTTCAGCCCAGCGCTCTGACAAGATGTCGCGCACGCCGTCGAGCACGGCTTGGACGGTGGTGAAGTCGTCGCCCGCCTCGGTTTTGTCTTTGAGCACGTAGGCCAGGGCCTCGTCGGCTGGTACGCGCTGGGGCTCTTCAAACAACAAGTCGGCCAGCGGCGCTATGCCTGCCTCGCGCGCAATTTGCCCTTTGGTGCGGCGCTTGGGCTTGTAGGGCAGGTAGAGGTCTTCCAGGTCTTGCTTGGTGGCGGCCGCCTCAATGGCCAGTCGCAACTCGGGGCTGAGCTTGCCTTGCTCGTCAATGCTTTTGAGCACCGTGCTGCGGCGGTCTTCAAGCTCGCGCAAGTAGCTAAGGCGAAAATCCAGCTCGCGCAATTGAATGTCGTCAAGGCCGCCCGTGGCCTCTTTGCGGTAACGGGCAATGAAGGGGACGGTGGCGCCGCCGTCGATCAAGTCGACCGCCGCCTGGACCTGATGCACCTGAACCTTGAGTTCGGCCGCGATCTGTCGGATGATTTTTTGCATGAATAAAAAGCCGAGGCTTAGGACTTCCATCTGAGTCCACCTGCCCAAAGGCTTTTATTGTTTCACAGCCAGTTAGGCGTGCCTTAACGCATCATCAGAGATGTCTTGGAGCCCATGGATGCCCTGCACGGCTTGGAACTCAAGGCGCAGGGCCCAGCAAGACCAAGCCGCGCTCTTCAAAAAACACAGGCCCCATCACAGCCGCTTGAGCGGCTGTCAGTCGGTCGCGCCGGGTCAAGGTCCATTCCCCGGAGTTGGGCATGCGGCGCGCAACCATGCCTTGAAAGTAAACCCCAAAGCTGGGCAAGTTCAGCTGCCATTGCACGACTTTGGCACCAGGCGCATGCTCGCGCAATGCCCATGCGGCCTCGCGAACAGGGCCCTGCAGTGCTTGGGCCCACCATGGCAGCACCTGAAAAGCGGTGAATGCTGAAATCAAAATGCCAGCGCTCAACTGTCGCCAAATCGCAAATTTGGGTCTCAAAGGCACGGCCGCGGCGACCAGCAGCAAGCAGGTCAAGCCCGCGGCCAATACCCAAGGTGGAGACGGTGCATGCAGCAGCAAGCTTCGGTAAAAAGGGTCTTCGATGCGATCGGCGTGTTGCACCACCCACATGGGCAAAGCCGCCATGAGTGCGATCCAGAGAAAAAGCGCCGCCCAGGTCCACCCCCTCAGGGTTTGGCTTGACCTTGAAAGCAGAAAAGCGGCCAACACGGCCAACGGCGCAAAGCCGTACAGCATGTAATGCGGAAGTTTGGTGCCCGACATTGAAAAGAACACCAGCACAAAAGCCGCCCACACCAAGAGGTAGCGCCCCAGACTGTCACGCCACCATTGAGGGCATTGGGCCATAGTCGCCACCACCAAAGGCGTCCAGGGCATGCTCAATACGGGCAGTGCCAGAACGTAGTACAGCAAGCTGCCACTGTGCCCTTCTAAAACCCCTGAAAAGCGCTGCAAGTTGTGGCGCAAAAAGAAACCATCCACAAAAGCCATGCCATGGCGATTGAGCGCATAGATGTACCAAGGCGCCGCAACCGCCAACAACAGCGCCCACGCGCTCGGGTCTGAGACGGACGCACGCATCCTGTCCCAACGCTTGCTGGCGATGCACCACAACACAAAAGTGGCTGCTGGCACCAAGATGGCCACAGGACCTTTGACCAGCAAACCCAGACCCACCCACAGGTAAGCGCGCCGCAAAGGCAGGCGGCCGCCTGTCTCCACAAAGCGCCACACATCGAGCGCGGTGAGCACGATCAACAAATTGAGCAATGCATCGGCCGTGGCGGCTCTGAAGATCAGTTGAAAGCCAGCTGCAGACACCAAAATCACGCCTGCGGCCGCACCGGCCAACAAGCCCATGCGCTGAGCGGTAAATTGTGCGCAGGCCAAGGCCAAAATCCACCCGCTCAGTGCAGAAGGCAGGCGAAGCGCAAACTCGTTCAGGCCGAACACCCACACGCTCAAGGCCTGCAGCCAATACACCCCAATGGGCTTGTCAAAACGCGCCTCGCCGTTGAGCGTGGTGTGCAGCCAGTCGCCGCTGCTCAAAAGCTCTCGCGTGGCCTGACTGAATGCGCCTTCGTCTACGTCAAACAGAGGCGCTGCGCCCAAACCCAAAAGCAAGGGCAAAAGCAAGAGCACGGCGTAGGCAAAGGATCCCGCATCAAGCTTCAGAGGATGGGATGAGGGCGAGGTCGAAGAAAAAAGCACCATGGGTGATTGGAATGCGAATACTTAATGGCTGCGCTGCCGGATCACCAGGCGCAAGCGCCAAATGCCACTGAGCGCTGCCAATCCCGAGAGCAAGGCCACCGCAGGCCAGCCGTGAGGGTAGCCCGTTTTGGTGGCTGCCAAAGCCATGGCTGAAGCTATTTCCAAACAAGCCACCACGGCCTGACCTGTAGGACTTGCGATTTTTTTTCGCAGGGCAAGCAAGCCAGTGGACACCTTTGGCAATTGACTGATGGCCAGCACGGTCCAAACCAGCCATGCCCCCAGCGCCATGCCCACAAACACATCGGCAGGCCAATGGGCGCCAACCACCACCCGAGACCAAGCCACCAAAATGGCAATGGCAGCCAGCACCAAACTCGGAGCAGCTTTCTTAACCCACCAGGCCAAGAGAGCGGCCGTGGCCGCAGCGGTCAGGGCGTGGCCTGAAGGGGTTGAATTCGCAGAAGTAATGGGATCGCCAATAAAGAACAACTGGCCGGCCCATTCACTCGCTGCGGGCCGTACCGACTCAATCATGCCTTTTAGGCCGTGCGTGAGCGCAGCCCCAAACACAAAGACAGGCAGCAACAAGGAAATCAAGGCGCCATCGCGGCGGTCGCAAGCCATCACCAAAATCAACAAGGACCAACCCAAACCCAAGTTGGTCAGACTCGACCACACCCACGTTCCTAAATGAGACGGTGGCAAGGCGTGAACTGCTTGCATCCACAGCTGGTCATGTCCGCTGAGCCTGAGCCAAACACCCCAAGCAAGCAAGCCTGTCACCAGCCCTGCACCCACAAGCCAATGGATGGGCAAATGTCGGATTACGCTCCATTGAGCGGGTCTGCGAACTGGGGCGTTGACACTCATCAGACTGACTTGGAAGTAACTTCTTTAACAATGTGGGATTGTGTCATGTTGACCATGCCAGCAGGCTCAGGTTTGCTACAAGCTGATTTCACAGGTCAAGCTTTCCATATTGGCAGCAACATGTGAAAGCCTAGTGACCCACTCACACACTGCGCGTCAATCCGCAGGGGCCAAGGTCACCTCTATCGCATACTGAGTGGGCAAGGAACCGGTTTGCTGAAACCAAAGCGTCATGGCACCTTCGCCGAGTTGCGACTTGGGCAGATTGGCCAACACATTGCGTGACAAATCACTTGGACCCATGTGGCCATACACCAGCATGCGTTTGACATCTACGCCCGCATCAAACACCTGATTGGCCTGCAAAGCATAGAAGGCAACCTTGTCTTCGGAGACATATTGCACCAGCTTGACCGACACCAACTGCTGGCCTTTTGGGATGTCCCAACGCACGTAGTCGGCGTCGCCGCTCACCACCTCCCCTTGGATCAGGTAAGTCTGCAAACCTTGAGCCAATATGCTGGGCTGCAAGGGGTCGCCTGAGGCCTCATGCGCCAGCATGCTGGGGCTTTGCAATTCAAAAGTTTGTGCGGCGGAGGCGTTGCCCGCCAAGTCCACTTGGCGCAACCAAATGCTGCTCAGGTTGTTGCCCAACACACCCAGTCCCAGCCCTTTGCCTGGCAGCCATGTGCGTTGCTGGTCCAGCGAATATTCCCAGCGAGCACCTGGTTCAATGCCCGAAAGCTTCAAAGTGTTGGTCACGCCATCGCGCTGAGGGGCAATGTTCACGGCCGCAGGTGCCATGGTGTCCAAAACACAGTTGACGCGAACGATCTCTGAGGTGTTGCCGGCGTCATCCCGTGCGCGCACCCAAATCACCTTGGCGCCGTCACCCATGACATCAAATGAGGCACCGACACCGCGTGTCCAAGTGGCGCCTTGGTCCAGCGAAAACTCCCAGTCAATGTCTGCGCTCTCTACCCCCCATCTGCCATTGCGTGTGACGCCATCGCTCACACTCAAGCCCGTGTCATTGAACGACAACACTGGGGCCTTGAGAATGACCGCGCCGGTTGGGGGTGGTGCTTGCACGTTCACCATGTTCGACGTGTTCGATGTGTTCGACGTGTTCGACGTGTTAGACGTGTTCGATGTGTTCGACGTGTTCGACGTGTTCGACGTGTTCGACATGGCCGTTGCTTCTGGGTTGCCCCCAGAGCCGCCGCACGCCATTAAAAAAGCGGACGCGCAAGCCAGCACGCGAGAGCGCGATGAAAAAAGTCCAGGTAAAAGCGCCGCGAATTTTTTCACCATGAGCCGACCTGCACAAAAAATAATCAATATTTCTATTTGATGGCTCAAATGTGACAAACGTGTGGCAAAAGCCTTTCAGTTACTGCTTGTATTCCGGCGCATTACAGACCTGCCCACATTCAAAAAGTGACGCCGGGCACATGAACCTGTGAGTTCAAGCAAAGCGGACAAGGCGCCTCCAGCGCATCCTTCTTGGGTCACCAAGGCACTTCAAAGCCATCTCAATCACTGAGCCTTCCATGGGCTCCATCAAGCAGCAAAGCTGCGCATGAACACCCTGCCCACGAGCGCCTAAGGCTGTGGTGAACATCCACGATCAAAGCTCCTTGAGCGCCATCGACCTTGTTCTGCGACCGCCCTGCCCGCTTGGCAAACAGCCCGAGCTTGCTCACGGCAAGCCATGCCCATGGCTGCGAGCTACCACCACTAGCACCTCTACTCATCCACGTCAATGTTTTCTGAAAGTCTTTAATTGTCTTTGATTGCAAAAAAAGATTAACAAAAAATTGTGAATCCTCGTAAACTACAGATCACAAATGTTTACTTTTAGACATAGTGTTAACAAGGATGTAACAAATGAACGCTTGGATGAGACGCCTTTCTCCAGTGCTCAGCCTTTTTCTTGTGGCCTGCCAATCAGTCAATGGTGACTTCGTTCACAAGGCAGAGCTGAGCGAGTTCACCCCCATCCCCGCGCAGAACCGCATCATGAATGCCGTCAAGCTGCGCTGGGAAGTCAGAGACGATGTGGCCGCCTATTGCGCAGCGGCCACTGGCATGGGCAAAGAACGCGCCTACAACACCCCGCCCCTGGCTTGCGCCATTTGGAGTGTGTCGGCCAAGGAATGCACCATCGTGACGGCCAAGGTCACCACCCACCTGGCCCTGGGTCACGAGCTGCGGCATTGTTTTGAAGGTCACTTTCACCAGTGAGCGCCAACACGGCTGTGCTTGCCTTGAGATTTACACCTCAGGATGCACATCCAAGATGACTTTGCCTTCCACTTTTTTTGGGGTACTTGCAAGTTCACCCCTTTAAGAATCAATATTTCACACTGTTGTGGATGAGCCTAAGGTAAAAATGCGAGCTCGCTATTTGACCTCTAGGAAGACATGTTCAACTTTGACAAAACCAATCTAGGCCGTTCGGTAGAAAAATTCGAGTCCATTGTGGGCGCCACCTTGAAGGTGGAGGGTGACTTGGTGATCAGCAAGAGCCTGCGCATTGACGGCACTGTCCACGGCAACATCTTGCAAGCCGAAGGGGCTTCGGCCACGGTGGCCATTGCATCGGGCGCCAGCGTGTTGGGCAACATTGCGGTGCATGACGTGATCGTCTCCGGCCACCTCAGGGGCAACATCACCAGCCCGGGTCGGGTGGAACTGATTGACACCGCCAAGGTCGAAGGTGATGTCACTTACGGCTCTATTGGGGTGGCAGTGGGCGCGCGCATTGCCGGGCAGCTCAAGCAAATTGATGATCTCAGCCAAATCGAAGCGCACAGCGCCATCAGCAAAGCCGCCAAATTCTCGATACAGCGCGACTGATGCAAGTCTTTTGGGTGTCCGGCCCGGTGGGCCGGATCAACAGCTTTAACCTGTCATTTCGCACCGTGGTCTTGGCCGTGCTGGTGCTCACCATCAGCTTGCTGGCACTGGGCAGTGCCTTGCAGTTTTTCGGCTTTCGCCTGGCGCTGGAGTACGACCCCCAAATCGCCAGGCGTCTGGGCAACTTGCACACGGCGGTGGAGCTTGAAACCTTGAATGCGGTATACCACACCCGCTTGGGCGAGCTAGAAGAAGAGCAGCGCCAGTTCAGAAACCAAGTGGGCGAGCTGCGGGACGTGCAAACCAAACTGGTGGAGATGTTGCCAGCGCCTGCAGCCAAAAAACTCCCGAAAACACGCGCCCAAGGCGGTAGTTACTGGCCTCAAGATCCACCAGACGTGTCGCGCCAGACCAGCAGCGTGTTGGGCCGTTTGGAAGACATGGGCCGCAGCACACGCAAAGACCGCTCCTGGCTGAGCCAAGAAATTCAAGGCTGGACGAGCACCATCAGCTGGCTTGAAGGCTTGCCCATCGCCCTCCCCGTTGCCCCAGGGCAACTCTCCCTGACCAGCGGCTTTGGGGTGAGGGCTGACCCGCTCACCCAGCGCCGCGCCATGCACACCGGCCTGGACTTTGAGTTGCCCACCGGCTCGCCCATTCTGGCTTCAGGGGCCGGCCAGGTGACCGAGGCGGGCTGGGACGCCCAGTATGGCAAAACAGTGGTCATCCAGCACCTTGACGGCCACAGCACGCGATACGCCCATGCCAATGAATTGCTGGTGAAACAAGGGCAGAACGTCAAAAGAGGCGAGTTGATTGCCAAGTCGGGCAACACCGGGCGCTCCACCGGGCCGCACTTGCATTTTGAGGTGCTCAAAGACGACAAACCGGTGGACCCCACGCAGTACCTCTGGGCTTTGAACACAAAGCGCTGAAAAAGGCAGGGCTGCCCGCCGTCGCTGCAGCGCCTGAGGTCAGGAACTGACCGATGTGTTTAATCCGTCGCTCATGGCACGGCCAGTGTGCCGCGACAAGGATGACGATGAGGTGCTGGCGCTGCCCTTGGTCGCGCAGGTCGATATCGTGATCTCTGGCGATGATGATTTGCTGAACTTGGGCAGCTTTGAGGCCATCCCCTTGCTTACGCCACCGCAGGCCTTGCAGAAGGTGCTGGTGGCCATGTACAAACCAGGTGGTGCCTCTCACCATGTTTCTGGGCGTGTAGCCACTGAGCGTGACAAGCTGTTTGACGCATCAGAGCTCCTGGCCGTAGGCGAAATGTAATGTGCGGTCGGAGGCAGCCAGTTGCTTCCAAAGATGCCAAAAAAGTGTCCACACCCGCTTAGAAAAGCAAACCACTTTGTTTACAAAAATCGGCTCCATGAATGGCCGACCTGTAAGTTATGTGAATACAAACTCGCGTGTTGGACCCGCGCCAGCAGATTTCAGTATGCGGCGGGAACGCAATATCTCGCCGAGCTATGGCTGTTCCAACATTGTCAATCTACACAGGATGGAACCACATTTGCAGTCGCTGGGGCGATGCAGACTATATTCACAGTCGCAGGGTCAGCGACTTAGGCGCAAAAGAGTGATTCAACTCGACTCATAACAAAAACAGAAGGTCGAACTACTTTACAAATTTGTGTTTAACATTTTCCCAGATTTTTGCCATGCCAAGCGGCTGAAAAATCATAAATATTATCATCAATGCACCAAATACCATTTGCTCAGCTGCGGAAATAAATGTGGCATTAAGTGCACCGTGAAACAATATGTTTCCCAAAACATTCAATAGAACAGGAAACAGCAAAATAAATGCTGTACCTATAAATACCCCATTAATGGTTCCCAAGCCGCCCAAGATCACAATGAATAGAATCTGAAAAGAAAGTTTGATACTGAATGCAGCCGGCTCTAGTGACTGTAGGTAAGTAAAGGCAAACAGTGCGCCCGCTACACCGCAGTAAAATGAGCTGATTGCAAAAGCTTGAAGTTTAGTCTTCAAAAGTGATACGCCCATTGACTCAGCGGCAATATCCATATCACGAACTGCCATCCATTTTCTACCGGTACTGCCCCTGGCCAAGTTCATGGCAATTAAGGTAAGAACCGTGACAATGCCCAATGTAAGCAAGTACATTGACACCGGTGAAGTCAATGACTTACCGAAAATTACAATTGGCTGAGTGGTGATAATACCAGATGTATCGTAATTTTTAAACCAACCGAATTTGTCTATTAACCATACTATGAAAAATTGTGACGCGAGAGTAGCCACCATCAAATAAATACCCCGCACACGAAGGCTGGGCAACCCAAATAGAATACCAAAAGCAGCAGCTATTAATCCAGAAAGGATTAGGGCAACCAAAAATGGTATCTCTGGAACTCTTAGAATTAAATTAAAACAAGCAAAAGCGCCGGCGGCCATAAAGCCAGCAGCCCCAAGTGCCAATTGACCCGTGTATCCAATTATAATTTGTTGTCCCAGTCCGGCAAGTGCCAAACATAAAAACGGAATTAAAATTGAAACGTACCAATAACTGCTCGGGACGATATTTGGAATTACAATAATAGCGACGAACATGACAACAAAAAAATTAACTAAATCTTTTTTTGTAAATGTCATAAATATCGGGTTCATAAATCACACTCTCCGAATAATCTTTTCGCCAAACAGGCCTTCAGGCCTGTACAGCAGGAACAATATGGCCATCACGTAGGGCGCCCATCCTTCAATACCGCCACCGAACATTGGGCCCAAGAAAACTTCAAGTAATTTTTCAGTGGCTCCAACCACTAGACCGGCAATAAGTGCCCCGCTGATTGAGGAAAAGCCGCCGATGATCAAAACCGGTAAAGCCTTTAGTGCCAAATCAACAAGCGCAAATTGAACCCCAGCTCGGGCACCCCACATCATGCCAGCGACCAGTGCGACGACTCCAGCCGCTGACCATACGAAAAACATAATATTTTTTAGGGGAATGCCGATGGAACTTGCCGCTCCTGGATCGTCGGCAACCGCTCTCAAACCGAGGCCAACCTTGGTGTAGTTAAAAATCAAAGTGATCCCAGCGATCATTGTCAAAGCCACTGCTGCGGCAACAAGATCAAGCGCACTAATAAGTAATTTAAAGTTATCTGCAATCCATGTAATCGGAACATCTTTGACGCCTAAATCAAGCTTTCTAACTTCAACGCCCCAGGTGGCTTGAGTGAGGCCCTCAAGAAAAAAGCCAAGCCCGATCGTAGCCATCAAAACCGTTTCTTCACTTTGATTTGTTAAGGGTCGTAAGACCAGTTTTTCGGTCAGCAAGCCTAGCAGCATCATCAGTAAAATAGTTGCTGCGAATGCTACAGGAAATGAAAGCCCTAACTCCATGAGGCCTACAAATGACAATACTGCGAAGAAAACCATTGCGCCTTGCGCGAAGTTGAAATTTGCTGATGACTTGTAAATCAGTACGTAGCCCAACGCAACCAATGAATACATGGTTCCTGACAACAGACCTGCAACAACAACCTCAAGCAAAAAAAGTAGTTGGTCAATCATGGGAAGTTCCTAAATAGGCGTCAATGACAGCTTGACTGGACCGAACCTCATCCGGAATACCGTCACCGATTACCTTGCCATAATCAAGCACCACCACTCTATCCGAGATATCCATGACAACACCCATGTCATGTTCAATCAAAACAATGGTTGTACCAACTTCATCGTTGACCTTCAGAATGAACCTGCACATTTCCCTTTTCTCTTCGACATTCATGCCCGCCATGGGTTCGTCAAGCATGAGAATATTTGCTTCCGTTGCAAGTGCCCGTCCGAATTCAACTTTTTTCTGCAGACCGTAGGCAAGCTTACCAACCGGGGAATCTTTAATATGTTCAATTTCCAAGAACTTGATGATTTCCATACATTTCCCTCTATTCTCCCTGTCCTCTTTCATGGCCTTTGGGAGACCAAAGCCGACAGACCAGAAATTACTGGTTGTGTGGAGAGTTCTTCCTACCATAATATTGTCCAAGACCGACATTCGTTTGAACAGCGCAAGGTTCTGAAATGTTCGTGAAACACCATTATTAGCCACTACGTTGGGGCTAATTCCATCCAGTACCTTGCCGTTAAATAGAATCGTGCCTTCTTGCGGCTTGTAAATACCATTGATACAGTTTAAAAGTGAGCTCTTACCTGCCCCATTTGGTCCGATAATGGCTCGAATTTCATGCTTCAAGACTTTAAATGAAATATTCGTGATCGCCTTCACGCCACCGAAACGTAGCGAGATATTTTTTAACTCTAAAATCGGATCACCGATTGGAAAATTTCTGCCTGCTGACATCATGCGGCCTCGCTTTTTTCGGAACGTTTGTGTGCATCCTTGAAGTTTATGCGCCCGTCCTTCGATATGCCCAAGTAAAGTTCCTTTACTTTTTCGTCATTTAGCAAGTCGGCGCTTATACCTTCAAGCTTGATATAGCCTGTCTCAAGTATGTATGCATAGTCTGAGTTTCTTAGGGCAATATTCGTATTTTGCTCGGACAAAAGAATACTCACGCCTTCTTTACTATTTAATTCTTTTACAATATTGAATATTTCTGCCACTAACTGCGGTGCCAAACCCATGGAGGGCTCATCCAGCAGCAGCATTTTGGGTTTCGCCATCATCGCCCGAGCAACAGCTACCATTTGCTGTTCACCACCCGAAGTGTAGCCTGCTTGGCTTTTTCGCCTGTCCTTTAGCCTATTGAAATAGCCATACATTCGCTCTAGTTCTTGATTCATCTCGAATTTGGATAGTTTTCTTGAGTATGCTCCAGAGATGATATTTTCTTCAACAGTTAAGTGGCCAAAGCATCGCCGACCCTCAAGGACGTGCACGATTCCTAAATTAACCAGATCAGTGGGCTGTTGTGTCTGAATGGCTGTTTCATTGTAAAGAAGTGATCCCTTGGTAACCTTGCCCCCCTCTAAGCAAAGCATATTTGAGATGGACTTTAAGGTAGTGCTTTTCCCCGCGCCATTTGCGCCCAGGAGTGCAATTATTTTTCCTCTGGGAACATTAAGAGATACATCGTGCAATCCTAAAATTGCATTGTTGTAGTAAACCTCAATATTTCTAATCTCTAATATATTTTTGGAATTAGTTTTCATCGGAAATCCAAAATTTTCTTTTCGAAAAAAGACCGTAAGTCAAATGTATGGGATTGTACGCAAGACCTGTTTGTACAGGGGCCGTATAACCTTCAACTAAAAAGTGCTGAAGGCGCTAGCTCTTGCTAAGAGGCAAGGGCGGAGATGAGCTCCGCCCTTATCTGCACAGTTGATATGAAATGTTGATTTTTTGAAATCTCAAAGCGACCTACACTTCCAACCAGCCGGATGTTTTTTATTTTAATAAAAACTAAAAACTCAACATTTTTTCGGAGTAATTTTATTTTCAGAAGCAAATTTTGCAGCAGACTCTTCAAGAATTTCCCTGATAAATGGGGTATCTAATGAAATAGTAAATGGTCTGACGCTTACGAACTTTTTCCCATCCCATTGCATCAGTGCGAATTTTCCGGATCCTTCATGGTTCGCGCATGAAAACGCAAAAGGAGACAGCATGTTTGGCACACCTAGCTCGGCCAAACGGGCTTCAGTCAGATTGATCGCTTCATAGCCATCTCTGAATTCCGCGCCAGTGACTGCTTTGCCCACCTTCTTGTGGATTCGCTGAGCGTTTTTCATTGCCTCAACCCACATCATGGCCGCACCCAAGCCGCGGTTGTAATAAACAGTTCCCACGCGGTTTGGGTCGCTCATATTTCCTTTGTTCGCAGCGTAGACTGTATCCTTAATTTTCTGAACCAGCGGATGCATTCCGGGGACCGCATTCATGACGACGTAGGTGCCAACCGCTGCATCGCCCGCAGGAAACATATCCTCTTCAGCACCACCAAACGTCACATACATCATGCGGTTGCGGGGAAAGTTAATCCGCGCAGCGTTAGTCATTCCCGTTGAGTTCATACCCGACCCGGCACCCCAGAAAGTAATCCAATCTGGTCTTTCTTTTCTGATTTGAAGCCACTGAGATTGTTGTTCCAGACCGGGTGAAACTATCGCAATTTCAACTAAAGTGATACCCCAATCCTTTGCAATTTTTCTCATTGCTGGTAACGGTTCACGTCCAAAAGCAGTGTCAATGTGAAGGTGCACAATTTTTTTGCCCTTCATGATTTTCATGGCTTCTTGTTCCGTCAAGCCATCGCCCTTGATTTTTCCTTCTATTTCCGCCATAAATCGCAACTTTACGGCGATTTGACTCCAATAAGTACTCGCTGCATTAAATACCCAGGGCCATACTCGTCCGTCTGCGGCGTCTGATCTTCCATAACCATACTGCGCAAGCACTACGTTATCTGTTGCCATGCGGTTAATGACGGCGTAAGCCCCGGGGGTACCCAGTGTATCAAACACCACCATTTTTTGACCATCTTTTGTGGTGAGTCGTTGGTAACATTCAACAGTTTTTACTGCGTTATATTCAGTTTCACATTCCTGCCAAGTTAGCATTACTCCATTAACGCCACCCGTCATATTAATATAATTCATGTAATCAATCTGGGCGCCGTAATAACCTGTACCCATTGATGAGAATGGCCCGATCCGACTGCTTGGAATCGGAAAATACTGGGTTTCAGCGCTAAGTGCAATCTGCGGAAGTAGCATCGTCGAGCCCAATAACAGAGCTGTAGCTAAATAGAGTTTCTGAATACATTTTTTAAACATGATTATTTCCTAGAAGTGTGTTTTGAAGAATTTTTTACAGAATTGACTAGGTTGCATTAACTTATTGACCATTGAAATAAATTCTCAATTTACTTCTGCACTGAGACTATTTCTTCTATTCAAATCGGCAATGAGGGTCCAGTTTGTATAAGGAGAAAAAGATGAGTTTTATACATTCTTCTATCCAATCGTTAAGGAACTTTTGGAAATTTATCTACGCAAAATGTAGATCGAATTTACCAAAGGTGACTTTGTGACTGCATAGATAACTAAAAAGAAAAAACGAAAAGTGAAATACCGCGTTGTGTTTTTTGTACTTTATTTTTAACATACAAAAAATCGCAAAGACAGCCGGACTTACCCTAATAAAGATTGGCATGATTGAACGATTGAGTCTTGCCTGACCAGCGCGCCAGAATAAGTTCCCGGCAGCGGGTGTACTGGTCGTGTGGAGCAGCCAGAATGGCGTGACCCTTGCCAGCATGGCTCTGAGCGGGGCTGACGTAGCGTATGCCGCTGCGGTGATGGCCAACCTTGTACCAGTGCACAAAGCTTGCCGCCTAAGCGCGAGCTTCATCGAAGGTGGCAAAACCCTTTGCCGGGAACTCGGGGCGGTACTTGGCGATGGAGCCCAGGTAATCTCGCTGGAAGTACTCCGACTGCGCAGGCCGCATGTTGCGGTCGGCGTTGGCGCCGCTGATGCCCGAGCCTGTCCGGGTGACCACCAGGGCGAAGGTCATGCCTGCGGCTTGCAGGAAGTGCTGCTGCTCTGTGATGCCGCTGGCTTTGACTTCTCTTTCAAATAGCAGGCTGTTGTTGTCGCCGTGCAGGTACCAGGTGGTGCCGCCCATCATTTGGCTGGGGGCGTTGCCGCTGAGCGTGACCACTTGCTTGACCCGCTGGTACTCGGGGCCGTAGGCAAAGCTCAAGGTGCGGTCGGAGGTGAAGCCGGCCGGGCTGTTTTGCGCCGCGCCTATGTTGCCGTACTTGATCTCCAGCGGCATGTTAAAGCTGGTGTAGCTCTCCCGGCGCACCGTGTGTTTGCCGCTGGCGTTGTCGTGGCTGACTGTGTACATCAGGTTGCCGTTGCCCATGGCCACGCTGCCATTGCTTTTGGCGGTGCTGCCATAGTCGTCAAACACGTAGCTCAGCGCGCGCGTGCCCGTCAGTGCCTGGGCACCGGCGTAGCCTTCAAGCGTGATGTTGGCCAGCCGGTTGGGGCGCTGGCTGTCGTACCAGTAGCGGCCCACGTCGCTTTTGTAAATGATGGTGCCGCGCGCGTCGTACACCACCTGGGTGCTGGTGGGTGGGCTGACGCTGCCGCCCAGGCTGGTGTAGGTGCGCAGGCGGTTGAGGCTGTCGTAGCCGTAGCTTTCTTGCACGCCGGTGTTGGCGTCGCTCTTGGCGGTGAGGTTGCTTAAGCTGTCGTAGCTGTAGGTCTGCTTGAAGACGCTGCCTGCAGCCTGGCCATCGACCTGGGCCTGGATGTCTTTGAGGCGCCCGGTGGCTGGGTCAAACTCCTTGACGGTGGTGATGCGCCCGCCCTGCCGGTAGCTGGTCAGGCGTCCCTGGCTGTCGTATTTGAGGTTGTCAAGCTGCGTGGCCGGCATGCCGCTGCCGCTGCCATTGACGGTTTGCAAATAGCCCAAGGTGCTGTAGCCGTAGCTGGCGTAGTAGCCGGTGGGCCAGGTTTGGCTGTTCATTCGGCCGGTGTTGGCGTCATAGCCCACGCTGATCTTGCTCTGGCTTTGGCTGCTGTCTTGCCAAGTACCGGTGCTGTAGAGACGGACCAAGCTGTCGTAGCTATGGGAGCGCCTGTAGCCGTTGTCGGCCCAGGCCTCACACAGCTTGCCCACGGATTTGTTACCGCAGGGATAACCGTTTACGTTTCTGTCGTAGTACCAGGTGCTTTTGAGGTCGGGCTCGTTTTTGGAGGTCATGCGCCCCAGCGCGTCGTAGCCCATGGTGCTGATCTGGCCCAGGCTGTCTGTCTGGCGCACGAGCTCGCCAACGGCGTTGTAGGCGTAGCTCCACACGCCCATGGCGGGGTCGTTCATGCCAATCTTGCGGCCCCGCTGGTCGTAGCTCAGGGTGGTGAACACCCGCGCTGTTCAACTGGGCTACGAACTGGGAAATATGAGTCAATTTCAAGCACTCAACGACGCCTTGACGAGAGAGAAATTAAGCATCCGCTGCAAGCTGACGGGCGGGCAAGCATTGACACAAGCTGTAGAGGGCCAGTGGCGTTGTGATTTTTGAGACCAGCTGACGGCCACCGAACGCACGCCGAGGTCTGCGTATTCAGCCCTGCAAAATTCATGGCATACCCGCCGGGCTCAGTACGGCACGCAAGTGCCGCACGTTGTGCCTCAAGCCGACACTTGATCCATCATCAATGTAGGCAAGGCCCTCCAAGAAGGAGGCAAGCGCCTTCAAAGTTCAGCTCAAGCGCTGCGCAGCTGCTCACTCAGCATCTGGCGCACCTGCGGCTTATCGGCAAACGGATCGCTGGGCGTGCGCGCCTCCAAGATGTCTTCCATGCGCGTGCGCACCGACGCCAGCGCCTGCGGGTGGCTGTAAATGTAGAACTCGCCTTGGGCCACGGCCTCAAAGGTGCGCTCGGCCACTTGGGCGGCGGTGACGCGGCCGGACTGCACGGCCTTGTTCATCATGGCCTGGCCCACGCGCTGACTGGTGGTGATTGTTTCGTCAAGGCCTGCCTGGGGCTTGAGCCGGCCGCTGCTTGAAATGCCTGTGGGCACAAAGTAGGGGCACAGCACAGACACACCAATTTGCTCGGTGACCAAGCTCAGGTCGTGGTGCAGCGACTCGCTGAGCGAGACCACCGCGTGCTTGCTCACGTTGTAAATGCCCATGTTGGGCGGGTTCAACAGCCCGGCCATGCTGGCAGTGTTGACCACATGGCCGCGCCAGTTGGGGTCAGAGCGGGCGGCGGCCAGCATCATGGGCACAAAACAATGCACGCCGTGCACCACGCCCATGAGGTTGACGCCCAGCACCCAGTTCCAGTCGGCCAAGGAGCCCTCCCACAGCAAGCCGCTGGTGCCCACGCCCGCGTTGTTGAAGACCAGGTGCGGCGCGCCCCATTGCGCTTGAACGGCCTGGGCCATGGCTTGCATGGCAGGGGCGTCGGCCACGCTGAGCTCAAAGGGCAGCACCTCGGCGCCGCCTTGCTTGAGCTCGGTCACCACCTGGGCCAGCGGCTCGACTTGCACATCCAGCAGCACCAGGCGCATGCCGCGAAGAGCAGCTAGGCGGGCGAATTCCAGGCCAAAGCCAGAGCCTGCGCCCGTGATGACGGCGGTTTTGCCTTGCAAGTGGTCCAACATGGGGAGATGCTTTCTTAAAGTTAGAGCTTCAAGGCTTTTAAAGCGTAGCCCACACGCGGGAAATGCACATGCACCACACCCGCTCGTGCATCTTCGCGCCTGAGCACATAGTGCGTGCGGCTGGCCACCAGCAACTCGCCTTCGGTGGCCTCTGGCCCAAAACTCTCGGCCGAGATGCTCACTGGGCTGCCCAGCGCAATGCCGTGCTCATCTTGAAAGTACTCGCCATCCGTCGGCAGAGGCTGGCTCAGTCTGGCCACCTCTACGGCATCCGCCGCGCTCATGCGCTCGGGGCTGCCGTGGCCTATGGCGGCCATGCGGTCCATCCAGTCCAGCACCGAGGGGGTGAGGCTCAAAATGTCTGCCAGCGCCGGGGTTTGCACCCGCGTGAACCACAGCGGGTGGTAAGCCGCAAAGTCGGCAATGTTGGGATGCTCGCCCAGCAAAAAGTCGCGGCCCTCCAGCATGTCAGACAGGCGCCTTAAATACGACTTGAGCGCGGCGGCCGCGTCCTTGGGGCGCGGTCTGGGCATGCCGACAGCCATGGCTTTGCGGTCCTCAGCAAAAGCCTGGGCTTGGGCAGGGTCCACGTTGGCAAACATTTGAGCCAGACCCGCAGGCTGCGTGCTGTAAGGCAGCGCGGCCCAAAACAGCGTGCTGTCTGCCCACTGCGCCAGGGTGCGCGCCAAGCCCTTGCAAGGCTCAGGAAACAAAGCCGGCAGGGCTTGGCGGTGTTCCAGCGCATCCGCAATCAAAGCGGTGTCGCAGTAAATGTCCGCGCCGATTTGCAGCACTGGCGTTTTGCGGTAGCCGCCGGTCAAGGCCATCAAATCCGGCTTGGGCATGACCATGGGGATGCGCACCGACCTCCATGGCAGCTTTTTATAGCCCAACATCAGCCTGACCTTTTCCGCAAAAGGCGAAGCCGGGTAGTGGTGCAAGATCAGCTCAGACATGGCGCATCTCCTCTCATTTAATTGGGGTCAGATACAGATTAATTTCCAGATTAATTTCATCTCGGCATGGCCCGTTCGAGCAGGGCGTTAAAAGCCAAGTCAGCAGGCAGCGTGCCAAACACATGGCCCCACTCACCGCCCAAGCGGGAGCGGCAAAAGGCGTCGGCCACAGCCGCAGGTGCGCTTTGCAGCAGCAAGGCCGCTTGCAGCGCCAAGGCTATGTCTTGGGCCAGTCGGCGGGCCTCTAAGGGCGAGGCCAGCAGCTCCAGGCGGGTGGGCAAAGACTGCATCACGCGGTCCAGCGCGGGGTGCAGACCGCGTGCCGGGGCCAGCTCGTGCTCCAGCGCAGCGGCGGCGTCTTGCTGGCGCAGGGCGCGCAGCAGGTCCAGCGCCATGATGTTGCCCGCGCCCTCCCAAATGGAGTTGAGCGGCATTTCGCGGTAAATCCGCGCCATCACGCCCTGGCCGCCCTCCTCCACATAGCCGTTGCCGCCCAGACATTCCATGGCCTCTTGCGCAAAAGCACTGCCGCGTTTGCAAATCCAGAACTTGGCCACCGGCGTGAGCAGGCGGGCCATGGCGACTTCATGCGCTTGATCGGGATGGTCAATGGCCCGGGCCAGGCGCATGGCCAGGGCCGTGGCGGCCTCGGATTCGAGCGCCAAATCGGCCAGCACGTTTTGCATCAGGGGCTGGGCGATCAGCGCTTTGCCAAAAGCTTGCCGCTGGCGGGTGTGGTTCAGGGCCAGGCTGAGCGCCTGGCGCATCAGGCCGCTGGTGCCTAAGGCGCAGTCCAGCCGGGTGAGCGTGCCCATTTCCAAAATTTGCGCAATGCCCCGGCCTTCTTGCCCGACCAGCCAAGCGCTGGCGCCTTCAAACTCCACCTCGGAGCTGGCGTTGGCGTGGTTGCCCAGCTTGTCTTTCAAGCGCTGAATGCGGATGGCGTTGCGCGTGCCATCGGCCAGCACGCGGGGCAAAAACAGGCAGCTCAGACCGCTGCTGGTGTGCGCCAAGATCAAAAAGGCGTCGCACATGGGCGCTGAAAAAAACCATTTGTGGCCTGTGACGCGGAAGCGCTGGCCCCAGTCGTCGTGGCCGTCGGCAAGCGCGGCGCTGGTGTTGGCCCGCACGTCAGAGCCACCTTGCTTTTCGGTCATGCCCATGCCCATGGTCAGGCCGGCTTTGTGGGGCCAGGGCACAAGGCGTGCGTCGTACTGGCGGCTGGCCAGGCGAGGCCCCAAGCCAGCGGCCAGCCCAGGGTGGCCTGCCAACGCGGGCGTGACCGCATACGTCATGGAGATGGGGCACAAGACCGAGGGCTCCAGCTCGGTAAAAAGCATGAAGCCTGCCGCCCGCAGCTGGTGGGCATGAGGCTGGCCGCTGTGCCAGGGCGTGCCGTGCAAGCCAGCGGCCACGGCCTCGGTCATGAGCGTGTGGTAGCTGGGGTGAAATTCCACCTCGTCAGTGCGCCTGCCTTGTGCATCGTGCGTGCGCAGCACCGGCTGATGCACATTGGCCAAGCGCGCATGGGCCTGCATGTGAGCGCTGCCCAGCAGCGCGCCAAGCTCAGACAAAGGCGCCCAGTCCAGCCCGGGCGCGTTCAAGCGGAGCGCGTCTTGGAGGGCCGTATGGCTGTCAAACAAGTTGCCGCCCACCAGCGGCTGGGGCTGGTTGAAGACCTCGTGCGTGGCGCTCATGTCAGCCTCCTAAAAAAAGCTCAGCCCAGCTTCACCAATTGCTTGCCAAAGTTCTTGCCTTTGAGCAGGCCCAAAAAGGCCTCAGGCGCAGACTCCAGGCCTTGGGCCATGGTTTCACGCGGGCGAAACGCACCGCTGCCCACCAGTTGGCCCAGTTCCTTGAGCGCCAACGGCCAGTCTTGCATGTGCTCGCTCACAATGAAGCCCTGCACTTTGAGGCGCTGCACCAAAATGAGCGCCGGGTGCGCCAAGGGCATGGGCTGGCCGTCGTAGCCGGCGATCATGCCGCACACCGCCATGCGGCCAAAGGCGTTCATGCGCAGCATCACAGCGTCCAGCACCATGCCGCCCACGTTCTCAAAGTAGCCGTCTATGCCTTGCGGGCAAGCGGCTTTGAGCGCTTTGGACAGTGAATGGGCGTTGGCGTGGCCCCGGTAGTCCACGCAGTCGTCAAAGCCCAACTCGTTTTTGACATAAGCGCATTTGTCTGGGCCGCCCGCAATGCCGACCACACGGCAGCCGCGCTGCTTGGCCAGCACGCCCAAGGCACTGCCGACCGCGCCTGAAGCGGCGCTCACCACCACCGTCTCGCCTGCTTTGGGTTCGATGATGCGCACCAGGCCGTGCCAGGCCGTCACGCCCGGCATGCCGACCGCACCCAGGTAGTGCGACAAGGGGATGTGCGTGGTGTCTACCCGGCGCAGGGCGCCGGGCTGCTCGGCATCGACCACACTGAACAGCTGCCAGCCGCCCATGCCCACCACGGTATCGCCGACGGCAAATCGCGGGGAGCGGCTTTCGACCACCTCGCCCACGGTGCCGCCAATCATCGCCTCGCCCAAGGCTTGCGCGGCGGTGTAGCTTTTGCCCTCGTTCATGCGCCCGCGCATGTAGGGGTCCAGGCTCAAAAAGTGGTGGCGCACCAGCACTTGGCCGTCTTGCAGGGGCGGCGTGTCGGTGTGCACCAGCTTGAAGTTGTCCACGCTGGCTTCGGCTTGGGGGCGGCTGTTCAGCAGCCATTGGGTGTTTTGCGGCATGTGTTCTTTCAGGGGGTGATGAATGAGGCGACTCAGTCGGTGGCCACGCTGTGCAGCGCAGTCTGGCGGGGCGCGTACTTGAAGGTGCCTGTGGCTTGGGCGCACAGCTGGCCTTGGGCGTCAAAAATCTTGCCCTCCACAAAGGCCATGCGGCCTGTGCGGTGCAGCAAGGTGGATTTCACGGTGAGCGTGCTGCCGTCGCCTGGGCTGGCGCGCATGAAGCTGGTTTTCATCTCTATGGTGAGCACGCCCTTTTCAGGTTGCACGCTGCGGGCGGCCGAGGCCATGCCCACATCCAGCAAGGTCATGACCACGCCGCCGTGCAGCACGTCAAAGGAGTTCAGGTGCTCGGGCTTGGGGGTGTACTGCAGGGTCGATTCACCGCCTTCAAAGCGGGTCAACTCAAAGCCCAACAGCTCCACAAAGGGAATGAAGGCACCAAAACTCATTTACCCGCCTGTGACCACCGACACCCCACCATCCACAGCCAGCCACTGGCCAGTGATGTGCTTGCCCGCATCGCAGGCATACAGCAGGCACAGGCCCTTGAGGTCTTCGTCGTCGCCCAGGCGCTTGAGTGGCGCGTGCGAGGCCAGCAACTCAGGGCCCAGCTCTTTGAAGGTGCCCGCCGTCATCTTGCTGGGGAAAAAGCCCGGGCAAATGGCGTTGACGTTGATGCCGTAGGCCCCCCACTCGCAGGCCAAAGCCCGGGTGAAGTTGATGACCGCGCCCTTGGAGGTGTTGTAGGCCAGGGTTTTGATTTCAGGTGGGTTGCCGCCCAGCCCGGTGATGGAGGCGATGTTGATGATGCGGCCTTGGCGGCGCGGAATCATGGACAACTTGGCCACCTGTTGGCTGAGCAGAAAATAGCCCCGCACGTTCAGGTTCATGACCTTGTCCCAGGCGTCCAACGGATGGTCTTCGGCCGGTGCGCCCCAAGCGGCGCCCGCGTTGTTGACCAAAATGTCGATTTGCCCGAGCTTGTCCATGCTCGTTTGCGCCAGGCGGGTCAGCTCCTCGGGTTGGGCGCAGTCGGCGGCCACCCAGTCCACGGTGATGCCTTTGGCCCTAAGGTGCTCGGCCGCCTCTTGCAGGTCTGGCGCTTTGCGCGAAGTGATCATCACGCGGGCACCGGCCTCGCCCAAGGCTTCGGCCATTTGCAGGCCCAGGCCACGCGAGCCACCGGTGACCAGGGCGGTGCGGCCAGAAAGATCAAAAAGCTGCTGAATGCTGCGGGCCATGTGCAGTGTCCTTGATGAAGTTATTTTTTAATGGGGCTGTCGCCCTCGTTTTTAAGCCGGGCGCGCAGAAAAATCAGCAGCGCTCCGAAAACCGCCAGCAGCCCGCCCACCACCACACAGGCCAGGCCTGCGCTTGGGTCGTAGCGGCCCAGCGAAAGGCCCACTACCAGGGTCAGAAGGCCGCCATAGATCAGCACCCAAATGAGCGCCTGCAGGCGCTTGAGTTGAAGGGTGGTGGCCATGGTCAGAACGCCTCCTCAGGCAAGTTGGCGCAGGTGAGGTCCAGGCGGGCCACCACGCCCAGCCAGGCAGGTATCTTGGGCAATTCATAGTTAAAGAAGTAGCGCATGGCCGCCTCGCGGCCCTGCTGGGCGGGCGAGATTTCTGGGGCCGATGCGTGGGGAGCCCCTGCGCATGCCACGTCCAGCCACATCCAGGCCAGCACCGTGTGGCCAAAAGCCTGCATGTAGGGCACGGCATTGGCCAAGGCCTTGACCGCATCGCCTCCGGCCCAGGCCGCTTGGGTGGCGGCCAGCACCTCTTGCCAGGCCGCATCAAGGGCATGGGCGAATTCAGAAAACTCAGGCCGGCTTTGGGCAAGCGCTTGCGTGCGGGCCATGCGATCGCCCAGCAGCTGCAGCCCCCTGCCCGCTTCCATGCGCACCTTGCGGCCCAGCAGGTCGGCCGCTTGAATGCCGTGCGTGCCTTCGTGGATCATGTTCAGGCGGTTGTCGCGCCAGTACTGCTCGACTGCAAAGTCACGCGTGTAGCCGTAGCCGCCGTGCACCTGAATGGCCAGGCTGTTGGCCTCCAGACACCACTCGCTGGGCCAGCTTTTGGCAATGGGGGTGAGCAACTCCAGCAGCAAGCGGGCCTCGTCGGCCGGCTCGGGGTTGCCCGTGTGTTGCTCGTCGATCAGGCGGGCGCAGTACAGCTCCAGCGCCAGCGCGCCTTCGCCATAGCTTTTTTGTGCCAGCAGCATGCGCTTGACGTCGGCGTGCTCAATGATGCGAGACGGCGGCTGCGCTGCATTTTTGCCAGCGGCCGAAACAGCACGCCCCTGGGGACGGGTTTTGGCGTAATTCAAACTGGCGTAGTAGCCGGCCAAGCCCAGCATGGTGGCGGCCATGCCCACGCCTATGCGCGCCTCGTTCATCATGTGGAACATGCACTGCAGGCCCTGGCCAGGCTGGCCCACCAAATAGCCCACGGCACCGGCTTGGCCGCGCACGGGGTACTGCCCCTCGCCAAAATTGAGCAGCGTGTTGGTGGTGCCGCGCCAGCCGAGCTTGTGGTTCAGGCCCGCCAGCGCCACGTCGTTGCGCTCGCCGGTCAACTCGCCGTGCTCATTCACCAATCGCTTGGGCACCACAAACAGCGAGATGCCCTTGACGCCGGTCGGCAAGCGGCCCGACTCGTCAGGAATTTTGGCCAGCACCAAATGAACAATGTTCTCGGTCAACTCATGGTCGCCCGCAGAAATCCACATCTTGCTGCCCCGCAGCCTGTAGCGCGCGCCCAGTGCATCGCCTGCAAAGTCTGGCCCATCGGCCACGGCGCGGGTGCTGATGTCGCCCAGCGAAGAGCCCGCCTGCGGCTCCGACAAGCACATGGTGCCGGCCCAGCGGCCTGAAAACTCGTTGTGAGCGAAGACTTTTTGCTGGGCAGCGCTGCCGTGGGCCATGAGCAAGTTGGCGTTGCCCACGGTGAGCATGGAGGTGTTGATGCTGACCGAGGCCAGTGCAAAAAAACTGTTGGCGGCAGCTTCTACCGTGAAGGGCAGCTGCATGCCACCCAGCGCCTCGTCTTGCGCGGCGCTCAGCATGCCAGAGGCCACATAAGCCAGGTGAGCCTCGTGCGTGGCTTGGGGCAAGACCACGCGCAACCCGCCTTCCGGGTCGGGCTCGGTGCGCGGCTCTTGGGTGTCCACCAAGCGGTTGAAGGGCGCGTATTTTTCGCGGGC
>CAMCUN010000017.1 GCA_945878995.1 Polaromonas sp. YR568 | reverse complement strand
GATGCCCCCACCCCGGCCCTCCCCCAGAAGGGGAGGGAGAATGTGGGGGATTTTTCTTAGCCCCCTCCACCCTTTGGGTGGAGGGATGGGGAGGGGGGCACGCCTGAGGCAATATGGGCGCCTGCCCGTGGGCGTGGTCGCCCAGGTGCTCAATGGCGCCGTGGCCCAGGTCAGCGGCTCGTACCAGCTCACCGCGCCTTGGTTGCTTAAGTGCGCTTAAGCTCGGCCCTTGGCCTCAAGAGCCGTCGGCCTTGACCCCCAGCGCCACCGCTTTGCCGATGTACTCGCAGCTCACGCCCTTGTGCCAGGTGTTGGGCGGGGCCAGGCAGTGCTGCACAAAGCGCTTGTCCAGTTGGTCCGACAAAAAGTAAGAGCGCAAGATGGCCGTTTGCGTGGGGATCAGCGCCACATTGCGCGCCATGTCGCAGCGGCGCTTGAACAGGCATTCATTGGCCTCGGTGGCATTGCGAAACAGGTGCAGCTTGATGCGGTCCGTGTTCATGCCCTTGAGTCCGAGGCTGACCGCGCAGGCGCTGCCGTCCATGCGTTCGAGCTCTTCTTGCCGGGCCAAAAAATTCATCTCGGCCACCACCAGCTTGAGAAACCACTCGCCCACCAAGCCGGCGCAGCTGTAATACACCTCTTTGTCTAGCCTCAAGACCACCGGCCCGTCGGGCGTTTCTTCGGCATTCATGCGCACCATGGGCGTGGGCCCAGAGATGGGCGCCAGCGTGGGGATGCGCACAATTTCATGGTCAGAAGGCGACTCATCGACAGAGCAGGCCGACAACAGCACAGCGGCGGCCAAAGCCGCCAAGCTGGGCCACAAACGCAATCGGCGGGTGAAAAAAGTCAGAAAAGTCACGCCCGCAAGGTTAGCAGATGAGGTTTGTTTGCAATTTGTTTGTTTTTCCGGGCTGCAAGGGCGCATCGTTTCTAATACTTTTCCTTCAATAGGCTGCGTTGGCAGACTTGACCCCTGAAAATAACTCTTTTGTAGGGCACCGTGGCGTGCCGAGGACCGTTTTTGCATCGCGATTTCAGCAGTTCCAGACTGGTCCGCCTCGTGGGTGGCTGGACCCCCCCCGCCACCGCCGTCCGGCATGGACGTTGCCGAGCGCTTGGGCCTCTGGCTCAACGCTTTTGACGCCATCAAGCTCCAAGGCGCTCAGCAGACTCGCCGCCCGCCCACTGGCCGCGCCCGGCTTGTGCCGCGCCAGGCCCTGCGCGAGTTGGAGCAACAGATGCAGCGCGTGCGCGCGGCCTTGGCCCACGCCATTGCGCAAGACCCGGTGGCATGGGCCGGGGCCGATCCGGTGCAACCCGGTTTGGCGCCTTTTGCGCGCCGCCACGCTGAACTGCAGCGCCACATGGAGCAAATGATTGGCCCTTTGCGCGAGCAGGCGCGGCTGAGCCTGGCCAGCGCCTGCCCGCGCCTGCAGCCGCTGGCCGCGCTCGACGAGGTCATGCAGCAGGTGCTGGCTGCCCGCGAGCAGCCCTTGCTGGCCGGCCTGCAGGGCTTGCTGGCGCAGCGCTTTGCGCAGCTGCAGGCTGCCACAGCCCAGGTGGCCCCCCAAGAGGTCGAAGCACTTGAGCCGACCGACCCCCCAAGGCCGGACCTCGCTGCTCAAGCGGCTGACCATGGCCTGCAGGCCTTTCGCCAAGATTGGCGCGACGCCTTGCTGGCCGAGCTGGACCTGCGGCTGGAACCCGTGGCGGGCCTCTTGGCCGCCTTGAACAAAGAAGTGAACCTGTCCCCATGAGCCACCGATATTTCACCCTGGCCTTTGCGGCTGGCCTCTTGAGCCTGGCCTGGGTTGCCCAGGGCTTTGTAGGCAGCCACGCGCTGGCCCTGAGCATCACGGCATTGATCACCGCGGTTTACCTGTTGGGCGCGTGGGAGCTGCGGCAGTTCCGTGGGGCCACGTCGGCGCTGGCGGCTGCGGTGGCCGGGGTGGCTTCCATGAGCGGACTGTCCGAGTGGCTGGAGCGCGTGCCGCCCGCCTTGCGCCCGGCCGTGCGCGGCCGCATCGAGGGCCAAGCCCGTGGCTTGCCCGGCCCGGCGCTCACGCCTTACCTGGTGGGCCTGTTGGTCATGTTGGGCATGCTGGGTACTTTTTTGGGCATGGTCGTGACCTTCAAGGGCGCGGTGTTTGCGCTGGAAGGCTCGGCCGATGTCCAGGCCATGCGCGGCGCCTTGGCCGAGCCCATCAAGGGTCTGGGTTTGTCTTTTGGCACCTCGGTGGCAGGCGTGGCCGCCTCGGCCATGCTGGGGCTGATGTCGGCGCTGGCCCGCCGCGAGCGCCTGGAGGTGGTGCGCGCGCTGGACGCTTGCTCCGCCACGGTGCTGCGGCCTTACTCGCCGGCCTTTCAGCGCGAGGCCTCGCTGCAGGCCCTGCAAGCCCAAGCCAGCGCGCTGCCGAAGGTGCTCGAGCACGTGCAGCTTTTGCTCGAGCGCATAGAGCAGCGCCACCAGCACCTCGACGAGCAACTGCTGGCCCGCCAAGCGCACTTTCAGGACCAGGCCGCGCAGTCTTACAGCGCCTTGGCCAGCTCGGTGGGCAGCGCGCTGCAGAACAGCCTCGCCGAAGGCGCCCGAGCGGCGGGCCAGAGCATCACACCCGTGGTCAGCGCTGCCATGGCGCAGGTGGTCGAGCAAGCCGAGCGCCTGCACAGCCGCTTGGGCGAGGCCGCGCAGACTTTGCAAGCCCAAGCGGGCGCGCTGCCGCTGGCCATGGCGCAGCTGCAGGCCCTGGCGGCGGGCACTGAGCAGCGCAGCCAGCAACTCGACGAACAGCTGCTGGCGCGCCAAGCGCACTTTCAGGACCATGCTGCGCAGTCTTACAGCGCCTTGGCCACCACGGTCGGCAGCGCTTTGCAGGACAGCTTGGCCGCTGGTGCACGAGCGGCGGGCGAGAGCCTCACGCCCGTGGTCAGCGCCGCCATGGCGCAGGTGGTCGAGCAAGCTGAGCGCCTGCACAGCCGTTTGGGCGAAAGCGCGCAGGCCCAGCTCGATGGCCTGTCGGCCCAGTTCAGCGGCACCGCGCGCGGCGTGGCCGAGCAGTGGACACAGGCCCTGGCCAGCCACGAGCGCAGCAGCCAGGCCTTGAGCGCGCAGCTGCAAACGGCATTGGCTTCTTTTGGAAGCCATTTTGAAGAACGCAGCACCAGCTTGCTGGCCCAGGTGCAAGCCCACTTGCAGGCCGCCCAAGCGGGCCAGGCCCAGGCCGAAGCGCAGCGCGCGGGCGCCTGGACGCAGGCGCTGCACAGCTTGGCCAGTGAGCTGCAAGCCCAGTGGCAGGCAGCGGCCCAGCAGGCCATGGCCCAACAACAAACTCTGTCGCAAGCACTAGACGCGCACGCCCGCCAAGTGGCCGAGCGCGCCAGCGCCCAAGCAGGCCGCACCATGGACGAGGCCCAGGCCCTGCTCAGCCGGTCAGAGGCTTTGGTGCAGTCGCGCCAGGACACCGAAGCCCAGTGGCATGCCCAGCATGGCCAGCGCATGGACCAGCTCGCCGGTGTCTGGTGCCAAGAGTTGCAGGCCTTGCGCCACGACGAAGCCCAGCGTGGCCAAGCCGCTGTGGACCGCTTGGGCGCACTGGAAGCGGCCGTGGCCCAGCACCTGGCCAGCCTGGGCGCCTCGCTGGAGGCGCCGCTCAACCGCCTCTTGCACACCGCCGCTGAAGTGCCGCAGGCCGCAGCGGGCGTGATCACGCAGCTGCGCCAAGAAATGGGCCGCATGGGCGAGCGCGACAACCTGGCCCTGCAAGAGCGCACCGCGCTGCTGGCCCAGCTCCACACTTTGGTGCAGGCCGTGAACGCAGCCACCGGCGAGCAGCGCGCGGCCATTGAGGTGTTGGTGGACGCGGCCGGCTCGGTGATGCAAACCGCCAGCGAACGCTTTGCCCAGGTGCTGGACAGCCAGGCCAGCCTAGCCCAAGACAGCGCCACCCAGGTGGGCACCAGCGCCGTGGAGTTGGCCAGCTTGGGCGATGCCTTTGGCCAGAGCGTGCAGCAGTTCCAGGCCAGCAACTTGCAGCTGGTGCAAGGCCTGCAGCGCATAGAGCAGTCGCTCAACCGATCGACGGCCCGCAGCGACGAGCAGCTGGCTTATTACGTGGCGCAAGCGCGCGAGGTGATTGACCTGAGCATTGCCTCGCAGGCCGGCTTGATCGAGCAGCTGCGCCAGCTTCAGCCGCCGCCTGGCCGGGCGCTGACCGAGGGGGACCGCGCATGAGCGAGTTTGTCGGCCACGATGGGCACGATGACAGCGGCGATGAAGCCTCAGCACCCGTGTGGACGGCTTTTGGCGACCTCATGGCCGGTCTTTTGGGTGCTTTTGTGTTGGTGCTGGTGGGCGTGCTGCTCACGCAGGTGGAGCTGGCCAGCAGCTTGCAGGCCGAGGTGCAAAAGCGCCAGGCCGAAGAGCAGCGCCGACTGTCGCTTGAACAAGCCCTGGCCGTGCCGCTGGCCAGCGGCCGCGTGACGCTGAACAACGGCCGCATAGGCATCAGCGGCAGCGTGCTGTTTGCCCCCAACTCTGACGAACTGCGCCCCGAAGGCCAGCAACTGCTCAAGACCCTGGTGCAGCCGCTCAAGGTCTACCTGGGCGAGCGCGGCGAGATGCTCATGGTCAGCGGTTTTACTGACAACAAAACCCTGGTGGCCAAAAACCGCCGTTATGACGACAACCTGGAGCTGTCGGCCCAGCGCGCGCTCACCGTCACCCGCGCCCTCATTGCCGAAGGCATGCCCTCGGCCCAGGTGTTTGCCGCTGCCTTTGGCGCCGAGCAGCCCGTGGCCGCCAACACCAACGACCAGGGCCGCGCCTTGAATCGCCGCGTGGAAATGGCGCCCGTGCCACTGGCTCCAGCGCAGGGGATGGCGGCCAAGCCATGAGCGCCAGCCGCTTGCGAGATTCCTCTTTGGCCAAGCCATGAGCAGCCCTTTGCCGCTTGATCAGCCAGACCCTCAGTCGCAGCTGCAAGCCTGGCGGCGCGAGGGTGCTTGGCGCGCAGACCCAGCGCGCTTTCATTACTTAGAAGCCTTGGCCCAGCGGCTGCAAGCGCAGGGCGCGGCTGTGCGTGAGCAGCTCCAGGGCAAGCTACACAGCGGCATGGCGGACTACGCGCAGCGCCTGGCACATGCCCGCGAGGCGGTGGCCACCGAAGCCGCTCCGCTGCTCGCCCACAAGCCGGCTTTGGGGCGCCAGCTGCGCAGCCTGCAGGCCGTGGGCGATGTGCCAAGTCTTAAGCGCCTGGCCGCCCAGGCCACGGGCGAGCTAGGCTGCGCGCCGCTGGCCCAACTCAATGCCGCTCTGGCGCAAGCCTCACCCACCTTGCGCGAGGCACAAGCCGCTGGGGCTGACGCCGCGGCCGTGTCCGGTCGCGAAGAGCTGTCTGCCGTGCGCCGCTTCAGGCGCGTGTGGACCAGCGGCCGCTCGCAAGATCAACTGGCCCGCGCCAGCACACGCAAACCCCTCAACGCCGGGCCGCTCAACTCCCACGCGCTGGTGCTGCAAGCGCTGGACCTCATGCAAGAACTCTCGCCCGACTACCTGCGGCATTTTTTGCTGCATGTGGAATCGCTGCAGTGGCTACAAGCCGTGCGCGATGCGCCGCCGCCTGTGGTGACAGGCGGCAAGGTGAGCAAGCGCAGACGGTCGGCTGGCTGATGGCTGGTGAAAAAGCCTGCTGCGCTTGAATGCCTGGGCGTGTTTTTTGGTTTGAGATCAGTGGTGCGCTTGATGAAATGGTGGTGCCACGCGATGCCCCCACCCCGGCCCTCCCCCAGAGGGGGAGGGAGTAAATTGGGGAGGCTTGTATTGCTCCCTCGCTCCTTTGGGGAGAGGGCTGGGGAGAGGGGCACGCGTGAGGAAACGGTGGTGCTGCGCGATGCCCCCACCCCGGCCCTCCCCCAGAGGGGGAGGGAGTCAATCGGAGAGGCTTGTTTTGCTCCCTCCCCCAGAGGGGGAGGGAGTGATGCGGGGTCCGGGTTTTGCGCCCTCGCCTCAGTCTCTCACAGCTGCCAAGACGCCGCACCCGCGTCCTTCAAACCGAACCGCTCAACCGCGTCTGCACACACTTGCGCGTCCAGTTGGCCTTGTGCGCGCAGCGAGGTGAGGGCGGCCAGGGCGATGTGTTGGCGGTCTACTTCAAAGAAGCGGCGCAGCGCTGCGCGCGTGTCGCTGCGGCCAAAGCCGTCGGTGCCCAAGGCCGTGAAGGGCGCTTGCACGTAGGCGCCCATGAGCTGGGGCCAGGCGCGCACGTAGTCGCTGGCGGCCACCACCGGGGCGCTGCCGCCCAGGCAGCGCTGAACATGGCTTTGCTGGGCGGCTGCTTGGGGGTTCAGGCGGTTGTGGCGTTCTGTCTCGCGGGCGTTGCGGGCCAGCTCGCTGAAGCTGGTGGCGCTCCACACCTCGCAGGCCACGCCCCAGTCTTGCGCCAGCATCTCGGCCGCAGCCATGACCTCGCGCAAGATGGTGCCCGAGCCCACCAAGCGCACCAGGCCGCGCGCCTGCACGGGTTGGTGCACCGCCAGGAGGTACAGGCCGCGGATCAGGTCGGCCTCCACGCCCTCGGGCAGCGAGGGCTGGGCGTAGTTCTCGTTCATGAGCGTGACGTAATAAAACACGTCTTCTTGGCGCTCCATCATCTGCCGCATGCCGTGGTCCAAGATGACTGCAAACTCGCCGGCAAAACACGGGTCGTAGGCCCGGCAGTTGGGCACGGTAGACGCTTGCAGCAAGCTGGAGCCGTCTTGGTGCTGCAGGCCTTCGCCGCCCAGCGTGGTGCGGCCAGCCGTGGCGCC
Source organism: Polaromonas sp. YR568 (assembly GCA_945878995.1). GTDB lineage: Bacteria > Pseudomonadota > Gammaproteobacteria > Burkholderiales > Burkholderiaceae_C > Polaromonas. The sequence goes on along the minus strand of CAMCUN010000017.1, from coordinate 51,463 downwards.
CAGCAAAAAGCCGCGCGAGCGCTGGTCGGCGGCGGCCCAGATCAAGTCGCCAATGCGCTGAAAGCCGAACATCGAGTAGTAGATGTAGAACGGCAGCATGGCCTGGCCGTGCACCGAGTAGGCGGTGGCGGCGGCCGTCCAGCTGCTGATGGCGCCGGCCTCGCTGATGCCTTCTTCCAGAATTTGCCCGTCGGTGGCTTCGCGGTAGCTGAGCACCGAGCCAATGTCCTCGGGCTCGTAGCTTTGGCCGTTGAAGGAGTAAATGCCCACCTGCTTGAACAGGTTGGCCATGCCAAAGGTGCGCGCCTCGTCGGCCACGATGGGCACGATGCGCGGGCCCAGTTGGGGGTCTTTGAGCAAGTTGGTGAGCATGCGCACAAAGCCCATGGTGGTGCTCATTTCTTTGCCCTCGGCCTTGAGCGCAAAGTCGGCGTAGCCCGCCAGCGCTGGCACGGCCACGCTGGGCGCTTGCGTGCGCCGCAAGGGGAGCGTGCCGCCCAGGGCCTCGCGCCTGGCGTGCAGGTGGCGCATTTCGGGGCTGTCGGCCGCTGGCCTGAAAAAGCGCAGCGCGCTGGCGTCTTCGTCGGAGATAGGCAGGTCAAATCGGTTGCGAAAGGCCAGCAGGTCTTCGCGTTCCAATTTTTTTTGCTGGTGCGTGGTCATGCGGCCTTGGCCGGCGTGGCCCATGCCGTAGCCTTTTTTGGTTTGCGCCAAGATCACCGTGGGCTGGCCTTGGGTGTGCGTGGCCGCGTGGTAGGCGGCGTGGATTTTCACCAGGTCGTGGCCGCCGCGTTTGAGCCTGTCGATTTGCTCGTCGGTCAGGCCCTGGGCCAGCGCGGCCAGGGCCAGGTCTTGGCCAAAGAAATGCTCGCGGTTGTAGCGCCCGTCTTTGGCGGCAAAGGTCTGGAACTGGCCGTCCACCGTGCGCGCAAAGGTGCGGGTGAGCGCACCTTCCGTGTCGCGGGCAAACAAGCCGTCCCAGTCCGAGCCCCACACCAGCTTGATGACGCGCCAGCCCGCCCCGGCAAAGAGTGATTCCAGCTCGTCGATGATGCGGCCGTTGCCGCGCACCGGCCCGTCCAGCCGCTGCAAATTGCAGTTGACCACCCAGGTGAGGTTGTCCAGCTTTTCACGGGCGGCGAGCGTCAATGCGCTCATGCTCTCGGGCTCGTCCATCTCGCCGTCGCCAAACACGCCCCACACGCGCTTGTGCTGTGTTTTTTGCAGGCCCCGGTGCTCCAGGTAGCGCATGAAGCGCGCCTGGTAAATCGAGCTGATCGGCCCCAGGCCCATGGAGCCCGTGGGGAACTGCCAAAAGTCCGGCATCAGCCAGGGGTGGGGGTAGCTGGACAGGCCCCGCGCGCCGCTGCCGACAGCCGAAATTTCTTGGCGGTAGTTGGCGAGGTCCGCCTCGCTGAGCCGGCCTTCCAAAAAAGCCCTGGCGTACACGCCGGGTGCCGAATGCGGCTGAAAAAACACCAGGTCGCCCTCGGGCCCGCCCTTGAAGAAGTGGTTGAAACCCACCTCAAACAAATCGGCCGCACTCGCGTAGCTGGCAATGTGACCGCCCAACTCGCCATAGGCCTGGTTGGCCCGCACCACCATGGCCAGGGCGTTCCAGCGCATCAGCGAGGCCAGGCGCTCTTCGATGGCCAGATCGCCCGGAAACGCGGCCTGCTGCTCCACCGGGATGGTGTTGACGTAGGGCGTGCCCGTGGGCGGCTGCCAGCCAATGGTGGGCGTGCGGGCGGTGGCGGCCAGCATGTCCATGATTTGCCGCACCCGCTCGGGGCCGGCGCGCTCCAGCACGGACTGCAGGGCCTCGCGCCACTCGGCGCTTTCTTCGGGGTCGGTGTCTTGGGGGCTCAGGGCGGGGCTGAGTTGGGCGGGCAACAAAGGGGCGTTCATGGGGGTGTCCTGAGAATGGCTTTACTTTAGGCAAGGAGGCGCCGCATTTACCGCTGAATGAAAGCCTTTTTGGCCTGTAAAACGGCACAATGTGCTTTTAAACATAAATTTATCAGCATAATGAGCTTTGACGCCATAGACCTGCGCATTTTGCGCGAGCTCCAAACCGACGCCAGCCTGTCCAACGTGGCCCTGGCCCAGCGCGTGGGCCTGTCGCCCTCGCCGTGCCTGGCCCGCGTCAAGGCGCTGGAAAAGCAAGGCCTGATCCGCCAAGTGGTGGCCTTGCTGGACGCGCAGCAGTTGGGCCTGCACCTCAATGTGTTCATCTCCATCAGCTTGAAGCAACAAACCCGCGCCGCGCTGCAAGAGTTTGAAGCCCTGGTCTGCGCCCGCGACGAGGTGATGGAGTGCTACCTGATGACGGGCGACGCCGACTACCTGATCCGCGTGGCCCTGCCCGACATGGCCGCGCTGGAGCGCTTCATCATTGAGCAGCTCTCGCCCATGAAGATGGTAGAAAAAATCCGCTCCAGCTTTGCGCTCAAACAGGTGAGGTACAAGACCGCGCTGCCGCTGGGTTGAGTCAAGGCCCGTGCTGTGTTGGCGCAGATCTGAGGTGCGCGAGCAAGCTCAGTCGGCTGCGCCGCACATGTGCCTGGCCCCGGGTTGCAAGAGGCCTCGCAGGAGTGGGTTCAGCTGAGCTTGGGCGCAGTGGCAGCTCATGCGCGGGCTCATTGATTGTTGACAATCCATATGATTTGCCTACAAAAAATAAAGATTGTTCTTAGAATGACCTTGATTTTTCTGGCACCTGAATTGATTCACCCCTGACCCTTATTCCTATGACCACCTCTGAACTCACCTTAGACATGAACAGCACCGCCTTGGTGTTGATTGACCTGCAGCACGGCATCGTCGCGCTGGACGTGCACCCCCAGCCCAGTGCTGATGTTATCGCCCGCAGCCGCCAATTGGCCGACGCATTCAGGCAAGCGGGTGCGCCTGTGGTGCTGGTCACGGTGGGCAACCGCAGTGATGGCCGCGATGGTCTGATGCCGCCTTGCGAGGCCGGGTACCCACCGGCCAGCGTGCGCCCGGACAATTGGTCCACCGTGGTGCCTGAGATGGGCGCACAAGCCTCTGACATTCAGATCACCAAGCGCCAGTGGGGTGCTTTTTATGGCACCGAGCTGGACTTGCAGCTGCGCCGCCGCGGTGTCAAAACCATTGTGCTCGGGGGCATTTCCACCCATGTGGGCGTAGAGTCGACGGCACGCGATGCCTATGAGCGTGGCTACGCCCAAGTCTTTGTGTCCGACGGTATGGCCAGCCCGTCGGCAGATGCGCATGCCAACACGCTCAAGTTCGTCTTTCCGCGCTTGGGTCTGATCCGAACGGCTCAGCAAGTGCTTGATGCAGCCCAGCGCCGCTGAGGTCCACCATGACGGATCAAGCGCTCGAACTTGGCTTTGACTTGGTGGTGGCGGGCTGCGGCATCGCTGGTCTGTCAGCCGCTGTCAGTGCCGCCGAATGCGGCCTCAAGGTGGCCGTTTTAGAACGCGCACCCGAGGCCGATCGCGGCGGCCAAAGCCGCTACACCGAGGCCTATTTGCGCATGAAGAGCGCCGATGCGGTGAGTGACGACTTTGAGGTGCATCTGGCGGAAAACGGCAGCGGCGCCATGGACCCCGACCTGATTGAGCGCAGTGCCGACCCCAGCGAGCAAGGCCTGGTGCGCAGCTTGAGCTTGGCCGACCCGCAGCTCATTGAGCTGTTTGCTCGCCAAGCGCCCGATGCGGTGGCCTGGCTGCGTGGCCTGGGGGCCCGTTTCGACTTCTTGCCCACACAGTTTTTGACCAAATCGCAGCCGCGCTTGCTTCCTGTTGGGGGCGGGGAGGCGTTGGTCAATGTGTTGGCAGCCCGCGCCCAGGCCTTGGGCGTGAGCTTTCACTACCAAACCACCGCCGAGTCACTTTTGCTCAATGACCGTGGCGCGGTGGTGGGTCTGCGCGCTCGTCAAGGAAGTGGTTTGCTTCAATTCCACGGACCGGTGGTGCTGGCCTGTGGCGGCTTTCAGGGCAATACCGAGATGATGACGCGTTACATCGGTCCGCGCTCGGTGTACCTGCGGCCCATTTGCAAAGGTGGTTATTTCAACCGGGGCGAAGGCATTCGCATGGCCCTGGACATTGGGGCAGCGGCTTGTGGCGAGTTCGGCAGCTACCATGCCGAGCCGGTGGACCCGAGGTCTGGCGTTTCTGAGCCTTCAGTGTTCATCTTCCCTTACGGTATTTTGATCAACAAAGAAGGAAAGCGCTTTACCGACGAGGCCCCCGGCACGGTGGACGCGCATTATGAGTCTGTCACCCGGCGCATTTTTGAGCAAACAGGCGGCATGGCCTGGGTGGTGCTGGATGCGCGCCACCAACGCATTCCCAACTACCGCCTGGCTTTGCGCACCGACAAACCACCCCTGGTGGCTGACACCATAGAGGCTTTGGCGGTGGCCATGGCCGTCCCAGCTGACGCTTTGATGCAGACCGTGGCCGACTACAACGCGGCCTGCAGTGGGCAAGACTGGCGCCCTTTGGAGCTCGACGCGGTGGCCACACACGGGCTGGAACCTGTCAAGTCCAACTGGGCCTGTCCAATTGCGCAAGGCCCATTTCATGCCTACCCCATCATGGCCGCCAATGTATTTACCTTTGGGGGTTTGAAGGTCAATGGCCATGGTGGCGTGCTCCATGCCAATGGCGAACCCATTCCCGGCCTGTATGCAGCCGGCGAAACGGTGGGCATGTACTACGGCACTTACACCGGCTCCACCTCGGTGCTCAAGGCCATGGTGTTCGGACGGCAAGCAGGCTTGCATGTCAGCGCTGGCAAGGTGGCCGCATGACCGCCTCAGCACTGTCTGGCCGCATTGCCCTGGTGACCGGCTCGAGTGGCGCGATTGGGCAAGCGGTGCTCAGACATTTGCGCGAGCAAGGCGCTCGCGCGGTGGGCGCAGACCTGCACGGCCGACCTTTGCTTGACGTGGACCGGCCTTGGGAGGGTGAACCTGTGGCCCTGGATGTGCGATCAAAGCCGCAGTTGCTTGCCTTGGTGGACTCGCTCAGGCAAAGCCTGGGGCCGGTGGACACCCTGGTCAACGTGGCGGGGGTGGTCTCCTTTGGCTCTGCCCAAGACCTGGCCGAGGCGGAATGGGACCGGGTCATCGACATCAACCTCAAGGGCAGCTTTTTGGCGGTTCAAGCCGTCATCCCAGGCATGCGCGAATTGGGCTTTGGCCGCATCGTTAACTTGGGCTCTGTGGTGGGTAAAAATTCGGGCAATGCCAGGCCTTGGATCAGTCCGGACGAGCAACATCGTGCAGGCAATGTGGCCTACGGTGTGTCCAAGGCCGGGATTCACAGCATGACCGGCTTTTTGGCCCGCGAACTGGCCTGCCACGGCATCACGGTCAATGCGGTGGCCCCAGGCCCCATCGCCACCGAAATGACCACCGATTTCCCTGCTGCCTTGCGCGCTTTGATTCCACGAGGGCGCATGGGCACGGCTGAAGATGTGGTGCGGGCTGTGGGCTTTTTGATCCAGCGGGAGTCGGACTTCATCACCGGAGAGGTGCTCGATGTGAATGGCGGCATGTGGAGTGACTGAGGCCTTGGTGCTTCAGCCATACGCAATGCTTATCAAAAGAACATGCGCAGCCACTGGCAAGCGCTGCTTCAGCTTGATAAATTGAACCGATTGCTGTGCGTTTGAAGACGCAGTGAAAAGATGTCTGCCGCAGCTTGTTCTGACTGATTTACAGGAGACAAAATGAAGAAATTGATCACCACACTGGCCGCCACCGCCTTGTGGGCAGGCGCAGCTCAGCTGCCAGCCAGCGCACAAGACAAATACCCCAACAAACCCGTTCGAATTGTGGTTCCTTTTGCCGCTGGGGGTGCCACCGATGTGCTCACCCGCATCGCTGCGGCCGAGCTGACCAAGCGGCTGGGACAGAACTTTGTGGTGGACAACCTCACTGGGGCAGGCGGCATCATTGGCGCATCGCAAGCCAGCAAGGCCAGCCCAGATGGCTACACCTTGCTGGCTGGGTCGCCGGGCCCGGTGACCATCATGCCCGTCATCAGTTCCAAGCCCGTGCCCTACGACGCGGAAAAAGATTTCCTACCCATCACGCTGATCGCAGACAGTCCTGGCGGCATGACCGTCGGGAAAAATTCGCCTTATAAGAGTGTGCAAGAGGTGATCGCTGCGGCCAAGGCTTCGCCCGGCAAGATCACTTGCGGCTCTTCAGGCATTGGGGCCTTCAGTCACCTCAATTGCGAGTTGCTCAAGTCCCTGGCTGGCGTGAATGTGACCCATGTGCCTTACCGCGGTGCAGCGCCCGCCATGGTGGACTTGGTCAGCGGCCAGTTTGACTTCATGATTGAGAACTACCCCTCCCCGCAAAAGCTCATCGACTCTGGGGATCTGCGCCTGTTGGCCGTGACCTCGGCCTCGCGTTTTGCCCTCAAGCCAGCGGCCTCCACCATGGTCGAAGCTGGCGTACCTGGCCATGTCATGACGGCATGGATAGGCCTGATGGCCCCTAGAGGAACCCCTGGCGATATCGTCAGCTTGCTGCAGCGGGAACTGTCTGCGGCCTTGAAGGAGCCGTCGGTTCAAAAGCGGCTTAACGACATGGGCGTGGTCCCTGGTGGCATGTCTTCAGCCGACTTCGCGGTTTATTTGTCCACCGAACGCGAAACATACAAAAACTTGGCGGCCAAAACAGGGCTCAAAGTCGACCAGTGACTCGCCACGCGGCTCAGCGGCTGAGCCGCTGGGATTTGCCGAATTCAAAATTTACCGGCACTGCTGCCGCAGTCCAGCATCAGCAAATGGCCAGTGATGCACCTGGCTTCCTGACTGGCTAAAAAAACTGCAGCATGGGCAAAATCTTGCGGCTCCACGATGTGTCCTAAAGGCAGGCTTTGGGCCGCTTTCTCAAGAGCGGCTGTTCCATCCAGGCCCGCTTGCTCACAAGCTTGATGCAAAAAAGGCGTGTCTACCAGGGTGGGGGCGATGCCATTGACCCGCACACCTTGTGGCCCCATCTCCAAAGCCAGCGACTTCACCAGTCCGGCAATGGCATGTTTGCTGGCGGTGTAAACGCTGCGGTCGGCGCGACCCATGGTGCTTTGCAAGGAGGCGGTAAACAACAAACTCGCCCTGGGGCTGGATTTGAGGCTGCGCAAGGCAGCTTGAGCACAAAAAATACTGCCGGTCACGTTGGTGTCAATCACTTGGCGGATGCTGTGGGCGCTGGCATCCACCAGTGGACCTGCAAAGGGTCTGCCTGCATTGGCCACAAAAATATCAATAGAGCGCCCAAAAAAAGCCTCGGCAAATGCCACCAAACGCTCGCAGTCTGTGGCTTCGGTGATATCGCAGCGCGTGGTCGCCACCGCAGAGGCTGCGCCGCGCAGCGACAAAGATGTGTGGGCCAGGGCCGCCTCGTTGATGTCGGCCAACACCACGCGTGCGCCTGCATCCAAAAAAGCCTGGGCGGTGGCGGCCCCCAGTACGCCCGCGCCTCCGGTGATGATGGCGCCCATGTCTTGCAGCCGTTTGAGTGTCATGAATAAGATCCTTTGACCTGGATGGAGTTGTTCAAGGAGTTCACCCATCAGTTGAGGCGGGTCTTTAAATTCACAGGGTGATTCACAGGTTTTTTAAGATTCAAAAAGCCGAAGGCCAACTCTGGGTTCAATCTTGAGAGATGTGGGTCGATGCGCGGTGCAAAATCTGTGCGAATTGATCGACCACCGTCGGCCGGGATCGGGCGCGCCAGACCGCACTCAATTGCAAAGAAGGCAGCAGATGGTGTTCGCGAATCTCGCAGTATCGAACGCCCGGAAATTGCACTTGTCGCGTGCCACTGGGCAGCAAAGCGGCGCCCATGCCGTGGCCTACGCAGGCCAGCGCTGTCAAGGTATGCCCGACCTCTTGCACCACCCGGTACTCCTCTTCGAGCTTGTTGAGCGCTTGCATGATGCCGCTGCGCAGCAAAGGAATTTGGGCTTGGTCAAACATGACCAAGCCAGCCCTGGCGACATCACGCAAAGAAACCAGACCATCGCTTGCCACTGGCACACCCTCGTGCACGGCGGCCACCACTTGGTAGCGCGCCAGCAGTTGCTGGCGCAAACGCGCTGACAGCGTCAGTGGCGTGTAGAGAATGCCCAAATCAATGTCGCCACGGTCCAGGGCTTGGGCCTGCTGCAAATTGGGCATTTCACGCAGCACCACACGCACATTGGGCGCTTCTTTGCTGAGCAGTTGCAGGGCACGCGGCAAGACCTGGTAAACCGCCGACACCGTGAAGCCCACCGTCAAGGTACCCGCCACACCTTGTGCCACTTGCTGAGCACGCTCAGATGCTTGGTCAATGCGCATCACCGCCTCGCGCAATTCGTCAATGATGGCTGCACCCGCCTCACTGAGCGTGATGCCGCGGCGCGAACGGTCAAACAGTTTGACCCCCAGTTTTTCTTCCATTCGCCGCAAAGACTGGCTCAGTGCCGGCTGGGCAATGCCCAGCATCTCGGCGGCCCGCGTCATGTTGCCCAGGTCTGCGGCGGCAATGAAATGGCGTACGTGCTGGATTTCCATAACTAATGCCTATGAATAAGGAACGAAGACATGCTATTGCATTCGGGTCCGCATTGCTACATTGATCTGTCAGTGGATACATCCGACGAAGACCGGCCACTGCGCTTTAAATGCAAACTGCAACCACCAGACAGGAGACAAGCCATGACTGAACTTCGCCGTATTTTGCGTCGCACCCTGTGCGTCTCAATTGCATCTTTCGCCCTGAGTGCCCAGGCAGCCTACCCCGAAAAGTCAATACGCATGGTGGTGCCCTACCCGCCGGGTGGCTCGACAGACGTGGTGGCCCGGGCTCTTGCGGCGGCCATGACGGAGCGACTCAAGCAGACGGTGGTGATTGACAACCGTGCCGGCGCCAGCGGCATGATTGGCTCAGAGTTTGTCGCCAGTCAGCCCGCAGACGGGTATACCCTGGTGTTCACAGCAGCTGACACCCACTCTATCAATCCGCACGTTTACGCCAAGATGCGTTACGACGCCAAGCGAGACTTCACACCGGTGGGCATCGTGGGTTACCTCACGATGGCTTTGATCGTGAATCCCAATCAAGCCGCCTCCTTGAGCCAGTACGTGCAAGCGGCCAAGGCCAAGCCCAAAAGCATCAATTACGCCTCGTGGGGCATAGGCAGTTCGTCGCAAGTGGCCATGGAAATGTTCAATGGCGCTGCAGGTGTGCAAACCACCCATGTGCCTTTTCAGGGAGCAGCGCCAGCCATCACTGCGTTGATGGCGGGGCAGATTGACGCCATGATGGTGCCTATGACCCTGGCCGAGCCCAATCACCGCGCAGGCAAGGTTCGCTTGCTGGGTGTGGGGGCACCGCAACGGCTGGCCTGGGCCAACGACCTGCCCACCTTGGCTGAGCAAGGGGTGCCACTCGATGGGCGGCTTTGGCTGGGCGTGCTCGGCCCTGCCAAGTTGCCTTCTGACGTGGCCAATGTGATCAGCAAAGCCATCAATGACTCGCTCAAAGACCCAAGGCTGCAAGAGACCATGCGAAAAAATGGCCTGGACGTGGTCACTGGCTCTCCGCAAGACTTTGTCCGAACCCTGGACCTTGAATTTGAGCGTTGGGGTAAAACCATTCGCGATTCCAAGATTCAAGTCGACTGAGGGGTTGTTCCCTTGATGGGGCTGCTCGTTCAGCCCCACATTTAATTTCACTTATGAAAATCTGGCATCAAAGTTTTACCGAGCTCGACGTCTTGCCCGCCTACCGGGAGGCCATGGAGCGGCATATTCGTAAGGTTGTTCTTCCGGACACAGAGGTGGTCATGCATGGCGTGAGACCTGGGACTTACCCGAGCAACTATCCTGGCACTGACATCAGCTATGCCGCGTTGTTTGCTGTGCATGGCACCCAATGGATCACCCAAGCGCTCAAGGCCCAAGATGAGGGCTTTGATGCCTACGCCATGTGCACGCTGCCCAACCCCTACATTCGTGAAATTCGAACTTTGATTGACATGCCCGTGGTGGGCTACGGTGAAGCGTCTTTTCACATGGCGTGCCAGTTGGGCCATCGTTTTGGTTTGATGGTGTTCATTGACCGCATGGTTCCGCTTTACAAGGAACAAATTGGCATTTACGGACTGAGCTCCCGATGTGCTGGTGTGGGCCCAGTGGGATTTAGTTTTCACGATGTGCTCAAAGCCTGGAACGCCCCGGCGCCGCTGATCGCACGGTTTGAACAGTCCGCTAGGGCGCTCATTGCGCAAGGCGCTGATGTCATTGTTCCGGGTGAAATGCCACTGAATATTTTGCTGGCCACCCACGGTGTCACTCGTGTGGATGGTGCGCCCATCTTGGACGGCATCGCGGTGACTTTGAAGATGACAGAAATGCAAGTTCAACTCAGACGCTCGGTGGGCCTGGGCCAAAGCCGCCAGGGCTGGATGAACGACCAACCCGATCGACAGCGTGTGGACCAAGTGCTGGCCTTTTATGGCCTGAATCAATGAATGTCCATCCAAGTTTGGAGCCAATGCAATGAGCCTTCCTAAACACATCACCTTGCATGAACTCGGTCCCCGTGAGGGCATGCAAATAGAAAAAAATCCTGTGAGCACGGCTGAAAAAATCCGCCTGGTCGACATGCTCTCAGAGTGCCACTTTGCGGAAATTGAAGTCACTTCATTTGTGAGTCCCAAGTGGGTGCCTCAAATGGCGGATGCCGACGAACTGGTGGCCGGCTTCAAGCGCCATCCTGGCACGCTGTACACCTGTGTTTATCTCAACACGCAGGGCCTGCAGCGGGCCGTCATGACCCAAAAGCTTGACGTGCACGGCAGCCTGAGCGTGACAGCCAGTGAGGCTTTTTCTCGCAAAAACACCAACCGCAGCATTGAAGAAACATTTACGGAAACTGAAAAGCGCATTGAAGGCTTTCAGCGTTTCAACGTGCAGGCCAAAGAGCTCAGCGTGATGGCCGCATTTGGATGCAATTACGAAGGCGATATCGATCCTGACCATGTGGTTCGCTTGGTACAACGCCTGATGCAGATGGCCGATGACCATGGCCTGCCCATTGAATTGATTCAACTGGCTGACACCATGGGCTGGGCCACCCCGGTGTCGATACGCCGCATGGTCGGCAAGGTCCGCGACAAGTGGCCTGACCAGCGCATCAACTTGCACCTGCACGATACGCGTGGCCTGGGCTTGGCCAATGCGCTGGCCGCCATGGAAATGGGCGTGGATGACTTTGACTCGGCGGTGGCCGGTTTGGGCGGCTGTCCCTACGCTGGATTCAAAGACGCGCCAGGCAATATTGCCACCGAGGACCTGGTTCACCTGTGCCAAGAAATCGGTGTGGACACGGGCGTGGACTTGGAACGCTTGTTGGATGTGGCACGGGAAGCGGAAGCCATTGTGGGCCACCCTCTGCCTGGCAAAGTGATGCGCGGTGGCCACTTGGCGAGCTACCGTCGGGCAGTGGCCGCCGCCCACGCGGCCTGAGCCATGGCCGCCACCTCCGCTGATTTTGAGCGTTATGTGGGCCTGAGGGGGCCCCTCAAGCGCGCCCACGGGCCACTCGAGCGTGATGCCTTGCGCCGCTTTGTGCAGGCCATCATGGACAAGGACCCCTTGCACCACGACCTGGACATGGCCTTGGCCGGGCCCTACGGCGAACTGGTTGCGCCGCCGCTGTACCCTGTCCATGCTTTTCGCAACCCAGCCCACGGCCCTGACCCCTTGATGTCGGTGCAGGAAGACCCTGATGCAGATGGCACTTTTGGCAACGATGGCGTTTACTTTGGCCTTGAACCCATTGCGTCGCCATTCAAGCGCTTGCTCAACGGTGGCAATGACATCGAATTTTTCCGCTGCTTGGCGGTGGGCGAGTGGTGTACCGCCCAGGCCCGTTACGCCAATGTCTTGCTCAAGGAAGGCAAAAATGGGCAAATCTTATTGGTGGACATTGAGACCGAGTTCCGCGTGGATGGCGCTGATTTGTTGCTGATCAATCGTCAAACCTTGATCTGGAGGTGATGCCATGACCACCAGTCCCTTTGATGTCAACAGCCTGGTCCCGGGTCAGATCCTGGCCACCTTGGACAAGGGCGTGATCAGCACAGCCCACATCATGCGATGGTCGGCGGCGGTGGAGAATTTCCACCGCATTCATTACGACCATGCTTTTGCCACCGGGCACGACAAGCTTCCAGGTATTTTGATCAATGGCTCTTGGAAACAGCATGTGTTTGTGCAGCTGGTCAAAGTCAGCCTGGGGTCTGAGGGCTGGCTGTGGCGTTTGAGGTTTCGCTATAAAAAAATGGACCTCGCCGGCGATGCGCTGCGGGCAGTGTCACAGGTGGTAGACGCACGCACCAAGGGCGATTTGGTCTTCATCACGCTGGCCGTGCAACTGGTGAATCATTTAGGCGAAATCTCGACAGCTGGCCATGCCATTGGCGTGTTGCCTGCCCATCCGGGCGTGCGCGTGCCATACCCGTTTGTGCCGCAAGACGTGCACCGCGAGATCGACTTTCCCCAAGACGACTGAACTTGCCATGAATGCACTTCGTGTGGTTGATTTGTTGTGGCATGCGGCCAGGCACCATCCTGAGCGCGTGGCGATTCGCATCGACGGCGTGGAGCGCAGCTTCAGTCAACTGGCCTCGCGGGTGCAGGCCCTGGTCGCACATTGGTCCAGCTCCGTGCAGCCTGGCCAACGCATTGGGCTGTGGTTCCACAACTGTCCGTCCTGGGCAGAGAGTTTTTTGGCGCTCAATGCCTTGGGCGCTGTGGCTGTGCCCATCAATACCCGACTGACAGAAGTCGAACTCAAGCAACTGCTCGGTTTGGCGCAACTCCACGGTCTGGTCACCACCCGCTTTTACCGGCGCAGGCGGTACCTAGAAGAGGCGATGCAGGCCCTGGACGGCGCAAACTCGCAGGTGCGCGTGTGGCAAGCTGATGACCTGTTGCCACCCCATGCTTGGCCAGTTTGTACTGTGGGCCCGCATTCAGCGCGCGAGCCTGTGACCATGCCCGCGGACGTGTTTTGCATTCAATACACCTCGGGCACCACATCCTTGCCCAAAGGCGTCATGCTCACCAATGCGGCCTACCTGGCAACGGCATCTTGTGTGGCGCGCTGTCAGGGCCTGAGCCCGTCAAGCCAGTTTTTGAGCGCCGGCCCGTTTTTTCACTGCAGTGGGTCCATGCACGCACTGACCGTGTGCCTGCTCTCCGCTTGCACGCTCACCTCCATGTCGGTTTGGGACCCGGAGCAATTTTTAGACTTGGCCGAGCAGCACCGCTGTGACGTCTCGCACATGGTTTATTTCCGCGATGTGCTCGCCTTGGGGGCAGAGCGCGCCCGCCAGAAGTTGAGCAGCATGCAAGTCAGCCACGACCTGGGCACGCCTGCTTTTTTGCAGCGCATCCACGATGAACTGGACATCCCGGGCATCTCCAACATTTATGGCATGACGGAGACGGCCGGTCAGTTCACCATGTGGTATCCGGACGATCCGCTCACACTGCGGCTCAGTGCCAACGGCAGACCTCAGCCAGGCAACGAGATTCGCATCGTGGATCCACTCAATTTAGCGCCCGTGCCAGCTGGCTCTACGGGTGAGATTCAAATGCGTGGCCACACCCTCAGCCCAGGCTACTTTGCCAACCCGCAGGCCCAGACCGAAGCTTTGACCGCAGACGGCTGGTTTCGCTCAGGTGATCTCGGCCGATTGGAGCAAGGTCACTTGGTGTATGTGGCTCGGCTTAAAGAAATCATTCGCGTGGGCGGTGAAAACATGGCCCCTGCGGAGGTCGAGGAGGCTTTGCGCGAGATTTGCGGCTCGCAAATGGTGTGTGTGTTGGGCATGCCCGACGCGCGTCTCGATGAAGTTCCTGCAGCCGTGCTGGTGCAACCCCTCATGCAGGAATGGCCGCAGGTCTTGGCCTTGCTGCGTCTGCGTTTGGCCAGCTTCAAGGTGCCTCGATCGGTCTACCTTGCCGATGCCTTGCCCAATACCGCCACCAATCGGGTGCAGCGTGCGGTGCTGCGCTCCTGGATAGAGCAGGACAAACTGGAACGTGTGGTCTGAGCCGGCGTCAACCGGTTTTTTTAAGAACGGAGACTGAGCATGAATTCAAGAACCTTGGACATGGACCGAATCGAGCAGGATCAACAGGCATTGTCCCGATTGATAGAGCTCCTGGGCGCTGAGCGTGTGGGGCTGGACCTGGCCGAGCGGCAGTTGTATTCCATGGACTTTTCAGAAGAGGTGGGTGAGACCGCCATGGCGGTGCTGCGCCCGCGCAGTGTCGAGGACCTCAGTGCCATCATGCGCATTGCCCAAGAAGAAGGCTTGGCCGTCAACACCCGGGGTGGTGGCATGTCCTACACCAAGGGCCATGTCCCGGTCAGGCCCCGCACGGTGGTGGTGGACAACGCCGTGTTCAACCGAGTGCTTGAGGTCAATGTCCAAGACCGCTATGTGTCCCTAGAGACCGGTGTGCGCTGGGTCGACTTGCGCCGCGCACTCAAGGGCACGGGCATGCGCGTGCCTTACCTCGGAACCCTGTCGGGCAACCACGCCACGGTGGGCGGTGGTTTGTCGCAAAACGCCACAGGCATGGGCCGAATGACCTTGGCCGAGCATGTGCTGGGGCTGGAGGTGGTGCTCGGGGACGGCAGGGTGCTGCGCACCGGGTCCTGGGCCACTTCGGGAACTGCCCCTTTTTACCGGTACAACGGGCCTGACCTGACGGGCATGTTCCTGTGCGACTCTGGCGCTTTTGGCCTCAAGACCAAGGTGCATTTGTTGCTTGAGCCTTGGCCCAAAATGTCTTTTGGCTGTGTCACTTTCCCGGACCGAGTCAGCCTGGTGCGCGCGCAGGCGGCCATGGCCCAAAGCGGCCTGCACACTGAAGCCTTTGCATTTGATGGCTATTTTGTGGGCGAGTACGCGCTCAAGCCCTCGCCGCCAGCGCAAGACAAGCGACAAATGATTGCCGATTACTGGGCGGACAACCCCAACAAGTGGCGCGCTCTGCGGGGACTGATTCGCGCATGGCACCCGTCTGGGCTGGGTTTTCTTCGTGGACTGCCCAACGCGATGTACTACATCGCAGAGGCCGCCGATCAAGCTGCGGCCGATCGCGTTCGGCAGCGCATTGCGCTTCTTTGCAAGCCTTATGGCGCGCGGGAACTGCCCACCACCATACCCTTTGGCTTGCGTTATGGCCCCTATCTGAACGTGGGCGAGATCATGGCCAACCGCGATGGCGAAGTGAATTTTCCGATCAACGCCAAATTCCCGGCCTCCAAGGCGGTGCAGGCCATGCAAGCCTTTGAGGCATTTGCCGCCGATAACGCCGCACTGATGCAGCAGCACGGTATTCGCATGGCTTGCAACTCGCTCCTTCATGGGCATTTTTGGGGCATTGAGCCCGTGATTTTTTGGAAACGCCCACTGGGGCCCTACCGCAGCCACTACGCCACGCCCGAGCGGCGGGCGAGTTCCACCCTGGTGGAGGAAAACGCCGAGCGCACAGCCGCTGCCCTGGACCTGCGCTACAGGCTGCAACGGGTGTTCAGAGACATGGGCTCCTTGCATGTGCAGTGGGCCAAGTCCTACCCCTTTGCACAAGCCTTGGAAGGGCAAGCCACTTGGGGCTTGCTCCAGCAGATCAAAGACGTGGTGGACCCGTCGCATGTGATCAACCCCGGCGTGCTGGGCTTGGGCTTGGAGCCTAGGCCGTGAGTTGGACCTTGCACACGCTTGACCTTGGCGAGGTTGAACTCAACCAGCGCCGCATGGTGCCCAATGCCGAGGCGCCCGGCGTGGTGCGGGTGCCTGTGCAAGGCTGGTTGTTGGTGCAAGGCGAACAGCGGGTGGTCATTGACACGGGTTTCCGCGAACCCAATATCTTGCGCCGCCTGGGTGACAACGCTTGCGGCATAGAGCAACCCCACCAGCGCTTGGTGGAGCAACTGCGCTTGCACGGCCTGACACCTGCGGACGTGCAATTTGTGCTGCACACCCATTTGCACATTGACCACGCCGGTCAGACCGACCTGTTTCCTATGAGCACCGTGGTGGTGGTCAACCGCCGCGAGTTGGAGTACGCAGTCAGCGGATTGTCTGGGCCCTCGTACCCGCCAGAGGACATCAAACACCTGATTGATCGACTGCACACACGCGGTGCGTTGAGCTTGCTCGACCTGGAGGCCACGGGCTCAGAGAGCGTGCTGCCTGGTCTGCGCTGCCTGCCTGCTGGCGGCCACACTGAGGGCTCCATGTTGGTGGTGGCCGATACCGACCAAGGCGTGGCCGTTTTTTGTGGTGACCTCATCTACAGTGTTCGCCATCAATTGCTCTCCCCCACCTTGACTTTCAACGACGTGGGCTTGTCCGCCAACCATGTGGTGGCCAGGCGCAGCGAGAAAGCTGCGCTCAAACGCTTGATGCGTGTGGCACCACATTTCAAGCTCTTTCCCAGCCATGACCGGCCGGTCTGGGTGCAAGATGCGCGCGTGGTGCAAGGTGCCGACGACTGCCTCCCCGGTCAGGCGGGTGGCTGCTGGTGCCAGCAGACCAGCATGGGTTACAGGGAGCCTGAAGCCCAAGGGAGCACCTCATGAAAATTTGGTATCAAAGTGCCAGCGCCTACGGCTATGAGCCCGTGTGGGACGACTACGGCCGCACGGTGCTGGCACAGTGCCGCGCTGTTCTCAGGCCTGACACCGAGATTCAACTCCATGGCATCCAAGTGATGGTCCGTGACGTGGAGAACTGGCGCGGTCTTGGGTATTTTCAAAATGTGCAGACCCTCAACAACATGCGGCTCGCCGAGGAACAGGGCTATGACGCCTTCGTCATCGGTTGCACGCTCGATGTCGGACTGTATGAAGGTCGCAGCCTCCTTGACATGCCGGTCATCGGTATCAGCGAAGCGGCTTACCACTTGGCCATGACCATGGGCAGGCAATTTGCCGTGGTGACCAGTTCAAGCGCTTTTTGCGAGGTGTATGGCGAGCAGGTCGTGCGCTACGGCGTGGATCGCCGCTACCTGCCAGGCCCCTACATCGTGGAGGCCTCAGAAGAAGAAATTGCCACCTCTTTGGGTCAGCCCGGCCCCTTGCTCGACAAGTTCATTGCCACGGCCCAACGTGCTGTGCGGGACGGTGCCTCCGTGATCGTTCCTGGCCCTGCCTTCTTGTCCACCCTGGCGCACCGCGCAGGCATCACCAGCATTGAGGGCGCGCTTGTGTTGGACACCATTGCGGTGGCCGCCAAGACGGCAGAGATGCAAATCGATTTGTGGCGGGCCGGCTTGAGGCCTTCTCGCAGAATCGGTGTGTTTCAGCGCCCACAGGGAGGATGGAGTCATCCGGCCTTTGAGGCTTTGAGGTCGGTGTCTGCCAGGTGAGCTGACTCAGCAAAAACTGCGTCATGAATGCGAGCCCTGCTCACAAGGGACTTCCCCGCTGCTTTCACAGCCAGCCTTGTTGGCGGAGCTGCTTTTTAGCGGGCCACGCTCTTTTCACCCTCGCTCAGGCGTTCTTCCGGGGCAGAGCCCAGCGCACAGAGCTCACGCCAGCGACTGCGGATAAAACAGATCCACGCGGTCGGTGATGATGCCGTCTGTGCCCAGCGCCCAAAGCTTTTGCACCGTTTTTTCGTCATTGACGGTGTAGCTCAAGCAGCGCATGCCTGCGGCGTGCACCTGGGCCACGGTGCTGGCGTCCCACAGGGGGTGGTGGCAGACCATGGCGGCGCAGCCCAGGTCCTGCGCTTTGCTGAGGCAGCCGTCGGTCCATGTGTGCAGCAGCAAAGCACGGGGCAGCTCTGGGGCAGCCAGGCGCGCCGCAGCCAGGGCCTCGGCCTGGAAGGAGCTGAGCAAGGGCGGGGTGGCGGCGCCCGCCCAGAGGCGGGCGGCTTCGCGTGCCACCGCGTCCCCGGTGCGGGCCTCGGTGCCTGGCGTGGGCTTGATCTCAATGTTCAGCATGTGGCCTTGGGCCAGGCACCAGCGGGCCAGTGCTTCTAAGCGCAGCAGGGGCTCGCCTGCATGGCCCGGTGAATGCCAGCTGCCTGCGTCCAGCCGTGACAGCTGTGCCCAAGTCAGGTCACCGGCGCTGCCGCGCCCGTTGCTGGTGCGCTCCAAGGTGGCGTCGTGCAGCAAAAAAACCTCGCCGTCGGCACTGAGCTTGGCGTCGCACTCGAACATGCGAAAGCCGTGGTGCGCACCCAGGCGAAAAGCGGCCAGGGTATTTTCAGGGGCCAGCAGGCCTGCGCCCCGGTGGGCGATCCAGCGCGGGTAGGGCCAGGCAGTCATCAGGCAAGGCGCAGCCCGGTGCCCAGGTCAAAGTGGTGCACGCATTCAGGCCGGGGGCTGGCACTGAAGTGCTGGCCGGGCACAGGCGCGGCCACCGCTTCGTCCAGCCGCACGGTCAGGGTTTCTTGGCCCAGCCGCGCATGCACCAGGCGTTCGGCGCCCAGCAGTTCCACGGTGTCGGCTTGCAAGCTCCAGCCCTCGCCCGGGGTGAGTTGCAAGTGCTCAGGGCGTATGCCCAAGATGCGGCCTGCCGGTGTGCCCGGCGCGTGGCGCAGCAGGTTCATGGGGGGCGAGCCCATGAAGCTGGCCACAAAGGTGCTGGCCGGGTGCTTGTAGACCTGCTCGGGCGTGCCAAATTGTTCCACGCGGCCAGTGTTCATGACCATCATGCGCTGCGCCAGCGTCATGGCTTCGACTTGGTCGTGCGTCACAAACAAGCTGGTGATGCCCAACTCGCGGTGCAGCTTTTGAATTTCAAGCCGGGTCTGCGCGCGCAGCTTGGCGTCTAAGTTGGACAGCGGCTCGTCAAACAAAAACACCTGCGGCTGGCGCACGATTGCGCGGCCCATGGCCACGCGCTGGCGTTGGCCGCCGGAGAGCTCGCGTGGTTTGCGCTGCAGCAAGGCCGACAGCTCCAAAATGCCTGCGGCCTTGTCAACCCGCTCGCGAATTTGGGCCTCGGGCAGCTTGGCAATCTTCAGGCCATAGGCCATGTTCTCGTACACGCTCATGTGCGGGTACAGCGCGTAGTTTTGGAACACCATGGCAATGTCGCGTTCGGCGGGTTCGAGCTCATTGACCACGCGCTCGCCTATGCGCAGCTCGCCAGCGCTGATGTCTTCAAGCCCTGCCACCATGCGCAGCAGCGTGGACTTGCCGCAGCCCGACGGCCCGACGATCACCACAAACTCGCCATGCGCAATGTCCGCGCTCAAGTCGTGAATGACGGTGTTGGCCTTGGCGCCTTTGCCATAGGTTTTTTGAAGATGTGAAAAGCAGAGCGCAGCCATTATTTTTCAGTGTCCACCAGGCCCTTGACGAACCATTTTTGCATCAATATCACCACCAGCGCGGGCGGCAGCATGGCCAGCATGGCGGTCGCCATGACCACGTTCCATTCGGTCCAAGACTCGCCCGAGATCAGCCGCTTGATGCCCAGCACCACGGGGTACATGTCTTCATTGGTGGTCACCAACAGCGGCCAGAGGTACTGGTTCCAGCCGTAAATGAACTGAATCACAAACATGGCCGCGATGTTGGTGGCCGACAGTGGCAGCAAGATGTCGCGGAAAAACCGCATGGGCCCGGCGCCGTCCATGCGCGCGGCCTCCACCAACTCGTCGGGCACCGACAAAAAGAACTGCCTGAACAAAAAGGTGGCGGTGGCCGAGGCGATCAGCGGCACTGTCAGGCCGGCATAACTGTTGAGCAAACCCAGCCCTGCCACCACCTCGTAAGTGGGCGAGATGCGCACCTCCACGGGCAGCATCAGTGTGACAAAAATCATCCAAAACACCAGCTGCTTGAAAGGAAAACGAAAGTACACAATGGCAAAGGCCGACAGCAGCGAGATGCTGATCTTGCCCACCGAGATGAGCAGCGCACTGATCAAGCTGGTCAGCAGCATGGGCAGCACAGGCGCAATGGTGCTGCCCACCGAGGTGCGGCCGCCCAGCAGGGCCAGCTTCCAGGTGTCCCAGCCATGGTCACCTGGCCACAGCGACATGGGCACGCTCTGGTTGATCTGCTCGGCCGTTTGCGTAGACGCCACCAGCGTGAGGTAAATCGGAAAGGCCACCACCGCCACCCCCAGCACGAGCACCAAGTGCGACACGGCGTCCAGCCAAGGGCGCTTTTCAACCATGCTCAGTACTGCACTTTCTTTTCGACAAACCGGAACTGCACCACGGTGAGCGCGATCACGATGACCATGAGCACCACAGACTGTGCCGCCGAGGCGCCCATGTCCAACGCTTTGAAGCCGTCGTAATACACCTTGTAGACCAAGATGGCCGTGTCTTTGCCCGGACCGCCATGGGTGGTGGCATCGACGATGGCAAAGGTGTCAAAAAAGGCGTAAACCACGTTGACGACCAGCAAGAAGAAGGCCGTCGGCGAGAGCAGCGGGAAAGTGATGGTCCAAAAGCGCCGCCAGGGCCTGGCGCCGTCCATGGCTGCAGCTTCCAGCAATGAGGGGGGGATGGACTGCAGCCCCGCCAAAAAGAACAAAAAATTGTAGGAAATTTGCTTCCACACCGCCGCCATCACGATGAGTGCCATGGCATGGTTGGCATTGAGCTGGTGGTTCCATTCCATGCCCAGCTGCTGCAGGGCCCAAGCCACCACGCCCATGGGCGAGGCAAACATGAACAGCCACAACACCCCCGCCACCACAGGCGCCACCGCGTAGGGCCAAATCAGCAGCGTGCGGTACACGCTGCTGCCGCGCAGCACCCGGTTGGCCATGGTGGCCAGCAGCAGCGCCAGCGACAAGCCCATCACAGCCACCAAGAGGGAGAACACGGCCGTGGTCTGAAACGAGGCCAGGTAGCTGCTGTCGTTCCACAGGCGGCTGAAATTCTCCAGACCCACGTATTCGGTGCTGGTGCCAAACGCGTCTTGCTGCAGCACGCTTTGACGCAAGGCCTGGGCCGCTGGCCAAAAGAAAAAAACCAGCACCACCGCCATTTGCGGGGCGATCAACAGCCAGGGCAGCCAAGAGGAGCGAAAGCGAACGCGTTTTTCCATGGGTCAGTATGTCGCTCCCTCCCCCCTTGGGGGAGAGCAGGGGTGGGGGCAGGCATGAGGAAACGGTGCTGCCACGCGTGCCCTCACCCGGCCCCCTCCCAGAAGGAGGAAATGCTGAGCCGGGCCTTCAGCCCTTGTTGGCCTTTTCAAAGCGCTCCAACTGCTCGTTGCCGCGCTTGATGGCCGTGTCCAGCGCCTCTTTGGGGGCTTTTTTGCCGCTCCACACGCCTTCAAGTTCTTCATCAATGATGGTGCGAATCTGCACAAAATTGCCCAAGCGCACGCCACGCGACTTGTCGGTGGTTTTGCGGATCATCTGTGTCACCGACACATCGGTGCCCGGGTTCTTTTTGTAAAAGCCCGACTTGTCGGTCAGCTCAAAAGAGGCCTTGGTCACCGGCAGGTAGCCCGTGCGTTGGTGGCTGGCAGCGGCCACCTCAGGCTTGGACAGGTGGTCAAAAAACTGGGCGATGCCTTTGTATTCCTCGGCCTTTTTGCCGGACATCACCCACAGGCTGGCGCCACCAATCACGGTGTTTTGCGGGGCGCCTGGCACGTCAGGGTAAAAAGGCAGTGTGCCTATGCCATAGGCAAACTTGCCGTTGCGAATGACGCTGCCATACAGCGCCGAAGAGCCGGTGGTCATGGCGCACTCGCCAGAGGTGAAGGTGGCGTCTGCCGCGTTGCCCCGGCCCTTGTAGATGAACAAGCCGCTCTTGGCCATGTTGGCCAAGTTCTCAATGTGCCGCACATGCAATGGCGTGTTGAAGGCCAGGCGCGTGTCCAGGCCGCCAAAGCCGTTGTTCTTGGTGGCAAACAAGGTGTTGTGCCAGGCCGAAAAGGATTCGAGCTGTGTCCAGCTTATCCAGCTGGTGGTGAACGGGCACTTGTGGCCACTGGCCTTGAGCTTGGCTGCAGCCAGCGCCACCTCGGGCCAAGTGGTGGGCGGCTTTTCAGGGTCCATGCCCGCAGCCTTGAAGGCGTCTTTGTTGTAGTGGAACACCGGCGTTGAGCTGTTGAAGGGAAAGCTCAGCATCTGGCCGTTAGGGGCGGTGTAGTAGCCGGCCACGGCTGGCACATAGGCGCTGGGGTCAAACTTCAGCCCCGCGTCCTGCATGACCTTGGTCACCGGCACGATGGCCCCTTTGCTGGCCATCATGGTGGCCGTGCCCACTTCAAACACCTGCAGCAAGTGCGGCGCGTTGCCCGCCCTGAAGGCGGCAATGGCCGCCGTCATGGACTCGTCATAGCTGCCCTTGAAGGTGGGCACCACTTTGTAATTGCTTTGGCTGTTGTTGAAGTCTTTGGCCTGGTCGTTGACCCATTCGCCCAAAGCCCCGCCCATGGAATGCCACCACTGAATTTCAGTCTGGGCCTGCGCCCCCAGGCTCAAGGCCGCGGCCAGGGCCAGCGCACTTTTGCGCACGATGTTGCTTAAACGCATGGATCGATCCTTTGCTTAAAACACTTAATCTAGGTTTTTTGTGTTTCAGCCCAGTGACACCGCCTGGGTGAGTCCGCTTGCAGTGGCGGGGAAAAGGGCATGCTTTGCAATTCTTGAGAAATCTCTGACTTTTTCAATGAGCAACTCTAGGAAGATGAGCTCATGGTCTGTGGGCGCGTCTTTGGGTCTACCCCGGCTGCAGGATTTCTGGAACCTTGATGGCCCTATATTTACGAGGAGTATCGTATAATGGCATCGAAGTCTTTGCCCGTCTCGCCAGCCATCACTTTCGCCATCGTTCAAAGAAAGGTGGTCACAGCACTCAGAAACGGCAGCTTTTCTGCAGAGGCGCGCAACAACATCAACGTCAAAAACCTGCGCGTGACCGGAGCCGTCACAGTGCCCGCTTTGATTCAAATTTTGAGTGGCTGTTCAAGCGAAAACTGGAGCCACTCACCCCATCACGACGACCCGCTTGTGACTGTGCATGTGCACACCCTAGGTGGCTGGTACGTCAAGTTTTATTTCGTTGACCCGGACACAGTATTCATCAGCGTTCACAGGTAAAGCCCCATGAATTTTTATTGCAAAGGTCATCACAGCCGGGCCATGTGTTCATCGTGCAAGGCCATGCGCCCCACCACGTTTGACTACCGAGACATGCCTTTTTCAGACGGATCAGGGACGGTGGCTGACGTTTTAGTGGGCGTGTGCCAAGTCTGCGACCAGGCCATTCAAATTCCAGCGCAGTCCATGGCTGCCATCAGCAAGTCAAGGGCCAAGGCCACGCAATCTTTGGAGGCCATGTTTCCTGCGCCCTACTTGGAGTTGCTGGACCTGGCCTGTTACAAAATTGATCCTCAAGCCCCTGCACACCTTCGCAAAGGCTTGCTCCTTTTCTACATTCACCGCGTCGCTCAAGGCGCATTGAACCGAAGCTCCCTGCCAGGCATGCTCAAAGCACTGGAAGCGCGAACGGCCTTGAAATCCCCAGTGCGCAAGCGCTTGTCCATGAAAGTGCCCGAGCGACAACAGGCTCAATTGGCGGCCATTGCAGAATCCACCGGCTTGAAAAAAACCGATGTGCTGCGCGCTGTGTTCGGCTTCATTGAGGAAGACATCGTGCAAGAACGCTCACCCGAGTTGCTCAGGCAAATGCAAGAGTTCTCGGTGCTGGCAGCCGGCTGATCGGGCTTTGCGCGCGTGCCTGCCTCAGATTGACCCGAACTCCCTCATCCCCTTGTAGGAGCCAGCCTGCTGGCGATTCTGCGGCCCGTTGGCCACCCCTTCAAAGCCTCACCATCCCGGGCTAGCATTGAGGGTTATGGAAAAAATACCTTCTATCCACACTTCCACGCTGGGCATCGATTTCGGCACCTCCAATTCAGCCGTCTCTTGGGCCCAAGACGGCGGGCTGGCGCGCCTGCTGCCCTTGGAGGGACAAGAACTCTCTATGCCCACGGCGGTGTTCTACAACGCCGAAGAGCGCCGCACGCATTTCGGCCGCGACGCGCTGGCGCAGTACCTGGCGGGCACTGAGGGCCGGCTGATGCGCTCGCTCAAAAGCCTGCTGGGCAGCCCGCTGCTGCTGGAGAAAACCGAGGTCAACCACCAGCAAATCAGCTACCAAGACATCATCGCCACCTTTTTGGCCGAGCTGCGCCAGCGTGCCGCCCGTGCCCTGGGCGCCGCCCCCACCCGCGTGGTGATGGGCCGGCCTGTGCACTTTGTGGACGACGATCCCGAGCGCGACGCGCTGGCCCAGCGCTCGCTGCACGAGGCCGCGCTGGCGGTGGGCTTTGAGCAGGTGTCGTTTCAGCTCGAGCCCATGGCTGCCGCCCTGGACCACGAGCGGCGCCTGGCCCGTGAAAGCCTGGTGCTGGTGGTGGACCTGGGCGGCGGCACCTCAGACTTCACGGTGGTGCGCTTGGGCCCGCAGCGCATGGCGCAGGCCGACCGCAGTGCCGATGTGCTGGCCACCAGCGGCGTGCACATAGGCGGCACAGACTTTGACCAAAAGCTCAGCTTGGAGCAGGTCATGCCCCTGCTGGGCTTTCGCCACCAGGGGCCGCAGCAGCGCGAGGTGCCCAGCCGCGTGTTCTTTGACCTCGCCACCTGGCACTTGATTCAGTGGCAGTACCAGCCCCGCGCCATCAGCCAAGCCCAAGCGCTGCGCGTGAATTACGCCGATGTGCAGTTGCACGCGCGCCTGATGGCCGTGCTAGAACACCGCCACGGTCACCACATGGCCCACGAGGTGGAGCAGGCCAAGATCCGCTGCTCCCAGCAAGACCGGAGCACGGCCATCGATTTGTCCATCGTCGAGGCGGGTCTGCATGCACCGCTGCAGACGGCCGACCTGCAAGGCCACTTGGCCGCCTTGCTGGCCCGCACCGTGGCCTGCGCTCGCGACTGCGTGCAGCGTGCGGGCCTGCGCGATGGCGAGCTCGACGCGATTTACCTCACCGGCGGCTCATCGGCCCTGCGGCCGTTTCAGCGCGCCCTGCAGGTGGAGTTTGCGGGGGTGGCCATGGTGGAGGGGGATTTGTTTGGAGGGGTGGCGTCTGGACTGGCGTACAGCGGGGCTGGCATGGGGCCTTGACTTGTGGCTTTGGCCGGTGGTAATGTACCCACATTTCCATAGATACATTTTTACGGAGCCCACCATGCTGGCCACCGCCAAAGTTTTTACCAACGGTCACAGTCAAGCCATACGACTGCCCAAGGCATTCCGTGTGAATGTCGATGAAATGTGGATAGTAAAAAACGAGCTCACGGGCGAGATCACGCTCAAGCCCAAGGATTCGGAGGCGTTGCGTCAGCGCCGCTTGGACACGCTCATGGCTGCCATTGCAGACAACCCCCTGCCTGAGAGCTTTTTGTCTGATGCCAGCCGGCAAAACATGCCACCTGAAAATCCGTTTCAGGACTGGGACCACACACCTGCTCCCCAAGCCCTTGCCAAGCGCACGGCCAAAACCAAGGTTCGCACTTGATCAAGTACCTGGTAGACACCAATATCCTGGGCTACTTTGCACGCAACAGCTCAGCTGCGCTTCAAAAACGCATGCTGGCAGGGCTTAAAAAGCAGGAGCTCGCCATCTCTGCCATCACCCGCGCCGAAACACAATTTGGCGTGGCACTTTTGCAAGCCGATGACAAACGACGACGCACCATAGACTTGTTGCTCAATGAATTTCCAGTCCTGCCATGGACTGCAGAAGCGGCCGACCGTTACGGAGAAATCGCCGCTCGCTTACAACACAGCGGGCAGCCCATAGGCCACATGGACACCCAAATCGCCGCGCATGCCTTGGTGCTGGACCTGCCCTTGGTCACGCACAACACGCGGCATTTCAAAAGGGTGCCGGGCTTGAAATTGGAAGACTGGATGGCTTGAGTTAGGTCGCCGTGCTTAGGCACTTCATGCAGGACTTTTCAAGCCAGGACATCGGGCACCGGTTCGCCCGAAGCCTTCATGTCATCGACCACCTGCGCCTTAGCCTCAATCCCTGAGCAATTCCGCCAGCGCCTGCGCGTCCAGCACGGCGCTGCCGTCTTGGTCGTTGAGCATGCTGTCGGCCAGGCTGCGCTTGTCGTGGTGCATGGCCAAAATGCGCTCTTCAATCGAGCCTTGCGTGACCAGGCGGTAGACCGTGACGGGCCGCTGCTGGCCCATGCGGTGGGCGCGGCCGCTGGCTTGGTCTTCGGCGGCGGGGTTCCACCACGGGTCCACAATGATCACGTAGTCGGCCGCCGTCAGGTTCAGGCCAAAGCCGCCGGCTTTGAGGCTGATCAAAAACACCTCGCCTTGGCCTTGCTGAAAGGCCGTCACACGCTTGCTGCGCTCGGCCGCAGGGGTGGAGCCGTCAAGATACTGAAAGGCCACGCCCAGGGCCTTGAGCCGCTCGGCCAGGAGCGCCAGGTAGTCGGTGAACTGGCTGAACACCAGCGCTTTGTGTTGGCCGGCCACCAGCTCTTGCACCAGGCGCTCGAACTCTTCGATCTTGGCGCCCGACAGGCCCATCTCGGGCACCACCAGGCGCGGGTCGCAGGCGGCGCGGCGCAGCTTCATGAGCTCGGCCAGCATGCGCATCTGCGGGCCTTTTTTGTCTTTGGCGGCCTTGGCCACTTCTTCGCGGGCCTGGCGGCGCAGCGCCTCTTGCAGGCTGCGCTCGGCCTCGCTGGGCACCACCAGGTGGACGATCTCGGTGCGCGGCGGCAGGTCTTGCAGCACCTGGGCCTTGGCGCGGCGCAGCAAAAAGGGCGAGATGATGCGGCGCAGCCGCTGGCGCACGGCTGGGTCTTGCTGGCGCTCAATGGGGCCGGCAAAGCGCTCCTGGAACTGCGCTTGCGAGCCCAACAGCCCCGGGTTGAGCAGGCTCATCAGCGACCACAGCTCAGACAAGCGGTTTTCCACCGGTGTGCCCGACAGCGCCAGCCTGAAGTCGGCCTGCAACTGGCCCACCATCTGCGCGCGTTGGGTGTTTGCGTTTTTGAGCGCCTGCGCCTCGTCCATCACCAGGCTGGCCCAGCGCGGGGCGCTGAAGGCCTCGGCGTCCTGCAGGGCCAGCCCGTAGCTGGCCACCAGCACCTGCCCGGGCCCTAAGGCCTGCCACACCTGGGCGCGGTCGTCGGCCTCGTGGTAGACGGTGACCTGCAGGCTGGGCGCAAAGCGGTGGATCTCGTCGCGCCAGTTGCTGCACACCGAGGTGGGTGCCAGCACCAGCGCGGGTCCCAGGGGCGCTCGCTGCAAAAGCAGGGCCAGGGTCTGCACGGTCTTGCCCAGACCCATGTCGTCGGCCAGGCACGCGCCCAGGCCCGACTGCGCCAAGCGCGACATCCATTCAAAGCCTTGCTGCTGGTAGTCGCGCAGCTGGGCCTGCAGCGTGCTGGGCACCGCAGGCGCCCAGGTGCTGGCCTGGGCCAGGGCGTTGACCCGTTCTTTCCAGGCCGCATCGCCTTCGAGCGCGATGCCGCCCATTTGCTCGCTCAGCCAGGCGGCAGCCGCGTGGGGCAGTTGCACGCCGGATTTTTTGCTTTGCTGGGCCAGGCCCTCCAAGTCTTTGAGCTGCTGGCGCAGGCGCTCGCTCAGCGCCAGCACCTGGCCTTCGGCCAAGGTGACAAAGCGGCCTGCGCTGCCGCGCATCAGGCCCAGCAGCTGCTGCAGGCTGAGCACGCGGCCCTCGTCGAGCTGGAGCTCGCCCTCCAGCGCCAGCCAGTCACGCCCGCTGCCCACCTTGATGGAGAGCTGGCTGCCGTCCACGCGCTGCAGGCTCACCGTGCGCCCCTTGGGCCAGTCGATGGCCACCACGCCAGGCGCCTGGGGCAGCAAGTCCAACACACTCAGGGCTTCTTCGGCCTGGTCGAGCAAGACCACCTGGTCCGGGCTGAGCTCGGCATCGAGCATGGGCAACTGGGCCAGCACGTCGGCCAGCCAGCGCCGCTCCTCGCTCAGCTGGCGTTCGCACCACAGGCTGTGGCCCTCGTGCACACACACCAGGCGGTTACGGCCCAGGCCAGGCACCATGACCGGGCCAAAGTCGCCAAAGGGCTGCACCACAAAGCGCAGGGTCAAGCCCTCACCCGCCGGGGCCAGCTGCGCGCGCAGCCGGCTCTCGGCGCTCACCTGGCGGCCGGTCAAGGCGTCACCTTGCAACTCAAAGTGCTGGGCCATCGCCTGCAGCGCGGCGTTGAGCTCGGTCTGGGCGTGGGCGGGCACGCGCCAGCCCGCCTCAATGAGGTCGGCCACTTGCTGCTGCGCCTTGCTGATGTGAATCAGGCGCGCCACCCCTGGGGCGATGCGCAAAATGCGCCAAGGCTCGCGGTCGGCCTTGGCCTCCTCGCGCTCGCTGCCCCACACCTGCAGCTCCAGCTGCTCGGGCAGCTCAGCCAGGGTGTCCAGGCGCAGCGGTGGATCGATGTCAAAACCATAGGTGGCGCCCTCGCCCTCGCCTTCGCGCTTGACCATCAGGCGCGGTTGGGCAGCAACCAGTTCCAGCCACTCCTGCGGCCTGTCCTCCAACATCACGCAAGGGTGGCCGCGCAAGGCCTGCAAAGCCCCGCTGATGGACAGCACGCTGCCTGAGCCCGCGCGCAGGCGCCGCAAATGCCGCAGCACCGCACTGTCGCGGGCGGGCAGGCCCTGGCGCTTTTGCGCGGCCACCCAGCCCAGCGGCTTGAGCTTGACCGCGCCGCGCGCGCCCGTGCTCATCTCCAACAGGCTGATGTCCACAGGCCGGCCGTGCTCGTCCACCTTCAAGCTCCAGGCCCATTGCAGTGCAGGCTTGTCGGCCGTGAGCTCGCCGTCCGTGGCGGAGGCCAGGTTCAAGACAGCCTGCAGCGCATCGCGCCAAGGCTCGGGTGGCGCGCCAAAGAGGCGCGCCGGCCGCACGCCGTCTTGCTCATTCCAGGGGGGCACTGGCCAGCCCAGGCGCTCGCAGGCTTCTAGCACAGGGGCCAGCATGCTGGCCTGGCGTTGGTGCTTGAGCCCTTCAATCAGGCGCGCCAGGGTGTCCAGGTCGGGTGGCGGCACGGGCTTGCCCAGCCAGGCCAGCTGCAAGACCGCGTCGGGCTCCAGCAGGCCATGAATCACATACTGGGTGTCTCGGGGGCTCCACAAGCCCTTGCCCATGCGCGCATCAATCGCATGAACCCAGGCCCCAGCCGGGCCCTCTTCCAACTCGGGCTGGCGCCGACCCGAGGCGGCCACGCACAGCTTGCGGGCTTGCTCCCAGTCTTTGTGGTCCTCACTGCACAGCCAGGCCAGCAGTTCAAGGCGAATCACCCAGGTCGGCATCATCTCGTGGGGCTTGACCTTGGCCGCCCGCAAGGCCTTGCCCACGGCCAAAAACTCCTTGCGCGCGCTCGCTGCATCCCCGCTTTGCAAAGCCAGGGTGGCCGCCACCAGCTGGCCATACACCGGTGCGGCTTGCCACCACTGCGCGCCTAGCAAAGCCTGGGCTTGGGCGGCGCGGTTGGCCGCCAGCAAAGACATGCCCAAGTTCAAACGCAAAGCCGGGGAGGGCGACAAACGCCTCTGGCCAAGTGCCTCCACAGCCCAGTCCTGCACCTGCGTGTACATCGCCGAATCGCTCACCTGCAAGCTCAACCCGATCAAAAAATTCTGCCACTCCGGATGAATGCGATCCAGCATTTCCGGCATCCAGGCCTCGCTCCACACCGTCACCGCCAGTTGCTTGACCCATGGCGAACGGTGCTCGGCGCGCAAAGCGGTTTGCACCTCATCGGGGCTGCACCCACCCCCACAGCATGGCGCGCACCACACACAGCGCAGTGCCCTGCTGCACGGGCTGCGCCGCCCATTGGTATTGGTAAGGCATGCCGGCACGCACAAGCTGCACAGCGCGCTCTATCAGCGCCTTGGCGTCCACGGCACTGTAGGCCGCCAGCAAGACATCGTGGCGCCTGGCGCTGTCAGTATGGAGCTGCGTGCGCATGGCATGGTTGAAGCTGAGCAGGCCGCGCTGGCGCAACTGGTTCGCCATGGCCCGAACCGTGGCGTCATTGACCGAGCCTTGCCATTGCACCAACCCGCCATGCTGGCGAACCATCTCTGTGAGCTCCGCCACGCTGGAATCCTGGCCCAGCAAAGCCACCAAAACCAGCAGTTTTTGCAGCCGCGCCTCGTCAGTCGGCGTGAGGGCTGCGGACACAGCGTTTCCTGACATTTCTAGCTCAGACTGAATGCGCGCCCACACCTGCTTGATGTGGCTGGGTTCGTACAGTCCCGATGGTTTGTTCTTTTCCACAATGCGTTCCTCAAGATAGGAGGCGATTGTCGCGGCAGCGCAGGCCGCGTCTGAAACGCACCTGACGCTGCTTTGGCTCTGGGTCGAGTGTGTGCCTTGGAGAACCAAGCGTCGACGCCTGTTGAAAAAATGAACTCTTGTTTATCTTTGGCTTGATGACAAAAAGCACACACTTTGCTACCATCAAAGAATGAAGCCGTTTCGGTGGTCCTCAGACAAAAACAAGCTGCTCAAGCAAGACAGGGGCGTTTGTTTTGAGGAAATCACAGTGGCAGTGGAGACCGGTGGCTTGCTTGAATTGGTGCCGCACCCCAACCCTGCCAAGTACCCGCGACAAAAGATCATGGTGGTTGAACTTGCTGGCTATGCTTTTTTGGTTCCCTTCGTTGAAGAAGACGACCATTTCTTTCTCAAAACCATCATTCCAAGCCGAAAGGCCACGCGCGATTTCATCTTGAAGGAATCCAACAATGTCTAAGCTTGATCCCTACGAACTTGAAGTGCTCAACGCCTACGAAGCCGGGCAACTTAAGCCGGTGGCCAGCAAGGCTGACCTGCAAGGCTTGCGTGAGGCCGCCAGGGCCACCGCCATCAAAGACAAGCGGGTGAACATTCGCTTGTCGTCTGCAGACCTGCTCGATCTGCAGGCCAAGGCACTGTCTGAAGGCATGCCCTACCAAACGCTGATCGCCAGCGTTTTGCACAAGTACGTGGCAGGCAAGTTGACCGAAAGAGAGGCACCGGCAAACTATCCTCAGCCGCACTGGATGGCAGACGCAAGCTGAAAGTCAAGGTCGCATGGCTTGCGCGTGTTTGGCGCCCCACGGCTGACTCTCTGGGCATTCCCCATGCAGCCCTTGGGCAGGCAGGCATGGGCGTTGACCCCATTCGCCTCACCTCAGTCGCCCAGCAAACGCTGGGCCATCTCGGGCAGCACCATGTAGCGCAAAACCCTCAGCACTTTCAACTGCTGAGCTTGCACCAGCCGGTCAGCGCTCGTGTCTTGAGTCTGGCCGCCATCAGCCTCGCTGGCGATGTCCGCCTGAGCATCTATCAAAGGCGCAGGCATCTGAGCTTGTTTCTTCAAACCCCTTTGGGTGAGCTCATTCAAGAGTCCTTGGGTCTGTGGGTAGTGGCTCGTGTAAACCGCATCGAACTCGCGCAAAGTTCGGCGGACCACTTCGTTGATCACCCGCACCGCCACGGAGGCGGGCACGCCCAAAACCTCGGCCGCGTGGAGCACCTCATGGGGTGTGACCTGATCGAATTGCCTGACTTGCTCTGAAAGACGCACAGCCAAAGGGACCGCGGGCCAGGTGGCCCGCTCGTCAGCAAATGCACGGGTGTGGTAGACCCCGGTGGCCAAGAGGTCGTAGTGAGGTGAAAGCTCTACTCGGCCTGCAGTGACCAGAAAAGACAAGTTCTTCAGGTGGCAGTCATCATTGCCCACCAACAGGTTGAACACCAGCCACCTGAACAGCTTGACCGGCAGTGTGAGCTCGTCGCCGCAGGTCAGCACCACCTCGCGCAAAGCCTGCACGCTTGCCCCCGAATGCTTGAACACACGCGATTTATTGAGCAGCTGACACGCGTCTATGACGTGGAGGCGCTCCACGGCCGCAGGCACCACCCCCGTGTCAGCCCGCATGTCCTGGGCTGTATAACGCCGGTCGAATCTTTCAATGGCGTAGACCGGCTGCGGCACGCGCAGCAAATGCACGGGCGGCACGTTCAGGCGCGCGGCTTTGGCCAGTCGCATGGTCAGCCATTCCAGGTAGCTGGAAGCCGGGTAAGACGCGCTGTCAGGGTGGTCGGGCTTGAGAATGTGGGTAGACGGCGTGGATCCCACCGGCTCGTACAAGTCTTGGCCCTTGAGCACCACCAGCAGCTTGTGCTGGGCACCGGCCAAAGACATGCGCTTGGGTGCCTCTTTGGTCAGCGTGGTCTTGGGCAAGCCCGCGATGCGCCGGCTCAGCGCTTCATAGGACAAGGGCTTGAGCGTGGCGTGCTCGTCGGGTGTTTGTCCGGGCGGCAGCAAGGTCAGTGACCCCGCAGACTCCGCACCGAGGTAGGCCAGCAGCGCAAAAGCGTCGTCCTTGTCCTGAAGGCGCGCATCGCCTGCGATGAGCTCGCGCAGCTTTTCTTCAGGCAGCAAATTGTCAAAGTACCATTGCACCGGGCGCGATGTTGCGCCGTCCCGGTGCAGCAGTTGGCTGCGAGGCAAGGCGGGCGAGAGGTCAAAACTGCCTTCCCTGTCTACCCATGTTGGGTCATACGCCAGCGCCCACAGGTCTTTGTCTTCGTGCAGCGTGCCCAGCAGGTTCTGGTTGACGAAGATGTTCAGACACCGGCCGCCTTCTGGCAGTGGTGCAAACGCTGAATCACTCACCGGGGGGCCTTTCCAGCGCCAGACACCTTTCTGGCGCGAACCGCTGCAACGGGGGCGTCCAATCCAGTTTTCTGAGCACGCCGGCGGGCCTGCTTGTCGCACTCGGCCCGGAAGGCGTCTGCCGCAGCGTCAGGCAGGTCCAGGCTCACACCAAGACCCAGGCGCTGCAACAGACGCAGCACCATGCCCATTTGAATGGTGGGTTTGCCGTTTTCCAAGTCGGTCATGAACTGCTTGCTCACGCCTGCCGTGAGCGCAAAGTCGTCAATGCGGATTCCCGCGCGCTTGCGCATGGTTCGAATGGCAAGGCCTGCCTCTTGGACGGATGTGAGAGGTATTTGCATAAATATTCCTGTCTAAGCAGGAATTTAGAGCAGATCAGCTGGCCAGTCAAACGGTATTCCTTGGCTTGTAGGAACTTTAATGTGGGCGATCTGCAATGTGGCCGTATTTCCTGCGTGAATGGGAAATTCAATAGAACTGCAGTGCCAGGCCCAACGCCATCAAAGACAAGCAGGTGAACGTTCGCTTGTCTCCCGTGTGCGTCAATGCACTTGGCAAACGCACACTTTGCAAATTCAAAAGCTGCGGTTCAACCAGCTTGCAAAGGCTGCGCCACCAGCTTGACACCCAACGCCGCGCACACGCGTGACACCGTTTCAAACCTGGGCTCGCTCCCAGGCCGCAGGGCTTTATAAAGTGCCTCCCGGGTGATGCCCGCCTCTTTGGCGACTTGGGTCATGCCTCGGGCGCTTGCAATGTCACCCAGTGCTGCAGCCAGCAGGCCCGCGTCGTTTTCTTCCAGGACCGTGCTCAGGTATGCCGCAATGTCTGCGTCGGTTTGAAGAAATTCCGCAGCATCGAAATCTGGTAATTCAGATATCTTGATTTTTGGGCGCATGAATCAGTCCTCCAACTGTTGTGCCAATTCAATGGCTTGGCGAATGTCTTTGGATGGGGTGGATTTGTCGCCACCCCCGAGCATGATGACCAGCGTTTGGCCTCGCATGACTTAGTCCATGCAGGCAGTACATGCGCCATCCTGGCCCGAAATGTTCACGCATCTCAAGCACGCCCTCGCCCAATGGTGCAATGTCACCCAGGCTGCCGAGTGACAAGTTGAGCAAGCGCTTGTTCAGCCGCTGCCGAGTCACGGGGTCTGTCAAGCCGATCAGCCAGTTGGCGGCTACGTCCCAAGCCTTTGAACGTGTACAGGATGCACGAAAATGTAATCGGACGAATACGCTTCTTCTACAGCAGGGTCAGCTTTGAACCGTAGTCCAAGGTCCTAGGTTTTTAGCGCTTGAGTCATCCTTGTGATGTGCAGTCTCACTCCACCGTCACCGACTTCGCCAAATTCCTAGGCTTGTCCACATCCGTGCCCCGCGCACACGCCGTGTGGTAGGCCAGCAGCTGCAGCGGCACCACATGCAGCAAGGGGCTCAAAAACCCGTAGTGCTCAGGCATGCGGATCACGTTCAGGCCTTCGCCGCTTTCAATGCGGGTGTCGGCGTCGGCCAGCACGTAGAGCACGCCGCCGCGGGCGCGCACTTCTTGCATGTTGCTTTTGAGCTTTTCCAGCAGGCTGTCGTTGGGCGCCACCGTGACCACGGGCATGGCGCTGGTGACCAGGGCCAGGGGGCCGTGTTTGAGCTCGCCGGCCGGGTAGGCCTCGGCGTGGATGTAGCTGATTTCTTTGAGCTTGAGCGCGCCTTCCATGGCAATGGGGTAGTGCAGGCCGCGGCCCAGGAAGAGGGCGTTTTCCATCTTGGCAAAGTCTTCGGCCCAGGCGATCAGTTGCGGCTCCAGCGCCAGCACGGCCTGCAGGGCGGCGGGCATGTGGCGCAGGGCTTTGAGCTGCTCGGCCTCTTGCGCGTCGGTCAGGCGCCCGCGTGTTTGCGCCAGTGCCAGTGTGAGCAAGAACAGGCCCGCCAGTTGCGTGGTGAAGGCTTTGGTGGAGGCCACGCCAATCTCCACCCCGGCGCGCGTGATGTAGGCCAGCTTGCATTCGCGTACCATGGCCGAGGTGGCCACGTTGCAAATGGTCAGGGTTTGCGTCATGCCCAGGCTTTGGGCGTGGCGCAGGGCGGCCAGGGTGTCGGCGGTTTCGCCGCTTTGCGTGATGGTGACCACCAAGGTGCGGGGGTTGGGCACGCTGGTGCGGTAGCGGTATTCGCTGGCCACTTCCACCTGGGTCGGAATCTGCGCGATTTCTTCCAGCCAGTACTTGGCGGTGCAGCCGCTGTAGTAGCTGGTGCCGCAGGCCAAGATCAAGACCGAGTCCGCCTCTTTGAAGACGCTGTAAGCACCGTCGCCAAACAGCTCGGGGGAAATGCCGTTAACGCCTTCGAGCGTGTCTGCAATGGCGCGCGGCTGCTCAAAAATTTCTTTTTGCATGTAGTGGCGGTAGGGGCCGAGTTCGGCCGCGCCGCTGTGCGCTTGTACGGTGCGGACCTCGCGCTGTACGGGGCGGGCCGTTTTGTCAAACACCCAGTACTTGCCCAGCTGAATGTCGACCAAGTCGCCTTCTTCCAGGTACACAATTTGGTCGGTCACGCCGGCCAGGGCCATGGCGTCGCTGGCCAAAAAGTGCTCGCCGCCCTGGCCCACGCCCAAAATCAGCGGTGAGCCGGCACGCGCACCCACCACGCGCTGGGGCTCGTCTTTGCAAAAAGCGGCAATGGCGTAGGCGCCGTGCAGTTGGGCAATGGCGGCCTTCAGAGCCTCAAACAAGTCGCCGTCGTAGAGGCTGTCGACCAGGTGGACGATGACCTCGGTGTCAGTTTGGCTATTGAACACATAGCCTTTGGCGCGCAGTTGGGCGCGCAGCTCGTCGTGGTTTTCAATGATGCCGTTGTGCACCAGCGCCACGCGGCCTGGTTTTTCTTGCATCTCAGTGCCCGTGCCGTGGCTGAAGTGGGGGTGCGCGTTGTGCACCGCAGGCGCGCCGTGGGTGGCCCAGCGGGTGTGGGCAATCCCGGTGCCGCCTTCAATGTGCTCGGCGTCCACCTGGCTTTGCAGCTCGGCCACGCGGGCCACGCTGCGCGCGCGCTTTAAGCCGCCGCTGTGCACGGCCACGCCGCAGGAGTCGTAGCCCCGGTATTCCAGGCGCTGCAGGCCCTGCACCAAGATGGGAACAATGTTGCGACCAGAAACCCCAGCGACGATACCGCACATGACAAGCACTCCTATTTGGCGGCCATCTTAGGTGGGCTTGTGTGAATGATGTTTTCAAATTTTTTAATTAATTGAAATTTATAGCCATAAATTTCTCAAAATGAAGGAAAATTTCATTTAATGACCGATATTAAAGCCAATTCTTTCTCGCTGGACGCCGCTGACCTGCAGCTGCTCGCCGAGCTCCAGCGCGACGCCTCCCGCAGCAACCAAGACCTGGCCGCTGCCGTGCAGGTCTCGCCCGCCACTTGCTTGAGGCGCGTCAAGCGCCTGCGCGAGGCGGGCTTGATCGAGCACCACATGGCCGTGCTCAACGCCGACAAGCTGGCCGCCATCTGGGGCCATGGCCTGGCGGCGGTGGTGGAGGTGAGCTTGGACCAGCAAGGCGACGAGCACGCCCGCGCCTTTGAAGCCCGTGTGGTGCAAGACGACGAGGTGCAGCAGTGCTACCGCGTCTCGCCCGGCCCAGACTTTGTGCTCATCGTTCAGGTGCGCGACATGCCCGCCTACGCAGCGCTCGCGCAGCGCCTCTTTACCAGCCAAGCCAATGTGCGCAACGTGAAAGCGTTTTTCAGCATTCGCCGCGCCAAGTTCAGGCCGCAGTTGCCGCTTTAAGGGGCTGCGCACTCTTGCCAGTGCCTGCGTGTTTACAGTCGCAAGGCCGAACTTTTGTAGGAGCCAGCCTGCTGGCGAATCGTGCCAGTCATCCGTCATTCCCGCACGCCAAAAATCGCCTTCAGGCCAGCCCCACCAAGGGGAGGATTCGTTTTTGTAGGAGCCAGCCTGCTGGCGAATCGTGCCGGTCATCGGTCATTCCCGCACGCAAAAAAATCGCCTTCAGACCAGCGCCTGCAAGGGGCTGGCTGCTGAACGCTCAGCTGCTGTGCCTGCCCACAATCTCAAAGCCCAAATCCACGCAGGCCTGCGCGGGTTGCTGGCCCCGCATCAGTGCCAGCAGCATGTTGGCGCCCACCTCACCTATCTGAGCCCGGGGCGTGCGCACGGTGGTCAGGCTGGGAAGCATCTGGTCGCTGCCAGGCAGGTCGTTGAAGCCGGCAATCGCCACCCGCTCGGGCACCCGTATGCCCAGCCGCAGCGCGGCCAGCAGGGCGCCTTGGGCCAGGTCGTCGTTGCAAAAAAAAATGGCATCTACGGCTGGCCGCTGGCCCATGATCTGCTCGAACATGACCGCGCCCAAAGCCAGGGATGAGGAGGCTGGGTTGAGCCATTCGAGTGTGGGCTCGTACAGGCCCGCCTCTTGCAATGCGCTGCGCCAGCCGTACAGGCGCTGCATCACGCGCGGATCCAGTTGCGCGCCAGCAAAGGCGATGCGCTGACGGCCCTGGCCGAGCAGGTGCCGGGTGAGAGCGGCGCCGGCTTCGGCCTGGCTGAAACCGACGCAGTGCGCGGGGCCCGCTTCGCCGTGACGAGGCAGGTCCATCAGGTGGACGCAGGGGGCCTGGCTGCGCGCCATCAGGGTGCGGGCGGTGGGGCTGTGGTTCCAACCGGTGATCAACAGGCCCGCCGGGCGATGCATCAGTTGCTCGCGCAGCAGCTGCTCTTCCTGGGCCTCGTCGTAATGCGTCACGCCAATGAGGGCCTGATAGCCGCCTGCACGCAGGGTCTGCTGCGCCGCGTCCAGCAGGTCCACAAACAAGGTGTTGGACAGCTTGGGAATCAAGATGGCCACATGGTTGCTGCGCTGAGAGGCCAAGGCCCGGGCCGCCGGGTCGGGCACATAGCCCAGACGGTCGCTGGCGGCGCGCACGCGCTCGACCAGGTCGGGCGCCACCGCCCGCTCGCCGCGCAGCGCGCGCGAGACGGTGATGGGGCTGACTCCCGCCGCGTGCGCCACGTCGTTGAGGGTGACGCGGCCGGTGGCACGCTGGCGTTTGGTCGGGGTGGGCATGGCGTTGAGGGTAACTACGGTGGTGAAAAGGCCGAGCTCACTATTAGGCTAGCGCTGTCCCTCAAAGGGAAATGGCGTCAAGCAAATAGACTTTAGTTTAGCGATTTAGACCTGCTTGGCGCTTTAAATCCCTTTGAATTTCAGGCACGGTGCAAGCGGTGCCTGTTTTTTAGCTTATTTGGACAGCGCTGTCCGAATGCTTTATTTTTGTGTGTTGCCATTGCCCTGTTCTGACTTTCAAGGATTCTGACTTTGTCCAAGCCTTCCATCCTGGCCATGCCCAAGGTGCATCCCCTGTACCTGCAGGCCCTGAACGCGCACTTTGAGGTGCACACCTGTGACCCCGAATCCGAGCCG
Source organism: Polaromonas sp. YR568 (assembly GCA_945878995.1). Classification (GTDB taxonomy): domain Bacteria; phylum Pseudomonadota; class Gammaproteobacteria; order Burkholderiales; family Burkholderiaceae_C; genus Polaromonas. Next base: position 13,301 of record CAMCUN010000017.1, on the reverse strand, counting down.
CAGTGGCAGGCGCTGGCCCCGCACATCGTGGGCTTGGCCGGCGGCGGCGAGTCTGTGATTCCTGGCGCCTTGCTGGCGCAGATGCCCGCGCTCAAGGTGGTGTCCATATTCGGGGTGGGTTACGACGGCGTGGACGTGGCCACCGCTTTGGCGCGGGGCGTTCCCGTGACCCATACGCCCGGGGTGCTGACCGACGACGTGGCCGACCTCGCCCTGGGCCTGGTGCTGTCGGTGGCGCGTCAAATCCCGCTGGCCGACCAGCATGTGCGCCAGGGCCTCTGGCCCCAAGGGGCGCTGCCGCTGGGGCGCAAGGTCTCAGGCGCGCGCATGGGCATTGTGGGCTTGGGCCGCATTGGCCAGGCCATTGCCCGCCGGGCGCTGGCTTTTGGGATGAGCGTGGCCTACACCGCTCGCAGCGAGAAAAAAGACGCCGGCTTTGCCTTTTACCCAAGCGCCGCGGCGCTGGCCGCCCAGGTGGACTTTTTGGTGGTCATCACCCCAGGCGGCGCAGGCACGCGCCACCTGATCAACGCCGAGGTCTTGCAGGCGCTGGGGCCCCAGGGTTACCTGGTGAACGTGGCGCGCGGCAGCGTGGTCGATGAAGCGGCCCTGGTGCAAGCCCTGGCCGACGGCACCATTGCCGGCGCGGCGCTGGACGTGTACGCCGACGAGCCCCATGTGCCGGCCGCGCTGTGGGCCATGAAGCAAGTGGTGCTCACGCCCCACATGGCCAGCGCCACCCACCAAACCCGCCAAGCCATGGCCGACCTGGCCCTGGCCAACATGCGTGCGGGCACCGCGGGCCAGCCTTTGCTCACGCCCGTGCCTGAGTGTGCGGGCATGGCCTGAGTTTCAAACCGCAAGCAGCTGCCAGCCCGTCCCTCATGCCGCTTCACGCCGCTCCTGTTCAGCACCCCCCCAAGGCTGCAGCCCGCCCGTCGTCCACCGTGGTGATGGGCGTGTCCGGCTGCGGCAAGTCCACTGTGGCGCAGGCCTTGGCCGCACAGTTGGGCCTGGAGATGATTGATGGCGACGACCTGCACCTGCCCCACAGCGTGGCCAAAATGCGCGCCGGTCAAGCCCTCAACGATGCCGACCGCTGGCCTTGGCTGGATCGCATTGGCCATTGTTTGGCACAGGACTTGACGCAGGGCCTGCCCAGTCACGCCAGCCCCAGTCACAGCGGCCGGGTGGTGGCTTGCTCGGCCCTCAAGCAAATCTACCGCGACCGCCTGCGCCGACTGGCGCCTGGCGTGCGCTTTGTGTTTTTAGACGGCGACGCCGAACTCATTCGCCAGCGCCTGTCTGCGCGCCTGGGCCACTACATGCAGCCCCAGCTGTTGGCCAGCCAGTTGCAAACACTGGAAAGGCCGCAGCCCGAGGAGGTCGATGTGCTCACCCTCAACCTGTCGCTGCCTGTGGCTGAACTGGTGCGCTTGGCCAGGGCCGAGCTGTGGCCTGAGCGTGCTCTGGCCTGAAGCGCCCCCACTTTCAACCCACCCTAAGGATTTCATGTTCATTCGTTGTGCATTTTTTCGCGGCACCGTCAAACCCGGCATGGAGGAAGCGTTCACACAGTACATCCGCCGGGAGTTGGTGCCCCTGTGGACGCGCTTTCCGGGCGCGCAAGAGGTGCGCGTGCTGCGCCAAACCGAGAGCGACGTGAGCGATCCGCACCTGGCCTTGGTGCTGTCGGTGCGGTTTCCCACGCGGGAATCGATTGACGTGGCGCTGGCCTCCGAGGTGCGCATGCGGAGCAAAGAGGTCTCCAAGGCCTTGATCGCCATGTTTGACGGCACCGTCTTCCACACCATTTTCAAGGCCGACGAGTACGGCCTGCCCACCGACTGATTTTTCAAGTTCCCAACCCACCATCCCACGAGGAGACAACGCTATGAAAATTTCCAAACTATTGCTGGCCTGCCTGATGGCTGTCACGGGCTCTACCGCCTTGGCCGCCAAGTACAACTTCAAGCTGGGCCATGCGGTGAACACCACCGACGGCCAGCATGCAGCCGCCACCAAAATGGCCGAGCTGGTCAAGCAGCGCACCAATGGTGATGTAGAAATCACCATCTTCCCGGCCAACCAGCTGGGCAACGACGCGGCCATGATCAACGGCACACGCGGCGGCACCATAGACATCGTCTCCAGCGGCGCCTCCAACTACAACGGCATCGTGGCCAACACGGCCGCCATGGAACTGCCCTTTGTGTTCCGCAGTGCCAAGCACGCCTACACCGTGCTCGACGGCGCCGTGGGCAGTGGCGTGCTCAATGAATTGGCGCCCCACGGCCTCAAAGGGCTGGCCTACTGGGAAAACGGCTGGCGCGCCTTCACCAACAACAAACGCCCGGTCAACAAGCCCGAAGACCTCAAGGGTTTGAAGATCCGCTCCACGCCCAACCCGTACCACATTCAGGCTTTCAGGCTGCTGGGCATGAACCCTTCGCCCATGCCTATTTCCGAGCTGTATACCGCCTTGGAGACGGGCACTTTTGATGCGCAAGAGCACCCCATCAACGTGACTTATTCGTCCAAGTTCTACGAGGTGCAAAAACACCTGACGGTGAGCAACCATGTGTACTCGCCCATCATCTTGGCCATGAACAAGGCCAAGTTCGACGGTCTGCCCGCGAATTTCCAAAAAATCATGGTCGATGCCGCGCGTGAGGCCGCCACCTTCCAGCGCAACCTCAATGCCCAAAACGCGGGCAAGGTGGTGGCCGAGCTTAAAAAGTCGGGCATGCAGGTGATTGAGAACGTGGACATGGCCCCGTTCCAGAAAATCGTTTCGGCTGAAATTGCCAAGACCTTTGCCGAGAAAAACGGCCCGGCCCTGCTCAAGGCGATTGAAGACACCAAGTAAAGCTTTTGCGCGCCAGCCCCCGCTTGCCTTGGATGGGGTCAGGCGGGGGCGTGTCCAGCCACCATGAAACAACTCAACAACCTTTTTTTTCGCCTGGCCGAGCTGACCTTGGTGCTCTTGCTCACGGCCATGGTGATCATGGTGTTTGGCAACGTGGTGCTGCGCTATGGCTTTAACGACTCCATCATTTATTCGGAAGAGCTGTCGCGGTTTTTCTTCATCTGGATCACCTTTTTGGGCGCGGTGGTCACCATGCGTGACAACGCCCATTTAGGCCTGGACTCGGTGGTGCGCAAGCTCAGTTTGCGCGGCAAGAAAATCGCTTTTGCCATTTCAAATGTGCTCATGCTGATGTGCTGCACGCTCATGTTTTACGGCACCCTCAAGCAGCATGGCATCAACGCCAGCACGCGCTCTGCCGTCACAGAGCTGCCAATGAGCTGGGTCTACGGCGTGGGCTACATCGCCAGCGTGGCCATGGGTTTGATGATTCTGGGCAAGCTGGTGCGGCTGGCCAGGGGCGAGTTCAATGAAAGCGACTTGATTCAAATCACCGACTCTGAAGAAAACGTCGCCGCCCACACCGCCGGGGGGCCCAAATGACCATCTTTATTTTTGTGGTCTCGCTGCTGGGCGCCATGGCGCTGGGCATGCCGCTGGCTTTCTCGCTCATTGTCTCGGGCGTGGCCTTGATGCTGCACCTGGACAACTTTGACACGCAAATCGTCTCGCAAAACCTCATCAACGGGGCCGACAACTTTCCGCTCATGGCCGTGCCCTTTTTCATGCTGGCCGGCGAGCTCATGAACGCTGGCGGCATGAGCCGGCGCATCGTCAACTCGGCGCTGGTGTGGGTGGGGCACTTTCGCGGTGGCCTGGGCTATGTGGCGGTGTTTGCCGCCATCATCATGGCCAGCTTGTCGGGCTCGGCCGTGGCCGACACCGCCGCCTTGGCTGCCGTGTTGATGCCCATGATGCGCGACGCCGGCTACCGCATGGACCGCTCGGCCGGTTTGATTGCGGCCGGCGGCATCATCGCGCCCGTGATCCCGCCCTCCATTGGTTTTATTTTGTTCGGCGTGATTGGCGGCGTCTCCATCTCCAAGCTTTTCATGGCCGGTATTTTTCCGGGTATCTTGATGGGCCTGGCCCTCATGGTCACCTGGTGGATCGTGGCCCGCAAAGACCAGGTCAAGACCAGTCCGCGCGTGCCCTTGAAGGCACGCCTGAAGGTCACGGCAGACGCGTTTTGGTCTTACCTCTTGGCCGTGTTGATCATTGGCGGCATGAAGATGGGCGTGTTCACGCCCACCGAGGCGGCGGTGGTGGCAGTCGTGTACTCGCTCTTGGTGGGGATGTTCATTTACCGCGAGATCAAGGTCAAGCAACTCTACGGGCTGGTGCTGGCCGCGGCCAAAACCTCGTCGGTAGTCATGTTCTTGGTGGCCGCCGCCCTGGTCTCGGCCTGGCTGATCACGGTGGCCAACATCCCGGCGCAGGTGGTGGAGCTGCTCAGGCCCTTTATAGACAACCCCAAGCTGCTGATGGTCATGCTCATGCTGCTGGTGTTGGTGGTGGGAACAGCCCTGGACTTTGCGCCCACGGTGTTGATCCTCACACCTGTGCTCATGCCGCTGGTGCGAGAAGCTGGCATTGACCCGGTGTACTTTGGCGTGCTTTTTATCATCAACAATGCCATTGGTCTTTTAACGCCGCCCGTGGGCACGGTGCTCAATGTGGTGTGCGGCGTGGGCCGCATTCCCATGCACGAGGTCATCAAGGGTGTGATGCCCTTTTTGCTCTCGCAAGTGGTGGTCATGGGTTTTCTGATCGCTTTCCCACAACTGGTTCTCACCCCTTTGAAATGGATGTTGGCTCGATGACTGTCCTCAATAGCTTTTCACTTGCGGGCCGCCGCGCCCTCATCACCGGCTCGTCGGACGGCATTGGTTTTGCCCTGGCCAGCGCCATGGGAGAGGCTGGCGCACACGTCATTTTGAATGGCCGCAACACTGCCAAGCTGCAAGCGGCCGTGCAAGCGCTGCAGGCCCAAGGCCTGCCCGTGAGCAGCCTGTCCTTTGACGTGACCGACGCTGCCAGCGTGCGCCACGGCATAGACCAGATAGAGGCCGAAGGCGCCATCGATATTTTGGTCAACAACGCCGGCATGACCATACGCGCGCCTTTGCACGAGTACCGTGACGAAGACTGGCACCAGCTCATGCGGACCAACTTAGACAGCGTCTACTTTGTGGGCAAGACCGTGGCGCTCAAGATGATCCCGCGCGGTGCGGGCAAGATCATCAACATCTGCTCGGTGCAAAGCGAGCTGGGCCGCCCGGGCACCGCGCCCTACATGGCCAGTAAAGGCGCCATCAAAATGCTCACCAAGGGCATGGCCATAGACTGGGCCCCGCACGGGTTGAACGTCAATGGCCTGGGGCCGGGCTACTTCAAAACCGAGTTGACTGAAAAGCTGGTGAACGACCCCGCCTTCAGCGACTGGCTGGTCAACCACACCCCCAGCCGGCGCTGGGGCAATCTGGACGACCTGAGCGGCGCGGCCGTGTTCCTGGCCAGCGACGCCGCGCGTTTTGTCAATGGCCACATCTTGTATGTGGACGGTGGCCTGACGTCCACGCTGTAACTGTTGCAGGACTTTTTTTATGCTTTCCATCATTTGCCACGGCGCCCAAGACCTGCGTGTGGATACCTTCGACGTGCCCACCATGGCCCCGCACCAATTGCTGGTGCGGGTGGCCTTTGGCGGCATTTGCGGCTCTGACCTGCACTACCACCAGCACGGCGGCTTTGGCACGGTGCGCATCAAGCAGCCCATGGCGCTGGGCCACGAGGTCTCGGGCGTGGTCGAGGCCGTGGGTGCGCAGGCGGTCGGCTGGCAGGCCGGCCAGCGCATTGCTATTTCACCCTCGCGGCCCTGCGGCGCTTGCCGTTATTGCCAGCAAGGCCAGCACAACCACTGCCTGGCCATGCGTTTTTACGGCAGCGCCATGCCGTTTCCACACATCCAGGGCGCCTTCAGTGAAAAGCTGGTGATTGATGCCGCTCAGGCGCACCCGATTGCCGACCACCTCAGCCTGTCAGAGGCCGCGCTGGCCGAGCCCTTGTCGGTGGGCTTGCACGCCATGGCGCGCGCCGGTGGCGTGTTGGGCAAGCAGGTGCTGGTCACCGGCTGCGGCCCTATAGGCTCGCTGCTCATAGGCGCGCTGCGCCGGGGTGGCGCGGCGCGCATTGTGGCTGCCGACATTGCCGATTTGCCGCTGCGCTGCGCCCTGGCCATGGGCGCCGACGAGGCCGTCAACCTGGCCACCACGCCCGAGGGCCTGGACAGCTACAAGGCCGACAAGGGGCAGTTTGACGCCGTGTTTGAGGCCTCTGGCAGCCCCGCTGCGCTGCGCGCGGCGCTCGACGTCATCACCCCACGCGGCGTGCTGGTCACCGTGGGCTTGGGCGGCGACATTGCTCTGCCCATGAACCAGATCGTGGCCAAAGAAATCGATCTGCGCGGCAGCTTTCGCTTTCACCCCGAATTTGCCACCGCCGTCAAGTTCCTCAATGATGGCCTGGTCAACGGCAAGCCCGTCATCACCTCGGTGCTGCCCCTGGAGCGCGCCCTTGAAGCGTTTGAGCTCGCGGGCGACAAGCGCCAGTCGCTCAAGGTGCAAATTGACTTTGGCCAGGCCCTGGCCTGACGACTTTGTTGAAAGAAGCGCCATGAAAAAAATCGCCATGGTCACTGGCGCCGGCTCCGGCATTGGCAAGGCCTGCGCCCATGCCCTGCTGCAGGACGGCTGGCAAGTGGTGTTTGTAGGCCGCCGCTTGGAGCTCTTGCACGCGGCCATTGCGCAAGCGGGCGAGCGCGCCGCCCACGCCGTGGCCATGTCGGCCGATTTGTCTGACGAGGTGCAGGTGCAAGCCCTGTTTGAACAGGTGCAAACGCGCTTTGGCCGCCTGGACCTCTTGTTCAACAACGCCGGCATGTCCTTGCCCTTCGCCCTGCCCGGTGACTTGAGCGGCGAAGACTGGCGCCGTGCCGTCGGCATCAACCTCAATGGTGCGTTTTACTGCCTCTCGCAGGCCTTCAAACTCATGCAAACGCAGTCGCCCCAAGGCGGGCGCATCATCAACAACGGCTCCATTTCCTCCCAAGTGCCGCGCCCCGGCGCCATCGCTTACGCCGCCACCAAGCACGCCGTCACCGGCCTGACCCGCGCCGCCGCCCTCGATGGTCGGCCTTTGAACATCGCGGTGGGACAAATTGACATTGGCAACGTCACCTCCGACATGACCGCCAAAATGACTGGCGGCGTGCCCCAAGCCGACGGCAGCCACAAGCCCGAGCCGTGCATGGACATCACGGCCGTGACAGACACCTTCATGACCATGGCCCGGCTGCCGCTGAACGCCAACATCTTGTTCACCACCGTCATGGCCACCGGAATGCCCTTTGTAGGCAGGGGCTGAGCGCTGCGCGTGAACTCTGGGCTCCCTCGCCCCTGTGGGGAGCGGGCTGGGGAGAGGGGCACGTGTGAGGAAACGGTGGGCACGCGTGAGGAAACGGTGGGGCCACGCGATGCCCCCACCCCGGCCCTCCCCCAGAGGGGGAGGGAGTAAATCGGGCAGGCTCGCGCTCTGCCCTGGGCGAGAGAGTTTGAGCTCCCTCGCCCCTTTGGTGAGAAGGCTGGGGAGAGGGGCACGTGTGAGGAAACGGTGGTGCCACACGATGTCCCCACCCCGGCCCTCCCCCAGTGGGGGAGGGAGAAAAACGGGAAGGCTCGCGCTCTGCCCTGGGCGTGAGAGTTTGAGCTCCCTCGCCCCTTTGGGGAGAGGGCTGGGGAGAGGGGCACGTGTGAGGCAACGGTGGTGCCACACGATGCCCCCACCCTGGCCCTCCCCCAGAGGGGGAGGGAGTAAAGCAGGGAGGCGTGGCGTGAAAAATCTGAGCCCCACGCCCCTTATTTTTTCTTCACCGGCCGCTGCCAATTGGCCACCGACAACTGCTTGCCGCGCGCCACGCTCAGTGCCCCGGGCGGCGTGTCTTTGGTGATGGTGGAGCCGCCCCCCACGGTGCCACCTGCGCCCAGGGTGATGGGCGCCACCAGCACGCAGTTGCTGCCCACATGCACATCGGCCTCAATCACGGTGCGGTGCTTGTTGGCGCCGTCGTAGTTGGCCGTAATGCTGCCGGCACCGTAGTTCACGCGCTCACCCACCGTGGCGTCGCCCAGGTACGCCAGGTGGTTGGCCTTGGCGCCGCGGGCGAGGGTGGAGTTTTTCACTTCCACAAAATTGCCAATGTGTACCTCAGCCGCCAGCTGCGCGCCAGGGCGCAGGCGGGCAAAGGGGCCGATGAGGGCGCCCTCGCCCACCTCCACGCCCAGCGCTTCGCCGTCTATGTGGGTAAAGGGGTGGATGACTGCGCCTGCGGCAATGCGGGCATTGGCCACCACACAGTGCGCCCCTATGCGCACGCCTGCGCCCAACTCGACCCGGCCTTCAAACACGCAGCCCACATCGATCTCCACGTCGGGGCCGCACACCAATTCGCCACGCACATCAAAGCGCGCCGGATCGGCCAGGCGCACGCCTTGCTCCATCAGGGCCAGCGCGCGCCGGCCTTGGTACACGCGTTCGAGCTCGGCCAGCTGCACCGGGCTGTTGACGCCGGCCACCTGAGCCGCATCTGCTATGCGGTGGGCCACCACGGCCACGCCGTCGGCCACGGCCAGCTTGACCACGTCGGTGAGGTAGTACTCTTGCTGGGCGTTGCGGTTGTCCAGCCTGGCCAGCCAGCCGCGCAAAAGGTTGGTCGGCACGGCCATGATGCCGCTGTAAATTTCAGTCATTTTCCGCTGCTCGTCGCTTGCATCTTTGTGCTCCACGATGGCGCGCACCTCATCGCCTTGCCGCACGATGCGGCCATAGCCCGTGGGATCGGCCATGTCCAAGGTGAGCAAGGCCAAGCGGGTGCCAGCGCAGGCGGCCAGCAGCGTTTTCAAAGTGGCCGCCTCGGTCAGCGGCACGTCACCCGAGAGCACCAGGGTCACGCCACCTTCTTGCAAGTGCGGCAGCGCTTGTTGCACGGCGTGGCCGGTGCCCAGCTGAGGCTCTTGCCGAGCAAACACAGATTGCAATCCGGGCAGGGCCAAGGCCTGCACGGCGGCTTCCACTTGGTCAGCGCCGTGGCCGGTGACGACAATCGCTTGGTCCGCCGATAACTGCACAGCTCGGTCAAGCACATGGCCGAGCAGCGCACGTCCGCCCAAACGGTGCAACACTTTGGGTCTGGCGCTTTTCATGCGCGTGCCCTTGCCCGCGGCCATGATGACCACGTTGAGCCTGGGGGCCGTGGATGAGCTGTCAGTGGCCATAGGTAAATTCCTGGAAAGCATTTGAAATTGATCAAGATTATCCGCACCAGCCTGATGGCAGCCTTGCTGATGGGCCTGCTGAGCGCTTGCAGCACCATCAAGCTGGCCTACAACAACGCCAATGAGCTCGCCTGGTGGTGGTTGACCGACTACGTGTCCTTCAGCGAGGTGCAGCGCCCCGCCATGCGCCAGGCCATGGTGCAGGTGCACGCCTGGCACAGGCGCCAGCAACTGCCGGGCTATGTGGACTTGCTGGGCCGCTGGCAGGGCGCGGTGCAAGGCGAGCTGGGCGCAGCCCAAGTTTGCGCCTTGGCCGACGAGGTGGTGCAGCGTTTGGAAGATTTGTCCGGCGCCGTCGAGGCGCTAGACACCGCGGCCCTGCAGGCGGTGGCTTCTTTGAACGGGGCGCAGCTGGCAGAGCTTGAGCGCCGGCAGGCCAAGTCCAACACCGAGTTCCGCGAGAAATTCCTGAATGTTCCCTCCCAAGAATTGGCCACCGAGCGCTTCAAACAAGCGGTGTCGCGGGCTGAAAACCTGTACGGCCGCCTGCAACCCGAGCAAAAAAAGGTGCTGGCCAGTGCCTTGAGCGCCTCCCCTTGGGACGCCAGCGCCTCTTATGCGCGCCGCGTCAAGCGCCAGCAGGCCCTGGTGCAAAGCCTGCGGGCCCTGCAAAACGCCCCCGCTGAGCAGGTGCGCGCGGGTCTGAAAACCATGTTGGCGCGCAGCATGGTCGACGCCGACCCCGCCGACCGCGCCGCCAGCTTGGCCGCGCGCAAGCAAATGTGCAGCGTGGTGGCCGCGCTGCACCAAAGCACCACCCGCGAACAACGCAGCAAGGCCGTGGACACCCTCAAGGACTATGCGAGCGAGCTGCGCACATTGGCGCAATCCCCACCTGTTTAGGCGCTTTTCCCCTTGTAGGAACTGTCCTGCCAGCGACTGGTCGCCTGCGGTGATGCCCGTTTTGCGCCACCCATCGCCAGCAGCCTGGCCCCTACAAATACAAGACGGCATTCCCCAGTAGGAGCTGGCCTGCCAGCGAATCTTCAAGTGAGGAAACGCACCTTGTCCGCCACCCATCGCCAGCAGACTGGCTCCCACAAATACAAGACAGCATTCCCCTGTAGGAGCTGGCCTGCCAGCGAATCTTCGAGTGAGGAAACGCACCTTGTCCGCCACCCATCGACAGCAGGCTGGCCCCCACAAAGACAAGTTGCAGCTCCCTTGTAGGAGCGATGGGTTCAAAGGTCCAGCCTCACTTTTGCCAGGCCACGCCCTCGTCGCTCAAGATGGCGTCCAGCGGCACATCGTGCGGCTCGGCTTGGAGCTCGGGCAGCCAGCCCATGCTGTAGCCCAGGCCCACAGTCACCGGTGGGGGAGCGATGCTGGCCAGGGTGCGGTCGTAAAAGCCCCCGCCATAGCCCAAGCGGTAGCCACCCGGCCCCCATCCCACGCAGGGCACCAGCAGCAAGGTGGGCACCACCTGATCGGTGTCCTTGGGTTTGGGGATGCCGTAGGCGTCTTCTTCCATGGGGCAACCCGGGTACCAGGCGTGAAAACTCAGGGTTTTATTGACTTTATCGACCACTGGCAGACCAATTTTTCGCCTTTGTTTTTGGGCCAGGCTTTCGGTGGCTAAAACTGGTGCGGCTTGGTCTGGGGCTTGGTTGTCGCCCAAGCTGGCCAGCAGCGCGTCTTCTTGCCAGCGGTACAGGGCGGGCAGGGGGTCGAACTCGCCCTTGATGGGCCAGTAAGCCCCTATCACCACGTCGGGCCGGCCCACCAGCCAGATGCGCAGTACTCGCTGTAACAGTTCAGCCCGCTGCAGGCGGTCGGGCAGGTTCAGGCGTTGTTGAATGAGTGCTTTGCGGGCCGTGGCTTTATCCATAATTCCCCCATGCTATCTAAAAATTTTTTCGCAGTCGTGTTTTTGGCCCTGTGGGGGGTCTGCGCCCTGCCTGCAGCTGCCCAGAGCCAGCCGAGTCTGAGCCGGGCCGACCAGGCCATCGTGGACATGGGCCAGGCCTTTGGCCGGGGTGAGCGCGCCCGGCTGCAGGTGCTCTTGCCGCAGGCCAAGGGCCATGTGTTGGAGCCCTGGACCGCTTACTGGGAGCTGCGCCAGCGGCTGGGCGAGGCCTCGGAGGCAGAGGTGCAGGCCTTTTTGACCCGCTGGGCTGGCACTTACCAAGAAGACAGGCTGCGCAACGACTGGCTGCGTCTGCTGGGCCAGCGGCGGGACTGGCCCGCCTTTGTGGAGCAGCTGGCCGGCTTTCGCATGAACGACGACCGCGAGGTGCGCTGCTACGCCTTGCTTGTGGAGCACCTCAAGTCACCCAAAGACACGCCGCCCCGCGTGGCCGAGGAGGTGCGCCGCATCTGGCACGGCCAGCGCGAGGCCGACGACGGCTGCAAAACCGCCGCCGACCGCCTGCACGCGGCCCGCTTGCTCAGCAAAGAGCAGGTCTGGCGCAAGGCCCGCATTGCGATGGAGGCCAACCGCACCCAGCCGCTGCGCGATGCGGTGGAGATCGTGGCGCCCGACGCCGTCAAGCACCTGGGCGCGGTGCAGGGTCAACCCGCCAAATTTTTGGACGATAAAAAATTCGCCCTCTCGCGCCAGCGCAAAGAGCTGATCACCTTGGCCTTGGTGCGGCTGGCCGCCACCGACCCGGCGGCAGCTGCCGAGCAGTTGCGCATCAAGTGGGGGGTGCAACTCACTGCCGAGGAGCGCCACTGGGTGTGGGGCCTGATTGGCAAGCAGGCCGCTCTGCGACTGGACAGCCAGGCGCTGGCGCACTTTGAGCGCGTGGGCAAGGACGCGCACCTGCCGGACGACATGCTGGCCTGGAAAGCCCGCGCCGCCCTGCGCGCGGGCGGCCAGCCCCAATGGACGACGGTGCTGGCCGCCATTGAGGCCATGAGCGACGAGGCCCAACGCGACCCCACCTGGGTGTATTGGCGTGCCAAAGGCCTGATGGCCACCGCCACTGCGGGTGATGCCGCCACCACCTCACCCCAGCGTGCCCAGGGCTTGCTGCTGCTGCAGTCCATCGCGTCGATTCGCGGTTTTTACGAGCAACTGGCCCTGGACGATCTGGGCCAGCGGGTGAGCCTGCCCAGCCCGCCCGCGCCTTTGACCGCGGAAGAGCGCGAGGGCGCCCGCAGCAACCCAGGGTTGCAGCGTGCAATGCATGCCATTGCCATTGGTTTGCGTCAAGACGGTGTGCGCGAGTGGAACTACAGCGTCAACCTGCACCGCTCGGGCGGCTTGCCCGAGCGCGAGCTGCTGGCCGCCGCTCAGTTGGCCTGCGAGCGCGCCATTTGGGACCGCTGCATCAACACCAGCGAACGCACCCGGGGTGAGATGGACATGGACCAGCGCTTTCCCACCCCTTTCAGGGACTTGGTGCTCAAGCGCACCCGCGAGATTGGGCTGGACCCGGCTTATGTGTATGGGCTTATCCGCCAGGAAAGCCGCTTCATCATGGACGCACGCTCGCATGTAGGCGCCTCCGGTCTGATGCAGGTGATGCCGGCCACGGCGCGCGAGACGGCGCGCTACATTGGTCTGAGCAATTTCACAGCCGATCAAATCAACCAGCGCGAAACCAACATCCTCATTGGCACGGCCTATTTGAAGCGCGCGCTCGACGACTTTGGCGGCTCCATGGCCATGGCCGCTGCCGCCTACAACGCCGGCCCCAGCCGTCCGCGCAGCTGGCGCAATGGCCCGGTGCTGGACGCCGCCATTTGGGCCGAAAACGTGCCCTTTGGAGAAACGCGGGACTATGTCAAAAAAGTGCTGTCCAACGCCACCGTCTACGCCGCCGTGCTCAGCGGCCAGCCCCAGTCCCTGCGCGAGCGCTTAGGCCCCATCGGCCCCCGCTCGGCTGGCGCGCCGCCCATAGACGAAAAAATGCCCTGAAGGTTGGCGTCCTACAGGGAAGTGAGTAAATCGGGGAGGCCATGTCTTGCCCCTCGCCCCATTGGGGAGAAGGTTGGGGAGAGGGGCACGCGTGAGGAAACGATGGCGCCACGCG
>CAMCUN010000016.1 GCA_945878995.1 Polaromonas sp. YR568 | reverse complement strand
GTTGCCGCCGTACTTGGCGTCGATCACATGCTTTTCGTCGATGTGACAGTAAAACGTGTGGTTGGGGTCGGTGGGATCGTGCGGGTGGCGGCGCAGCGCCTCTTTCCAGCTGATGACCTCGCCCACATACTCCATGACCACCTCGCCCTCGGCCAGGTCTTGCACCGCAAACACGCCCTTGCCATGGACCCCTGAGCGCCGGGTTTGAATGCGTCTGCCCGAGGGGGTGGCGGGGACGGCGGCCGGGGCTGTGGAAGACCTGTTTTTAGGCACGGTAAGAAATTTGGTATGGTTAATTGAGCAGGCGCGCGTGCGTGCGCGTGAGGCGTCATTGTAGGTGTCGCAGTTCGTATCCATTGAAGGTGATGAAGATGAAAACATTGGTGATTGCAGAAAAACCGTCGGTGGCCCAAGACATCGTGCGGGCGCTGACGCCGACCGCGGGCAAGTTCGACAAACACGATGAGTACTTTGAGGGCGAGGCCTGGATCGTCACCTCGGCGGTGGGCCACTTGGTGGAAATCCAGGCGCCCGAGGAGTTCGACGTCAAGCGCGGCAAGTGGAGCTTTGCCAACTTGCCCGTGATCCCGCCTTACTTTGACCTCAAGCCTATTGACAAGACCCGGGGCAGGCTCAACGCCATCGTCAAGCTGGCCAAGCGCAAAGACGTGGGCGCCGTGGTCAATGCCTGTGACGCGGGCCGCGAGGGCGAGCTCATCTTCAGGCTGATCCAGCAGTACGCCAAAAGCAAGCACCCGGTCAAGCGCCTGTGGCTGCAGTCCATGACGCCGGTGGCCATCCGCGATGGCTTTGCCAAGCTGCGCAGCGACGCGCAAATGCTGCCGCTGGCCGACGCCGCGCGCTGCCGCTCCGAGGCCGACTGGCTGGTGGGCATCAATGGCACGCGGGCCATGACGGCTTTTAACTCCCGCGATGGCGGCTTTTTCCTCACCACCGTGGGCCGGGTGCAAACGCCCACGCTGTCGGTGGTGGTCGAGCGCGAAGAAAAAATCCGCAAGTTCGTCAGCCGGGACTACTGGGAGGTGCACGCCAGCTTTGCCGCCCAGGCGGGCGAGTACTCAGGCAAGTGGTTCAACCCCCAGTGGCGCCCCAGTCCCGGCGACAGCGAAGAAAAAGACAAAGAGCAGCGCGCTGACCGCGTGTGGTCTGAGCGCGAGGCCCTGGCCGTGGTGCAAGCCGTGCGCGGCAAGCCGGCCACCGTCACGGAAGAATCCAAGCCCACCACGCAAGCGGCGGGCAGCTTGTTTGACTTGACCTCGCTGCAGCGCGAAGCCAACAGCAAGTTTGGCTTTTCGGCCAAAACCACGCTGGCCCTGGCGCAAAGCCTGTATGAGCGCTACAAGGCGCTGACCTACCCGCGTACCGATTCGCGCCACTTGCCCGAAGACTATGTGCCGGTGGTCAAGCAAACCTTTGAAATGCTGGCCGACTCGGGCATGCGCCACCTGGCCCCGCACGCGCTGACCGCGCTCAACAACAACTACCTCAAGCCCACCAAGCGGGTGTTTGACAACAGCAAGGTCTCAGACCACTTTGCCATCATCCCGACCACGCAGGCGCCCAGCGGCTTGTCGGATGCCGAGCAAAAGCTCTACGACCTGGTGGTGCGGCGCTTTTTGTCGGTGTTTTTCCCCAGCGCCGAGTACCTGGTGACCACGCGCATTTCTCAGGTGGAGCAGCACCACTTCAAGACCGAAGGCAAGGTGCTGGTCAAGCCCGGCTGGCTGGCCATTTACGGCAAAGAAGCCGCCGGCGAAGTGGCCGAGGCCAAAGAAGGCGACAAAGGCCAGCCCCTGGTGGCTGTGCAAGCCGGCGAGAAGGTGCGCACCGACAGCGCCGAAGCCCGGGGCCTGAAAACCCGCCCGCCCGCCCGCTACACCGAGGCCACGCTGCTGGGCGCCATGGAAGGGGCAGGCAAGACCATTGAAGACGACGAGCTGCGCGAAGCCATGCAGGAAAAAGGCCTGGGCACCCCAGCCACGCGGGCGGCCACCATCGAGGGCCTGATCAACGAGAAGTACATGCTGCGCGAAGGCCGCGAGCTCATCCCCACGGCCAAGGCCTTTCAGCTGATGACGCTGCTGCGCGGCCTGGGCGCCGAAGAGCTCTCGCGCGCCGACCTCACCGGCGAGTGGGAACACAAGCTCGCGCTGATGGAAAAAGGCCAGCTCAGCCGCGCCCAATTCATGGGCGAGATCAACGCCATGACCGAAAAGCTGGTGGCCAAGGCCAAGGGCTACGACAAAGACACCATCCCCGGCGACTACGCCACGCTGCAGGCCAAGTGCCCCAACTGCGGCGGCGTGATGCGCGAGAACTACCGCCGCTACACCTGCACCGGCAGCACCGGCGAGACGGATGGCTGCGGCTTTTCCTTTGGCAAAACACCGGCCGGCCGCACCTTTGAGGTGGCCGAGGTCGAGCAGTTCATGCGCGATCGCAAAATCGGCCCGCTGGAGGGCTTTCGCTCCAAGGCCGGCTGGCCCTTCACCGCCGAGATGACGCTCAAGTGGGACGAGGACAGCAAGAACTACAAGCTCGAATTTGATTTTGGCGACGAAGATGGGGCCGAGAGCGGCGAGATCGTCAGCTTTGAAGGCGGTGAATCCTTGGGCCCTTGCCCCAAGTGCGGCGCGCCCGTCAACGAGCATGGCAAAAACTATGTGTGCGAAAAGTCTGTGCCCACGGCCGCTCAGCCCACGCCCAGCTGCGACTTCAAAACCGGCCAGGTGATCTTGCAGCAGCCGGTGGAACGCGCGCAAATGCACAAGCTGCTGTCCACTGGCAAAACCGATTTGCTCGACAAGTTCGTCTCCAGCCGTACGCGGCGCGCCTTCAAGGCCATGCTGGCCTGGGACGCCGAGGCGGGCAAGGTGAACTTTGAGTTCGCGCCGTCCAAGTTCCCGCCCCGCAAAACCGCGGCCGCCGGCACAGGCACGGCCACGGTGAGAACACCGTTTGGCAAGAAGGTGGCGGTCAAAGCGCCGGCCAAGAGCGCAGCCAGCAAAAGCGCTGCGGCTAAAAAAGCCCCCGCCAAGACCGCTGCCGCCAAAGCCCCGGCCAAGTCTGCTGCTGCCAAAGTCCCGCGCAAGACCACCGCCGCTTCCAGCCTGCAGCCCAGCGCGGCGCTGGCCGCCGTCATTGGCCACGAGCCGGTGGCGCGCACCCAGGTCATCAAAAAGCTGTGGGACTACATCAAGGCCCAGGGCCTGCAAGACGCGGCCAACAAGCGCGCCATCAACGCCGACGCCAAGCTGCTGGCCGTGTTTGGCAAGCCGCAAGTGACCATGTTCGAGCTGGCCGGCATTGTGGGCAAGCACCTGGCGTGATCAACGCACCAGGCCGCTCTTTGTAGGAGCCGGCCTGCCGGCGATGGGTGGCGGGAGGTGTGACCAGCCACTCGGGGCGGTTGGGCGCCCAGATGCCCACCCGGTCGCCGCGCCGCACGCCCAGCCGGGTTTAGGTTCAAACGAGGGGGCTGGTCCTTGGGTCATCCTAGAATCCTCAGCCAACTTATGGAGCCACCATGGCAACACCCGTCTCCGAACTAGAAGCCGAAGTCTTGAGCCTCCCGGCAGCGGACCGCGCACGGCTGGTTGAGCGTCTGATTGCCAGCTTTGAGCCTCGATTCGATCAGCAACAGGCATGGCAGGAGCAGGCCGAGCAGCGCCGGGCGGACGTCAAGGCCGCAGACGTGTCTATGGTCAGAGGTGATGAGGCTTTGGCACGAGTGCGTGCCCGGCTTGGATGAGCCTCTGGCTCCATCCAGCCGCAGAGACTGAGCTGGGAGACGCTGCGGTTTACTACGCAGAGCACGCCAGCTTGGCGATTGCGCACGCCTTCCTCG
Source organism: Polaromonas sp. YR568 (assembly GCA_945878995.1). Taxonomy (GTDB): domain Bacteria; phylum Pseudomonadota; class Gammaproteobacteria; order Burkholderiales; family Burkholderiaceae_C; genus Polaromonas. Next base: position 56,329 of record CAMCUN010000016.1, on the reverse strand, counting down.
CTGAGTACGAGAGGGTCTGCAAGCTCCTTATTGAGAACCAAGAGCGCGGTCCTCACTTGGGGCCGGTTCTGCGGGTGTATCACTTCGACCGTTTCCCCTTCTCCTTAATTTATGAAGAAGACGAAGAAAGAGGGCCACAGATCTACGCGGTAGCCCATCAAAGGCGTGAGCCTGGCTACTGGTCAGCACGTTTGCAGGATTCAGGGGCAGCTGACTGATTGACGCACTGGCCGCTCTGATGAGTCAGATTCTCAGCATGAAACTGCTGAAGTCAGTGATGCCCGTTGACTGGCGCGCATCGCTTGCAGGCAAGCTCCTACAAAATCAAATGCAGGATGCACCCCCCTGTAGGAGCCAGCCTGCTGGCGATGGGCGGCCTGAGGCCATGCCTTTGGCCCTTTAAGCGCCGAAGCCGCGCCCCGCAAAGCGCACGGTCAAGCGCGCGCCTGGCAGTGGGGCGGGGTGGCCACAGCTTTCAATCTCCACGGTGGCGCCGTGTTGCTGCGCGATCTCGGCCACGATGGCCAGGCCCAGGCCTGAGCCGTCCACATTGGTGCCCAGGGTGCGGTAAAAAGGCTGGAACACCAGCGCGCGCTCGGCCTCGGCGATGCCCGGGCCGGTGTCTTCGACCATCAGCATGAGCTCGCCACCCATGCGGTCGGCCAGCAAGCGCGCCGTCACCTGGCCATGCTCGGGCGTGTAGTGGATGGCGTTGTCGATCAGGTTGCGCACCATCTCTTTGAGCAAGGTGCTGTTGGCGTCAAGCTGGCTGGCTGCCTCGCCTGCCGCAGGGCCTTCGTAGCCCAGGTCAATGTGTTTGTCCAGCGCGTGCGGCAGCGACTCTTGAATGGCTTCTGCGATCACATCGACCAAGTCCACGCGCTGCTTGGCCAGGCTGCGGCCTGCCGTTTCGGCCCGGGCCAGCGCCAGCAGTTGGTTGACGGTGTGGGTGGCGCGTACGCTGGCGCGGCCAATTTGTTGGAGCGATTTTTTCAGCTCATCGGCATCGGTCTCGCGCTGGGCCAAGTCGGCCTGCATGCGCAGCCCGGCCAGTGGAGTTTTGAGCTGGTGGGCGGCATCGGCTAAAAAGCGTTTTTGGGTGCTCAGCGACACCTTCAGGCGCTGGAGCAAATCGTTGATGGACGACACCAAGGGCGCAACCTCCTCGGGCACCGCGCTTTCATCGAGCGGGCTCATGTCGTCGGCCTTGCGTGCGCGTATGCGGCGCTCGAGCAGCTCCAGCGGCCGGATGCCGCGCACCAGCGCCAGCCACACCAGCAGCACGGCCAGCGGCAGCGTGACGAACTGCGGCACCATCACGCCCTTGACGATTTCTGTGGCCAGGGTTTTGCGCTTTTCCAGCGTCTCGGCCACCTGGATCAGCAGCACCTCGGTGCGCGGCGTGTCCACCGCCACCCAGGTGTAGGCCACACGCACGTCCGCGCCTTGCATCACGTCTTCGCGCAGGCGCACCTCGCCGTCCAGCGAGCGTTCGTCATTGGCCGGTTGCGGCATGTCCGGATCACCGCCCAGCAGCTCACCGTTGACATGGCGCACCTGGTAGTACAGCAGGTCGCTTTCATCGGCGCGCAAAATTTCGCGGGCAGGCGCAGGCAGGGAAAAATCCACCTGACCATCGCGCACCGTGACCAGTTTGGCCAGCGCCTGCACGTTGTATTCCAGGGCGCGGTCGAACGGTTTGCCGGCGATGTTTTGCGCCACCAGCCAGGTCAGGGCCAGGCTGATGGGCCACAGCAAGAGCAGCGGCGTGAGCATCCAGTCCAGGATCTCACCAAACAGGCTGCGCTTTTCGCGTTGAAATATTCTCAATGAATGGCCTCAGCCACGGTGATGGCGTTGGGGGCGTGGGCCGCCAGCGTCAGGGGATTTTTTCAAGGCAATAGCCTAAACCTCGCACAGTGGCAATGCGGATGGGGCCTTTTTCTATTTTTTTGCGCAGCCGGTGGATGTAGACCTCGATGGCGTTGTTGCTGACCTCTTCGCCCCACTCGCACAGGCGCTCGACCAGCTGGTCTTTGCTGACCAGGCGGCCGGTGCGCTGCAGCAGCACTTCAAGCAAGCCCAGCTCGCGGGCCGACAGCTCGACCATCACGCCGTCTATGGTGGCCACCCGGCCGGCTTGGTCGTAGACCATGGGGCCGTGCTTGATGGTGCTGGTGGCCCCGCCCATGCCGCGCCTGGCCAGCGCGCGCACACGCGCTTCAAGCTCTTGCAGGGAAAAGGGCTTGGCCATGTAGTCGTCGGCGCCGTAGTCCAGGCCTTTGACGCGCTCTTCAATGCTGTCGGCGGCCGTCAAAATGAGCACGGGCATCACCGAGCCGCGCGCCCGCAACCGTTTGAGCACCTCCAGTCCGTGCATGCGCGGCAGGCCCAGGTCCAGAATCAGCAAGTCGAATTCGCTGTTGGTCAGCAGGGCAGTGTCTGCCTCGCTGCCGCTGGCCACATGGTCCACCGCGGCGCCCGAGGCGCGCAAAGTGCGCAGCAAGCCATCCGCCAGCACTTGGTCGTCTTCCGCAATCAGAATTCGCATGCATGTCTCCTCATTTTTTGGTCTTGGGCCGTGACGGCTTCGCGAGGACGGGCTACCCGGCTTGGCACGCTGCCGGGTAAGCCCTGTGGGCTGCTGCAAATTCTAGGTCCTCGCTGGCCTCTGAGCGCAGCGCGTGCCTTGGAGTGTGCGCCCATGCGTGCGCGGCCGTCCAGTCACTCAGCGCCCATCGCCGCTCGCATAAGCCTCCAGCCCGAGCATGACCACCGTCGCCACGGGGGCGCCCACGGCCTGGGTGAACTCCGCCTGCGCCTGCACCACCGCGCGCCGAAAGGCCTGCAGCCAGGCCAAGCCCGTGACCGTGAACACCACGCGTTTGGCCCGCCGGTCTTGCGGATCGCTCTCACGCCGCACCAGGCCCCAGGCCTCGCATTGGTCCACCAAGTCGCCCATGGCTTGTTTGCTCATGCCCGCGCTCAGGGCCAGCACGGTCAGGCGCGAGCCTTGCACCGCCAGGTGCCGCGTGATGTGGATGTGGGCTGCGCCCACTTGCTCGCGCGCGGCCAGGTTGGACAGCGCCAGTGGCACCTGCGGGTCGCGCGTCATGAGTTCGAGCACCCGGGCGTCAAAGCGGCGCAGGGCATGGCCCATCAAGCGGCCCAAATGCGTCAGGCGCCAGGCGTGGTCGTCGGCCAGAGGGGGTGGTGAGTCGAGTTCATTGGGCATGGCTTAATAGTAAGGCAAACTGACCAAAAAGTTGATTTACTTCTGGATATGCGCTGATACAGTACTGGTCATGCATCCAGCCTGTGCATACATACAAGTGCTGGAGGCGCCTTCAGCCCACCGCCCGCTCACTGAGCACCAAGGAGAACTTCATGGACGCACCCGTCAAAGCCCTGAACACCGAAAAAGCCAAAGCCCTGCAGGCGGCCCTGGCGCAAATTGAAAAGCAATTTGGCAAAGGCACCATCATGAGCTTGGGTGCGGGCGAAACGGCCCAAGACATACAGGTGGTCTCCACCGGCTCGCTGGGCCTGGACATTGCGCTGGGCGTGGGCGGCTTGCCGCGCGGCCGCGTGATTGAAATTTACGGCCCCGAGTCCTCGGGCAAAACCACGCTCACGCTGCAAGTTATCGCTGAAATGCAAAAGCTGGGCGGCACCTGCGCCTTTGTGGACGCCGAGCACGCGCTGGACATCCAGTACGCGCAAAAACTGGGCGTCAACCTCAACGAACTGCTGGTCTCGCAGCCCGACACCGGCGAGCAAGCCCTTGAAATCGTGGATTCGCTCACCCGCTCTGGCGCGGTGGACCTCATCGTCATCGACTCCGTGGCCGCGCTCACCCCCAAGGCCGAGCTCGAAGGCGAAATGGGCGACTCGCTGCCCGGCCTGCAAGCCCGCCTGATGAGCCAGGCCCTGCGCAAGCTGACGGCCACCATCAAAAAGGCCAACTGCATGGTGATTTTCATCAACCAAATCCGCATGAAGATAGGCGTGATGTTCGGCAGCCCCGAAACCACCACCGGTGGCAACGCGCTCAAGTTCTACGCCTCGGTGCGGCTGGACATTCGCCGCATTGGCTCCATCAAAAAAGGTGAAGAGGTGATCGGCAACGAAACCAAGGTCAAGGTGGTCAAAAACAAGGTGGCCGCGCCCTTTAAAACCGCCGAGTTCGACATTCTTTATGGCGAAGGCATCAGCCGCCTGGGCGAGGTGCTGGACCTTGGCGTGGCCAGCAACGTGGTGGAAAAGTCCGGCGCCTGGTTTGCTTACAAAGGCGAAAAAATCGGCCAGGGCCGCGACAACTCGCGCGAATTCCTCAAAGAAAACCCAGACCTGGCCTTTGAAATTGAAAACAAGGTGCGCGAGCACCTGGGCATTCCCCTGCTGCCCAGCTCGGGTGTATCCAGCGCTGCCAGCAGTGCGCCCGAAGAGGCAGAAAAGCCTCGCAAATCCAAAGCCGCCCCTGCAGCCCCTGGCGCAGGCGCTTGAATCTGACCCTGACATCGCTCAAGGAGACCCCCCATGCTTGCCATCAAACTGCTGTGGATTGTCAGCAACATCACTTACCGCGTCTTTCGCTTGGCGGGCCGGGCCATGAGCCAGTTGGCCGTGGTGCTCTGGCGCGAGGCCTGAACCGTGGGCTCTCAAGCGTGAGCCCCGGCCTGTCCCTCAAGGGGCGGGCCTTGCGCTTGCTGAGCGGGCGGGAGCATTCCCGCCAAGAGCTCGAGCGCAAGCTCAAGCCCCACGAAGAAGAGCCCGGCCAGCTGGCCCGCATCTTGGACGAGCTGCAGGCCAAAGGCTTCATCAGCCAAGAGCGGGTGATCGAGTCTGTCATTCACCGCCGGGCCGACCGCTTTGGTGCGGCGCGCATCAAGCAAGAGTTGGCGGGCAAGGGCTTGGACGCACAAGCGGTGTCTGCGGCCGTGGCCAGCCTCAAGGGCAGCGAGTTGGAACGGGCGCGTGAGGTCTGGCAACGCAAGTTTGGCCAGCCGCCCGCCGATGCGGCCGAACGCGGCAAACACATGCGTTTTTTAGCCTCGCGCGGCTTTGCCACCGAGGTGATTCGCCGGGCCGTGGGCGGGACCAGCGACGAGGACTGAGCCGAGCAAAAGCGAAGGGTTCAATGCGCGAGCTTGCAGGATATAGTTTGCAATCTGCGGTCCACAAGGCGAAAAGCCACTTGGCTTCATGGCTGGACGATAACAAGCTCAAGCCATGAACTCAGAATACAAAGCCAAAGCTCAAAGCCCCAACATCAATTCCAAGTTCTGCACGGCGGCCCCAGAGGCGCCCTTGCCCAGGTTGTCTAGGCGCGCGACCAGCACCGCATGGCGGTAAGTCTCATTGGCAAACACACGCAACTCCATCTTGTTGCTGTCGTTCAGCGCCAGCGCGTCCAGCCGGCCGGACTCGGGCGCGGCTTCCACCGTGACCCACGGGCTGCCCGCGTAGTGTTGGCGCAGCACTTGCTCAAGCTGTGCACCCGTGGGCTGGCCAGGCAGCAGGTCCAGGTGCAAAGGCAGTTGCACCAACATGCCTTGCTGGAAGTTGCCCACCGAGGGGGTGAAGATGGGCCGGCGCGTCAAGCCCGTGTACTTCATGATCTCGGCCAAGTGCTTGTGCGCCAAGCCCATGGCGTAGAGCTCAAAAAGCGGTGCTTCTCCTGCTTCATAAGCCTCGATCATGGCGCGGCCGCCACCTGAATACCCGCTCACAGAAGGCAAGGCCAGCGGAAAATCAGCCGGCACCCAACCCGCATCCACCAAGGGTCTGAGCAAGGCAATGGCGCCGGTGGCATAGCAGCCCGGGTTGCTCACGCGCTTGGCGTGTTGCACCGCTTCTTTTTGGCCCGCAGCCAGCTCGGGAAAGCCGTACACCCAGCTTGCTGCGGTGCGGTGGGCGGTGGAGGCGTCAATGATTTTGGGCTGGCGCTCAGCGGCCAAGCTGTCCACCATGGCCACAGACTCGCGCGCCGCGTCGTCATGCAGGCACAAAATGACCACGTCCACCTGGCCCATGAGCTCGCGCTTGGCCTGCGCATCCTTGCGCAGCTCGGGCGCAATGCTGATCACCTCCATGCCCGCCATGGCGTGCAGGCGTTCACGGATTTGCAGGCCGGTGGTGCCAGCTTCGCCGTCAATAAAGATTTTGGCCATGGGTCAAATTCCGGATCTGAAAAAAGTGAACATTCCTGGCGCTGTATCAGCCTCGCTGCAAGCGCATGGTGGGACATCAGCCCTTGTAACTGGCGTGCAGGCGGTCAACATTGCGTCAGCTGCATGAAACTTTGCCGCATTGCACCATGATACAGTTCTGCGCAGCTGCGCCAAGCCCTGACTTTATCTGGGCAAACGCACAGCGATAAGCTCTGACAGCCTGCGCAAGCACGGTCCCGCGCCCGCTGTGTCCACTGAATCTGTGAAAGCCCTTCCATGAAAATTCACGAGTACCAAGCCAAGGAAATCTTGCGCGCCTACGGCGTGCCCGTCCCCCGCGGAGTGGCCGCCTTCACCGTGCAAGAGGCGGTCGAAGCCGCGCAAAAACTAGGCGGCCCGGTGTGGGTGGTCAAGGCACAGATTCACGCAGGTGGCCGCGGCAAAGGCGGCGGCGTCAAAGTGGCCAAGTCCATCGACGATGTCAAAGCCCGCGCCAGCGACATTTTGGGCATGCAGCTCAAGACCCACCAGACCGGCCCTGAAGGCCAAAAAGTGCGACGCCTCTATATAGAAGACGGCGCCGACATTCAAAAAGAGTACTACCTGTCCTTGGTGACAGACCGTGCCACCCAAAAAGTCGCCTTCATTGCCTCCAGCGAAGGCGGCATGGACATTGAAGAAGTGGCGCACAGCACGCCAGAGAAAATCATCACGATTTTTGTGGACCCGCTGACCGGCCTGAGCACCGCGCAAGGCCAAGATCTGGCCAAGGGCATTGGCATGCCCGAGGACTCGGTGGCCCAGTTTGTCGATGTGTGCCAAAAGCTCTACAAGTGCTACATGGAGACCGACGCTTCCTTGGTCGAGATCAACCCCCTGAACCGCGACAGCAAGGGCGCCATCATGGCGCTGGACGCCAAGTTCAACTTTGACGCCAACGCGCTGTTCCGCCACCCCGACATCGTGGCTCTGCGCGACCTCGACGAAGAAGACCCTGCCGAAGTGGAGGCCTCCAAGTTCGACCTGGCCTACATCTCCCTGGACGGCAACATTGGTTGCTTGGTCAACGGCGCGGGCCTGGCCATGGCCACCATGGACACCATCAAGCTGTTTGGCGGCGAGCCTGCCAACTTTTTGGACGTGGGCGGCGGCGCCACTGCCGAGAAGGTCACCGAAGCCTTCAAGATCATGTTGTCCAACAAAAAGGTGGAAGGCATTTTGGTCAACATCTTCGGCGGCATCATGAAGTGCGACACCATCGCCACCGGCGTGATCACGGCCTGCAAGGCTGTGAACCTGTCGGTCCCGCTGGTCGTGCGCATGAAGGGCACCAACGAAGAGCTGGGCAAAAAAATGCTGGCCGAGTCCGGCCTGCCCATCATTGCCGCCGACACCATGGCCGAAGCTGCGACCAAGATCGTTGCAGCGGTCAAGTAAGCCAACGTCCGGAGAACACACCCATGTCGATCTACATCAACAAAGACACCAAAGTCATCACCCAGGGCATCACCGGCAAAACCGGTCAGTTCCACACCGAAAAGTGCCAGGAATACGCCAACGGTAAAAACTGCTTCGTGGCAGGCGTGAACCCCAAAAAGGCCGGCGAGTCCATCTTCAACATCCCGATCTACGCCTCCGTCAAAGAAGCCGCCGCGCAGACTGGTGCCACCGTGTCGGTGATTTATGTGCCCCCCGCAGGGGCAGCTGCCGCCATTTGGGAGGCCGTGGAGGCCGACCTGGATTTGGCGATCTGTATCACCGAAGGCATTCCCGTTCGCGACATGCTGGAAGTGCGCAACAAGATGAAGGCCAAAGAAGCCGCAGGCGGCAAAAAAACCCTGCTGCTGGGCCCCAACTGCCCAGGCCTGATCACGCCCGATGAAATCAAAATCGGCATCATGCCCGGCCACATTCACCGCAAAGGCCGCATTGGTGTGGTCTCGCGCTCGGGCACGCTCACCTATGAAGCCGTGGCCATGCTGACCGAAGTCGGCCTGGGCCAGTCCAGCGCCGTGGGCATTGGCGGCGATCCGATCAATGGCCTCAAGCACATCGACGTGATGAAGGCCTTCAACGACGACCCGGACACCGACGCCGTCATCATGATTGGCGAGATCGGCGGCCCCGACGAGGCCGAGGCGGCCCTGTGGTGCAAAGCGAACATGAAAAAGCCCATCGTCGGCTTCATCGCTGGTGTCACCGCGCCCCCCGGCAAACGCATGGGCCACGCCGGTGCGCTGATTTCCGGCGGCGCTGACACGGCAGACGCCAAGCTCGCCATCATGGAAGAGTGCGGCTTTGTGGTCACGCGCAACCCGTCTGAATTGGGCCATTTGCTCAAAGCCAGGCTCTGAGATCGGGCCAAACTGAGGGGCTGTGATGCCCCCTGATTGGCTGCACGCGCCCAGACGGCGCTGCGGTCGGCCTTGCTTATTTGCCAGAATTTGTTGAAATTCCTGGGCATCGTCAAACATCATCCCGCCGAGCGCGCACACTGCAAATTCGTGCGACTGAGCAGCTACCATCAGCCCGTGTTTCAAACACATGGGTTCTCTGTTGGCCCTTTTACAAGGAGTTCTCGCATGCCTGTCATTCGCAAAGGCTTCACCCTCATCGAGTTGATGATCGTGATCGCCATCATTGCCCTGCTTGCTTCCTTGGGCTTGCCCATGTACCAGGACTACACCGTTCGGGCCAAGGTCACCGAGTTCATTTTGGTGGCCGGACCGGCCAAGATCGCGGTCACCGCAGCAGTACAGGTTGCCAATGAGATGCCTTCTGCGCTGGCGCTGGACGCACAATCTACCCAGTATGTGGACAGCGTGGCCTATGCCCGTGATGCCGCCAACGCCAAGATCGGCACCATCACCGTGACAGCCAAAGAACAGCCACGCATAGGGGGCAAAAAATTGGAGCTCAAGGCGACGCTGGCCGACACTGGCCAGCTGAGCTGGAGCTGTGGCCCGGCCGCCACGGATGGCATAGACGCCAAGTACCTGCCCGCCAGCTGCAAGTAAATCCAGTTTTGGCCCTGGGCAACAAGCGCCCAATTTCTTCAAGCCTCAGTCGGGCCTGATTCAGCCCAACACCCGCTGCGCTGTGCTCACATAAAGCGGAATGCCCAGCAAGATGTTGAAGGGAAAGGTCAGTCCCATCGACATGCCAAAGTACAGCGAAGGTTTGGCCTCGGGAATGGCATAGCGCAGCACAGCCGGCACGGCAATGTAAGACGCGCTGGCCGCCAAGACCATCAGCAAGGCGCCGTTTCCTGGGGCAATTCCCGCGGCCCAGGCCAAAGCCAGGGCCAAACCCGCGTGCAGCAGTGGCCCAAAAAGGGCGTAGGCCAGCAGCCAGGCCGACTGGTGCTTGAGCTCGCCCATGTTGCGTGCGGCCATCAGCCCCATGTCCAGCAGGAAAAAAGCCAGCATGCCTTTGAACAGATCCACCGAGAAGGGCGCCATCACGGCTTGGCCTGCCTCGCCCGTGAGCATGCCAATCAGCATGGCCCCGAGCAGCAGCAATTGGGCGCCGTCGGTGAAGGACTCGTGCAAAATTTTGCTCAGCGGCACCTGCGCATGAGGCTTGTCTGGGGGGCTCAGGGCGCCATTGTTTTGCCGCAGTGAATTGGCCAGCACCACCGCCATGATGATGGCCGGCGACTCCATCAGCGCCATGGCGGCCGCCATGTGGCCACCATAGTCAAGGCTGTGGTTTTCCAGGTACTGGATGGCTGTGATGAAGGTCACCGCACTGACCGAGCCGTAGGTGGCGGCAATCGCTGCCGCATCAAAGCCACTGAGAAAGCGCTTGAGCACCTGGTAGCCAATGGCGGGCACGATGATGGCCAGCGCAATGGCGCAGCCCAGGCTGACCGCCACATCCACCGTCAGCCCCGATTTTTCCAGCGCAAAGCCGCCTTTGAGGCCCAGGGCCATGAGCAGGTACAGCGAGAGAAAGCGTGAGATCTGCGGCGGCACCTCCAAGTTAGAGCGCAAGCGCCCGGCCACCAAGCCAAAAATGAAAAAAAGAATCGCGGGGTCGAGAAGGCTTTGCATGGTGCTCAGAGTGTGGGCCAGATGGTAAGGCAGGCCCAGCCCGACAGCATGAATGGTCGTGGTTGAATAGGCGTTTTGCTGTGCCTGAAGGATTTTTTGTGAGCGATGCCCTTTTTATTCAGCGGCCCGCTGGTGCTGCGCAGCAGCTTTTTTTGCTTTTCCACGGCGTGAGCGGCACGCCAGGGGACATGCAGGCCCTCGGTGAACGACTGGCCCAGGCCTTTCCCCAGGCGGCCATTGTCGCTGTAGCGGCCGCCTTTCCCTGCGACCAGGGGCGTGGCCGGCAATGGTTTTCAGTTCAGGGCATTGATGATGCCAACCGGCCAGAGCGCGTGGCCCAGGCCCTGCCACTGTTTTTGGCCGAGGTGCAGCGCTGGCAGGCGCAGCTGGGCGTGCCAGCGGCGGCGACCGCGCTCATTGGCTTTTCTCAAGGGGCCATTTTGGCGCTGGAGGCCAGCAAGCAAACCGAGCTTTTGGCCGCCCGGGTGATTGGCATTGCGGGCCGCTTCATCACACTGCCCGAGAAAATGCACACGCACTGCACGGTTCACCTCATTCACGGCAAGAGTGATGCAGTCATGCCCTACGGTTTGACCGTGCAGGCCGCCGAGCATTTGGTGGCCGTGGGCGCCGATGTGACGGCCGACGTGTTGCCCTTTGTGCGGCACGAGCTGCCCGGCGAAGTGATCGACATGGTGCTCGAGCGCTTGCAGGGCCACATTCCCCAAGCCCGCTGGCGCGAGGCCTTGGCGGCCGAGGCTTTGGCCCAAGGCCGCTGAGACACAATTTGCCCGGGTGGTGAGGACGCAGGCCTCAGAAATGACGCTGAAAAAGGACTTTCTTTACCCGCTTTATGGCTTCATGCAGTGGGAATGCATGATTGATGACTATCATACGGCTGCACTGTGAGCAGCTCACAAAGCAACTATTTATTGACATTCGAAATCGCTGGTTTTGGCGCCTGGTGACCGCGATTTCAAGTACTTTTTGATGAATCCCATTTCCATGCTTTTGCGGCGCCTACACAGCGCGCTGGTGGCCGCCGCACTTTGCGGGGCCCTGCTCTGCCCCCTGGCGCAGGCCGCTGGCATGGTCGATTTGCTCACGCTGGCCTTTGAAGGCAACCCCTTGCTGCAAAGCCAGGCCAGGCTGGTCGAGGCCTCGCGCGCCGAAGTGCGGGGCGCCAACTGGCAATTTTTCCCCACGCCTTCGGTGTCGGTTGAGCAAGTCAGTGCAGACAAGAGCGACGCCGCATACAACAAAGACAAGCAGGTCATGACCTTCCGCCTGCAGCAGCCTTTGTGGAATGCGGGCCGCTTGAGCGCGGGCGTGACCCGGGCCCAAGCGGTGGCCGCGGCCGCCCAGGCCCAGATGGAGGAAACCCGCCAGCAGCTGGCCTTGCGCACCATCCAGACCTGGGGCGAGTGGAAGGCCGGGCAGCAAAAAGTGCAGGCCTTGCGCGACAGCTTGCAAACCCACCAGCGTTTGTACGAGCTCATCAAGCGGCGCGTGCAGGGCGGCTTGTCAGCCGAGGCCGACGAGGTGCTGGCGCAAAGCCGCCTGGACCAAACCCAGGCCGAGATGACCATTGCGCAAGCCCAGCTGACCACGGCGCTGGCCCGTTTCGAGCAACTGACAGGCCAAAAGCTGGAGTCCCGGCAACTGGGCATTTTCACGGTGCAAGCCGTGGACGCCAACGAAGAACTCAGCGCCTTGCTGGAGCGGGCTTGGGAGCGCAGCCCGCAAAACGCCAAGCTGCAAGCCCAGGTCAAGCAGTACGAGATGGACGTGCAGATCCGCCGCGCCCAAACCATGCCCGAGGTCTATGCCCGGGCCGAGCACCAGCAAGGCAGCTTCAGCGCCAACGGCCTGAGCTCGAGCAACCGCTTTTTCATTGGCCTGTCGGCCACGCCGGGGGCCGGCTTGTCGGTGATCTCTGGCGTCGATGCGGCCCAGGCCCGCTTGCAGGCCGCCCAAGGGGAAATCGACGCGGCCCGCCGCAACCTGATCGAGCAGGTCAGCCTGGAGCACATTTCGGCCCTCACCCAGCAGCAGCGCCTGCGCAGCTTGTCCTCAGGCCTGCGCTGGATTCGCGCCATGGTGGACTCCTGGGACCGTCAATTTCTGGCCGGCCGCAAGACCTGGGTGGAAGTCATGAACGCCGCGCGCGAGCTGGCCCAGGCCCACACCGCCTTGGCCGAGGTAGAAGTGGCGCTGGTGGTGGCCAGCTGGCGCCTGGCCGTGCTCTCTGAAGGGGTGCCCGCCATCTTGGCTGCCACCGAGCCTCTTCCACCTGTTCCCCGACCCTGAACGCGCAGACCCCATGAAGACCTTGTTTCCCCTCTTGATGCGCCTGGCCCAGGTTCAGTCCGAAGCCGTGGACAGGCTGGCCTTGCAGTCCTGCGTTGAGCAAATCGACAAAGCCGCGCAAAACGCGGCCATCGCCCCGCGCGAGGTGATTGCTCAGCTGGTGACCACGCTGCAACTGCCCAAGCCGCGCTGGCTCAAGGCCTCCTCGGTGGACCCGGCTTCTTGCCCTTGCTTGATTCACCGCGAGGGCCGCGGCTGGGCCCTGCTGCGCGGGCGCACCGCGCAAAACGAGTGGCTCACCGAAAACTTTGACCTGGAGACCAACCGCTGGGTTGAAACCCCGCTGCATGGCCTGCAAGACTGGACCGTGGTCAAGCTCAAACTGGCCCGGCCCTACGACACCTCCGGCAGCGAGGTCTACAAGCTCATTCAACGTGAACTTTTTTCGCACAAGTTCATTTGGGTTGAAGGCGCGGTGGCCGGCCTCATGATCAACCTGATTGCCTTGGCCACCTCGTTTTACAGCATGCAGGTCTACGACCGCGTGGTGCCCACGGGCGCGAGCCAAACCCTGTGGGTGCTCACCAGCGGCGTGTTCTTGGCCATTGTGTTTGAGACCCTGGCCAAGCTGGCCCGCTCGCGCTTGTTTGAGCAGCTGGTCGACCGCGTGGACCAGCAGCTCGCACGCGAGGTCTACAGCCGCTTTTTGGCCATTCGCCTGGACCAGTTGCCGCGCAGCATAGGCAGTTTGGCGGCCCAGCTGCGCGGCTATGAAACTGTGCGCGGCTTTCTCACCTCGCTGACCTCGCACCTCATGATTGATGTGCCGTTTGCGCTGCTGTTTTTGCTGGTGATTTTTTTCATCGGCGGCTCCTTGGCCTACATCCCGCTGGTGTTTTTTGTGCTTTCCTTGATGATCGGTCTGACCTTTCGCCGCCGCGTCGAGGCGCTCAGCCAAAAAGCCAATGCCGCCAGCAACTTCAAAACCGGCTTGCTGGTCGAGACCATTGAAGGCGCTGAGACCATCAAGTCCGGGCAAAGCGGCTGGCGCATGCTGTCCCGCTGGATCAACACCACCGACGAGTCGCGCAGCGTGGAGCAAGAAATGCGCCGCGTCAGCGAATACTCGCAGTTCTTGGCTGCCAGCATGCAGCAAATCTCTTACGTGCTGCTGGTGGCCGTGGGCGCGCTGCAAATTTCACGCGGCGAGTTGACCATGGGCGGCTTGATCGCTTGCTCCATCCTCTCGGGCCGCGTGCTTGGCCCGGTGGCCAGCCTGCCTGACCGGCTGATTCAGTGGGCCCACACCCGCACCGCGCTGCAAGGCCTGGACCGCTTGTGGTCGCTGCAAGACGACCACCACGGCCAAGAGCAAGCGATTGCCTTGCAGACCATCAAAGGCCAGTACATGCTGGAAAAAGTGGCTTCCAGCTATGGCCAGGGCCAGGCCATCCAAATTGAAAAGCTGCAGATCAACCCTGGCGAAAAAATTGGCGTGCTCGGCCCCGTGGGCGCGGGCAAAACCACCTTGCTGCGCCTGCTCAGCGGCATGTACAAACCGCAGGCCGGCATGGTCAAGCTCGACGGCATAGACATGGCCCACATCTCCAAGCCCGTGCTGGCCGAGCGCGTGGGTTATTTGCAGCAAGAAGGGCGGCTGTTTGCCGGCACCTTGCGCGAAAACCTGGTGCTGGGCCTGATCGATCCGGGTGACGAGGTCATCTTGGAAGCCGCCCGCATCACCGGCTTGGTGCAGTCCGTCATTGGCGCCCACCCGCAAGGCCTGCAGCAGCCCATCCACGAAGGCGGGCAAGGCCTGTCGTCTGGGCAGCGCCAACTGGTCAACCTCACGCGGGTGTTCCTGCGCCGGCCCCGCATTTGGCTGCTCGACGAGCCCACCGCCTCCATGGACGGCGCGCTGGAGCAGCACATCATCACCGCCTTGGCCGCCAAGCTCCAGCCCGAAGACGTGCTGGTGGTGGTCACGCACAAGCCAGACTTGCTGCGCCTGGTCAACCGCATCATCGTGGTGGCCAACCACCAGGTGGTCATGGATGGCCCCAGAGACGCTGTGCTGCAGCGCCTGAGTGCCCCCCGCCAAGCCCCCACCGAGGCCGCAGCCAAAACCACAGCTCAAGGAGCGAGCACATGAGCGACCAAGCCCCTCGTTTTCGCCTGTCCCTGATTTTGGTCATGGCCGTGATGTTTGCCGTCTTTGTGGCCTGGGCGGCCTGGTTCGAGATCGACCAAACCGTGCGCGCTCAAGGCTCCATCGTCACCACCGCGCGCACCCAGATCATCCAGGCCGCCGACGGCGGCGTGCTCGCCGAAATCTTGGTGCAAGAAGGCCAAGAGGTCAAAGCCGGCCAGCGCCTGGCCATGCTAGAGCGCGACCGCAGCAGCGCCGCTTTTGAAGAAAGCCGCTCCAAGGTGGCTGCTTTGCAGTCGGCGCTCATCCGTGCCCGCGCCGAATCCACCGGCATCCAGCCCACCTTTCCTGACGAGCTCAAGGCCTACCCCGATTTTGTGCTGGCCCAACAGCGGCTGTTCGCGCAAAAACGCGAAACCTTGCGCGCTGCGGCCGACGCCTTGCAAGACGCGCTCAAGCTGGCTCGCCAAGAGCTGGAGATGAACCAAGCGCTGCTCAACTCGGGGGATGTCAGCCGCGTCGAGGTCATGCGTGCCTTGCGCCAGGTCGGCGACCTAGAAGCTCGCTTGAGCGAGCTCAAAAACAAATACGAGCAAGAAGCCCGCACCGAGGTGGCCAGGCTGGAAGACGAGCTGTCCTCCCAGCGCCACCGGCTTGAAGAGCGGCGCAGCGTGCTTGAACACACCGACATGTCGGCCCCGGTGGCCGGCATCGTCAAGTACCTGCGGGTCAACACCGTGGGCGGCGTGCTGCGCGCGGGCGACGAGCTGATGCAAATCTCGCCCACCGAAAGTGAAATGCTCATTGAAGCCCGCATCAACCCGGCCGACATTGGCCAGCTCGACCTAGGCTTGCCAGTGCAAGTCAAGCTCGACGCTTTTGACTACTCGGTCTACGGCATGCTCACAGGCACGCTGACTTACATCAGCTCGGACACTTTGGTGGAGCAAGGCGCCAACGGTCAGTCCACCACCTACTACCGCGCCCGCATCCAACTCGACCGCAAGCAAACCAACCCCATGCTGGCCAAGGTCGAGCTCAAGCCCGGCATGACCTCGACCATTGACATCAAGACCAAGACGCGCAGCGTCTTGCGCTACCTGATCAAGCCTGTGATCCGGACCTTCTCGGGCGCGCTCAACGAGCGCTGAGCCCCCTTGCGGCCCAGCTGTACATCGCGTTCAGCTGGTTTGCGGGCCGGGCCGGGCCGGGCCGGGCCGGGCCGGGCCGGACTGGGCCTGGCAACGCAGCCACCCTCACCCCAGCTTGAGCCATTCCGGGCTTGAAGCCTTGGACCCTGCGGCCGCCCGCGGGGTATCCGCCACAAGCACCTGGCCATGCCAGGTTTGCTTCTCACCACAGCCTTGAACTTGCGGCCAACAACGCGGCAGACCCACAGCCTCGTCAATCGCTGAGGCTGGCCACGCCGCCAGGCCGAAAGCGCGGCCCATCAAGCGCCAAGCCGTGCCCGACTGCCCAGTCGGATGCATGGCAGCAACTCAACAGCCAGGCCTTTTGAACCCTGTATGCCTCATCTTGGCCACGAGGCAAATCGCATTGCACCCTCAGTGATATTGGCTTAGTCCTAAGGTGCATACAGGCGGCTCAAACTGAGTCAGGCCGAGTCTCCGGTGCGAACCTGGAAAAAAGCACCCATGGCCCATGCCTGTGCGGCTTTCATGGCTGCGCGAGTCGGCATGGCTTCTTTGGATGGAGCATCTAAAGAACTCCAACATCTGAAAACTTGCTTTACTTTTTATGAAATCCTACAATTTCCAAAAGGTAAAGGAAATCCCATGCGCACAGAATCAATTGTTTCCAGCAAGGGGCAGGTCACGCTTCCGGCGGCCATGCGGGCCGAACTGGGAATTCAAGCCGGCTCACGCATCGGTTTTGAGGTGCGCGGTAATGAATTGGTGATCAAGCCCGAACTGCCTATGAGCGCTTACTACGGCATGCTCAAGGACTTCGACTTGGGCGAGATGGAGCCACCGAAGGAAGCCGACAGGGGCTTTGAATGAATGTGGTGGACTCTTCGGGGTGGATAGAGTTTTTCAAAGCAGGCCCTAACGGTTTGATTTTTAAACCCGTCATCGAAGACCACGCCCATTTGCTGGTGCCCACCATTTCGCTTTATGAGGTTCACCGCGTCTTGAGCCGATCTGTGCCGGCACGGATCGTTGAAACTTGTCTGGATGCCATGCGCCGGGGCCGTGTGCTGGACCTGACCGAGCGCCGTGCCATTGCCGCTTCCGAGGCTGCTACACGCCATGGCTTGGCGCTGGCCGATGCAGCCATTTACAGCATGGCCAGGGAGCACGGTGCCACGCTTTGGACGCAGGATGTGGATTACCAAGGGCTGCCAGGCGTTCAGTACAGCGCCAAGCTCATGGCCTGACTCAAGAGCCTTCTCGAGTTCGACCGTGGATGTGTTCACCCTGACGGCGAACAACAACAGCGCGACAGTTCAAGCCCGCCCGCCGTGACACATGCAGGGTTTTCAGGGCTGCACTACCCAGCTCCCGCTCTTGCCCCCGTGCTTTTCCAGCACCTTCACGTCGGTCATGACCATGCCCCGGTCAATGGCCTTGCACATATCGTAGATCGTCAGCAAGGCCACTTGCACGGCCGTGAGCGCTTCCATTTCCACCCCGGTGGGCCCCACGGTTTCCACGGTGGCTTGGCAGCTCACGGCCGAGCTGGCCTCGTCGATTTGGAACTCGACCGCCACATGCGTCAGCGCCAGCGGGTGGCACAGCGGAATGAGCTCACTGGTTTTTTTGGCGGCCATGATGCCGGCGATGCGGGCCACACCCAGCACGTCGCCCTTGCGGGCGCTGCCTTGCGCGATCACTTGCAGCGTGGCGGGCAGCATGGTGATGCGGCCTTGCGCCACGGCCACGCGGTGGGTGGCGGCCTTGGCGGCCACGTCGACCATGTGGGCCTGGCCGTGTGCGTCAAAATGCGTTAAACCTGAAGGGGCTTGCATGAGATACAGAACCTTTACAAAGAGGGGGCATCATAAAAGCATGTGTTGGGGTGCGTGCCTGCTGGACCTTGATGCCCTCCTTGCGCTCTCCTTGTGCCCTTTTTGACTGGTGCCTGATTTGACGCTGCTCACCCGCTTGCCCCTGGCCGCCGCCCTGCTGGTGCTGGCCACCTCCTTGGCCCCTGGCCAGCGCTTGGGCGCGCAGCCCTTGCCTGCCCCGGCGTCTGCCCTGCCGGCCTTGGGCGAGGGTGTGGAGCTGCCGCTGGCCACCGAGCGCAAACTGGGGGACCGGATTGCCGCCAGCATTTACCGCGACGAGGCTTATCTGGACGACCCGGTGCTGGGCGACTACCTGCAAGCGGTGTGGCTGCCGCTGATGGCCGCGGCCCGCGCCCGGGGCGAGCTCAGCCCCGAGCTGGAGGAGCGCTTTGCCTGGAAGCTGTTTTTGGTGCGCGACCGTTCCGTCAACGCCTTTGCCTTGCCCGGCGGCTACCTGGGGGTGCACACCGGCCTCTTGGCCACCGTGAGCACGCCCGACGAGCTGGCTGCGGTGCTGGGCCACGAGCTCAGCCATGTCTCGCAGCGCCACATTGCCCGGCTGTTCACGCAGCAGCAAAAGCAGGCGCCCTGGGTCATGGCGGCCATGATTTTGGGCGTGATGGCCGCGGCTCGCAGCCCCAACGGGGGCAACCTGGGCAACGCGGCGCTGGTGGGTGGCCAGGCGCTGGCCATGCAGGGGCAGCTTAATTTTTCACGCGACATGGAGCGCGAGGCCGACCGCGTGGGCTTTAACGTGCTCACCGAGGCGGGCTTTTCGCCTGAGGGTGTCTCGGGCATGTTTGAAAAGCTGCAGCAGGCCAACCGCTTTAACGACACCGGCGCCTTTCCCTACCTGCGCTCGCACCCGCTGACCACCGAGCGCATTGCCGAGGCCCGCGCCCGGGCCCAGCACAGCGGCCATGCGCATGCCAAAGAGGCGCAAGCTGATGCTGGCCTGCCCAGCTTGGCCTGGCACGCCATGATGGCCGGCCGCGCGCGTGCCTTGGGCCAGCCTGGCTTTGAGGCGCTGCAGGCCAGGCTCAACGAGGCGCGGCAGCTGCCTGCCGCCGCTTCGGCCGCGCAAAGCCTGTCGGTCTTGTACGCAGCCGCATGGTCGGCGGCGCGCCTGCGCGAGACGGCCGCGGCCCAGCTGTACCTGGAGCGCTTGACCCAACTGGCCGCCGCGCAGCCGCAAAGTGCGCGCGCCGCGCAGCAGCTGACGGTGGAGGTCGAGCTCATGCTGGGCCGCAGCGCGGAGGCGGCGGCAGCGGCTGTGCGCCTGCAGCCTTCAGGCCGTGCCGCGCTGATGCTGCAGTCCCAGGCCCTGCTGGCCGCTGGGCGGGGCGCTGAGGTGGTAGATGCCTTGCAAAGCTGGATCAGCCGCCAGCCTGGCGATGCCCTGGCCTGGCAGCTCTTGGCGCAAGGGCTGGAGCAGCAGGGCCAGGCCGCGCGGGCCGTGCGGGCCGATGCCGAAAGCCGGGCCGTGCAGTTTGACTACAGCGGGGCGGTGGACCGCTTGCGGGCCGCACAAGAGCTGCTGCGCCAAGGCCGGGGCGTGCCCTCGGCGGCCAACCAGCACATTGAGGCCTCCATCATCGACACCCGGCTGCGCCAGTTGCAGGCTTTAGCGCGGGAGCAAGCGATCGAGGACAGACTCAATCGCTAGCTGCAGCGCTGAATACATGAGCGAGCCCAGCAGTGCCGCGCCAAAGCCGCGCACCTCCAGCCCAGACAGCAGGCTGGCAGCGGCCCAAAACATCAGGGCGTTGATGACAAACAAAAACAACCCCAGCGTCAAAACGGTCACCGGCAAGGTCAGCAGCACCAAGAGCGGCCGCACCAAGGTGTTGAGCGTGGCCAGCACGGCTGCGGCCAGCAGCGCCCAGCCAAAGCTGGACACCACCACGCCCGAGTAGAGGTGAGCCACGGCGAGCAAGGCCAGGGCACTGAGCAACCATTTGGAGAGCAAGCGCATGGTTTTCAGAATACCACTGGGCTTGTTTTCAGCGCCGCTGGAGTGGGGTTGCTGTGCAAGATTGAAGCGCCGCGCCTGTCGTCTCGCGCCCAGTGAGCCAAGCTTCAGGCCAGGCCGGGTTGAGGCACGCCCAGCAGCTGCCACACTATGCGTTCGGCATAGCGGCTGGCCACGGCTTGCACAAACTTCGCAAAGTCCAGGTGGGCGGTGTCGTCGGCCCGGTCAGAGATGGTGCGCATGGCGGCAAAGGGCAGGCCGTGGTCGGCACACACCTGGGCCACGGCCGCGCCTTCCATTTCCACGGCCAGCGCCTCGTGGCCGGCGGCACGCAAGCGCGTTTGCAAGTGGGCCGATTCTTCAGCGCCGCACACAAACCGGTCGCCGCTGGCGATCAGCCCTCGGTGCAGCTGCGCCTGGCCAAAGTCGGGGCTCAGCCCTTGGGCCAAAGCGGCCTTCACCGCCTCTGCCAGCGCTTGGCTCAGCGTGGGGTGACATTCAAAACGGCTGCGGCCATAGGCCGGCACCTCGTAGCGGGGGAACAGCGGCGAGACATCCAGGTCGTGCTGCAAAAAGTCTTGCGCCACCACCACATCGCCCACCTTCACCCCGTCGCCCAGGCCACCCGCCACCCCGGTAAAAACAATGGCATCTGCGCCAAAGCGCTCAATCAACAAAGTGGCCGTGATGGCCGCCGACACCTTGCCAATGCGCGAGACCGTCAACACCACAGGGGTGCCGCCCAATGTGCCCAGCCAAAAATGGCGCCCGGCGTGCTCCACCTTGTGGCGCTGCTGCAAATGCTCAATGAGTCCGCGCTGCTCGTCAACCAAGGCGCTGAGAATGGCCAAGCGGCGAAAGGGGGGCAGGGAGGGGCTGGTCATTCCTGGATTTTGCCCGGAGCGCATCGCGGGCAGGGTTGGCTCCTACAAAGGCAAACCGTTTTCCCCTTGTAGGAGCCAGCCTGCTGGCGAATGTTCGCCTGAGGTGATGCCTGTTCAACGGCACGATTCGCTTGCAGGCAAGCTCCTACAAAGGCAAACCGAGCTCCCCCTGTAGGAGCCGGCCTGCCGGCGAATTGCTGCGTGAGGTGATGCCCGTTACGCGCTCGCCTCAGATTAAGCGGTTGTCTTGTCGCGCAGCTCGCGGCGCAAGATTTTGCCCACGGGGGTTTTGGGCAGCTCGCCTCTGAACTCCACCACCTTGGGCTGCTTGTAGCCCGTGAGGTTGGCGCGGCAATAGTCGCGCACTTGCTGCTCGGTAAGAGCCGGGTCTTTGCGCACGATCACCAGTTTGACGGCTTCGCCTTGCTTGTCGTCGGGCACGCCCACGCAGGCGACCTCGAGCACGCCTGGCATGCTGCCGACCACGTCTTCAACCTCGTTGGGGTAGACGTTGAAGCCGCTGACCAGGATCATGTCTTTTTTGCGGTCCACGATCTTGAAAAAGCCTTGCGCGTCCAAGATGCCGATGTCGCCCGAGCGGAAGTAGCCGTCGGCGGTCATCACGCGGGCGGTTTCGTCGGGCCTCTGCCAGTAGCCGGCCATGACCTGCGGGCCTTTGATGGCGATCTCACCCGTGGTGCCTGCGGGCACCTCATGGCCGTCGTCGTCGATCAGCTTGAACCAGGTGCTGGGAATCGGCACGCCAATGGTGCCGGTGAAGCTTTTGCTGGTGGTGGGGTTGCAGCTGGCCGAGGGCGAGGTTTCTGACAGGCCATAGCCTTCGCAAATGGCGCAGCCGGTTTTGTCCAGCCAGAGCTTGGCCACGGCGCTTTGCACGGCCATGCCGCCGCCCAGGGACACGCGCAGGTGCGACCAATCCACCGTCCCAAAGTCGGGGTGGTTGGCCAGGCCGTTGAACAAGGTGCTGACGGCCGGGAACATGTGGATGCGGTGCTTGGACAGCTCCTTGAGCACGGCCGGCAGGTCGCGGGGGTTGGGGATCAAGATGTTCTTGGCGCCCGAGCGCATGCCCAGCATCATGTTCACCGTGAAGGCGAAGATGTGATAGAGCGGCAGCGCGCACACGTAGGTGATTTGCTCGTTCGCGGGCATGCCAACCAGGGCTGGCGCGTTCCAGGCTTCAGACTGCAGCAAGTTGGCAATCACGTTGCGGTGCAGCAGCACCGCGCCTTTGGACACACCGGTGGTGCCGCCCGTGTACTGCAGCACGGCCACGTCGTCGGGGTTGAGCTCAGGCCGCGTCAAGGTGTGGCGGCCGCCTTCGCTCAGGGCGTCGTTAAAGCGCACCGCATGGGGCAAGCTGTAGGCGGGCACCATTTTTTTGACCTTGCGCACCACGTAGTTCACCAGCAGGCCCTTGAGGCCCAGGCGGTCGCCCATGGCGGCCAGCACAATGTGTTTGACAGGCGTGTTGGCCAGGCAAGCTTGCAGCGTGTGGCCAAAGTTCTCCAAGATCACAATGGCCTTGGCGCCCGAGTCTTTGAGCTGGTGCTCCAACTCGCGCGCGGTGTAGAGCGGGTTGACGTTGACCACCACAAAACCTGCGCGCAGCACGGCGGCGACGGCCACCGGGTACTGGGGCACGTTGGGCATCATCAGCGCCACCCGGTCGCCCCGGGCCAAGCCCAGGCTTTGCAGGTAGCCGGCCAGGGCGATGGACTGGCGGTCTATGTCCGAGAACAAAAAGTCTTTGCCCAAAAAGCTGTAAGCCGCTTTGCTGGCGTGCTTGGCAAAACTCTCGTCAAGCAAGGCCACCAGGGAGCGGTACTGCGACGGGTCTATGTCGGCCGGCACACCTTCTGGGTAGGCTGAAAGCCAAGGGCGGTCTGCAGTTGAGGTGGTCATGGGTGAGGTCTCCGTGGGCTGGTGAAGGGGCGCCATTGAAATCGCCTACAGGCTCTTGACGGGTCCTGTAGGCGCTGAGAGGAGGAAGGGTAGGCGAGTTTTACTCGATGGCCTTGCCCATGTCTTCAATGACCTTTTTGGCGTCACCGAACACCATCATGGTTTTGTCCATGTAGAACAGCTCGTTGTCCAGACCTGCGTAACCGGCGGCCATGCTGCGCTTGTTGACGATCACGGTCTTGGCCTTGTAGGCCTCCAAGATGGGCATGCCGTAAATGGCGCTGCCCTTGACGTGCGCGGCCGGGTTCACCACGTCGTTGGCACCCAAGATGATGGCCACGTCGGCCTGGCCAAACTCGGCGTTGATGTCTTCCATCTCAAACACCTGGTCGTAAGGCACCTCGGCCTCGGCCAGCAACACGTTCATGTGGCCGGGCATGCGGCCGGCCACCGGGTGGATGGCGTATTTGACCTTGATGCCTTTTTCAGTGAGCTTTTGCGCCAATTCTTTGACCGAGTGCTGTGCCCGCGCCACCGCCAGGCCATAGCCTGGCACGATGATCACGGACTCGGCATTGCCCAAAATAAAGGCCGCGTCGTCGGCCGAGCCCGACTTGACGTTGCGCTGCACCGCGCTGCCGGCCGCAGCCGTGCCGGCCTCGCCGCCAAAGCCGCCCAAGATGACGTTGAAAAACGAGCGGTTCATCGCCTTGCACATGATGTAGGACAGGATGGCGCCCGACGAGCCCACCAAGGAACCTGCCACGATCAGCATGGCGTTGTTCAGCGAAAAGCCAATGCCCGCTGCGGCCCAGCCCGAGTAGCTGTTGAGCATGGACACCACCACCGGCATGTCGGCCCCGCCAATCGGGATGATGATGAGCACGCCCAGCACAAAAGACAGCGCCAGCATGGCAAAAAACGCCGTCCAGTCGCCCGTGAAGGTGAACACCAGCCCCAGGCCCAGCGTGGCCAGGCCCAGCACCAGGTTGAGCATGTGCTGGCCGCCAAAGGTGACTGGCGCGCCCTGGAACAGGCGGAATTTGTACTTGCCGCTCAGCTTGCCAAAGGCAATGACCGAGCCGCTGAAGGTGATGGCGCCAATGGCCGCACCCAAGAACAGCTCCAGCCGGTTGCCCGCCGGAATGGCCTCGGTGCCCTGGCCTTTGGCGGTGATGCCAAAGGCGTCGGGCTCGGCCATGGCGGCCACGGCAATGAAGACCGCGGCCAAACCAATCATGCTGTGCATGAAAGCCACCAGCTCGGGCATTTTGGTCATTTCCACGCGCTGGGCCATCAGGGTGCCGGCGGCGCCGCCCACAATGAGCGCGCCCAGCACGTAAACCAGGCCTTGGGCCGCGCCACCGGCCAGCTCCACAATCAGCGCGCCCGTGGTCAGCACGGCAATGGCCATGCCCGACATGCCAAAAATATTGCCCCGAATGGAGGTGGTGGGGTGCGACAGGCCTTTGAGCGCCTGAATAAAGCACACGCTGGCCAGCAGGTACAGCAAGGTGACAAGGTTCATGCTCATTTGGCCGCTCCTGCGTCAGCCGCGGGGCCGGCCTTCTTTTCTTTCTTCTTGAACATCTCCAGCATGCGGCGCGTGACCAAAAAGCCGCCAAAGACGTTGACCGCGGCCAGCACCACGGCCAGCACGCCCATGGTCTTGCCCAGCGGCGTGACGGTCAGAGCCGCGGCCAACATGGCGCCCACGATGACGATGGCCGATATCGCGTTGGTGACCGCCATCAGCGGCGTGTGCAGCGCGGGCGTGACGGTCCAGACCACGTGGTAGCCCACGTAAATGGCCAGCACAAAAATAATGAGGTTGATGACCCCGGGGGAGGCGAGTTCCATGGTGTGCTCCAGATTTAGTTTTTCTTGACGTCGCCGCCCTGGGCCACGAGGCAGGCGGCCACGATGTCGTCCTGCATGTCGATGTTCAGGCCACCTTCTTTGGTGACGATGAGCTTGAGAAAGTCCAGCAGGTTGCGCGCATACAGCGCGCTGGCATCGGCGGCCACCAGGGCCGGCACGTTGGTTTCACCCACCAAGACCACGCCGTGCTTGGTCACAGTGTGGCCGGGCTCGGTCAGCGGGCAGTTGCCGCCTTGGGGCGCGGCCAGGTCCACGATGACGCTGCCCGGCTTCATGGACTTGACCATTTCTTCGGTGACCAGCACAGGCGCGGGGCGACCCGGAATCAGCGCGGTGGTGATCACAATGTCGGCCTGCGCCACGCGCTTGGCCACCTCGGCCTTTTGGCGCTCCAGCCACGACGCCGGCATGGGCCGGGCATAGCCGCCCACGCCCACGGCGGCTTCTTTTTCTTCGTCGGTCTCATAAGACACGTCAATGAACTTGCCGCCCAGGGACTCGACTTGCTCTTTCACGCTGGGCCGCACGTCAGACGCCTCAATCACGGCGCCCAAGCGCTTGGCCGTGGCAATGGCCTGCAGGCCCGCCACACCCACGCCCAAAATCACCACGCGGGCGGCCTTGACGGTGCCGGCTGCGGTCATCAGCATGGGGAAAAAGCGCTGGTAGCGCTCGGCCGCCATCATCACGGCCTTGTAGCCCGCAATATTGGCCTGCGACGACAGCACGTCCATGCTTTGCGCCCGGCTGGTGCGGGGCGCCGCTTCTAGCGCAAAGGCCGTGACGCCCGCCTTGGCCAGGCGCTCCAAGCCCGCCCGGTCAAAGGGGTTGAGCATGCCTATGAGCGTGCTGCCGCTTTGGAGCAAAGCCACTTCGCTGTCCTGCGGGCAGCGCACCTTGAGCACCACGTCACAGGCGTAGGCGCCCGCCGCATCGGTGATCTCGGCGCCCACCGCCTCGTAGGCCGCGTCTGGCGCACTGGCGGCCAGGCCTGCGCCGGACTGCAGGCGCACGGTGTGACCCTGGGCCTTGAGTTTTTTAGCTGTCTCGGGCGTCACTGCCACCCGCGTCTCCCCTGCCATCACTTCAGCAGGCACTCCTATATGCATAGCCAACTCCTTTTGCGGGCGCGGCTGTGCGCCGACCCTGTTTTTAACTGTCGAAGAGCTTACCTGACTTTTGTGAGCGCTTGGCCCCGCTAACCAAGCCTGACCAATGTCTACAGAGTGTCAAGCAACTCTGACATATACCCGCGCCCACAACGATGGACACAGCTGCAAGCTTGGGCCAGGCTGGCCTTTACTTGGACGTCGGCATCACAAACTCAGCGCCTTTGCCAATGCTCTCGGGCCAGCGCTGCATGATGCTTTTTTGGCGTGTGTAAAAGCGCACGCCCTCTTCGCCGTAGGCGTGCATGTCGCCAAAGAGGCTCTTTTTCCAGCCGCCAAAGCCGTGCCAGGCCATGGGCACAGGGATGGGCACGTTGATGCCCACCATGCCCACCTGGATGCGGCGGCTGAATTCTCGGGCCACGTTGCCGTCGCGGGTGTAGCAGCTCACGCCGTTGCCAAACTCGTGGGCGTTGATCAGGGTCACCGCCTCGGCAAAGTCTTTGACGCGCACGCACGACAGCACCGGGCCAAAGATTTCTTCTTTGTAAATGCGCATCTCGGGCGTGACGTGGTCAAACAGCGTGCCGCCCATCCAAAAGCCCTGTTCGCAGCCCGCGCCGGCTTGCGCGCCTTGGAAGGTTCTGCCGTCCACCAGCAGCGTGGCGCCTTCTTTGACGCCTTGATCAATGTAGCCGGTGATGCGCTGGTGCGCGGCCGCCGTGACGATGGGGCCCATTTCGGCGTCGAGCTCGGTGCCGTTTTTGATCTTGAGCGTGCGGGCGCGCTCGTCCAGCATGGGGATGAGTTTGTCGCCCACGTCGCCCACCAGCACCGCCACAGAAATGGCCATGCAGCGCTCGCCGGCCGAGCCGTAGCCTGCGCCCACCAGGGCGTCCACGGCTTGGTCCAGGTCCGCGTCGGGCATGACCACCATGTGGTTTTTGGCGCCGCCCAGGGCCTGCACGCGCTTGCCGTGGCGCGCGCCCACTTCATAAATGTGGTTGGCAATGGGGGTGGAGCCCACAAAGGAAATGGCTTGCACATCGGGGTGGACCAAGAGCGCGTCCACCGCGTCTTTGTCGCCCTGCACCACGTTGAACACGCCTGCAGGCAGGCCCGCTTGTTGGAGCAGCTCGGCCATCAGCAAGCTGGGGCTGGGGTCCAGCGGGCTGGGCTTGAGCACAAAGGTGTTGCCCGCAGCAATGGCCACCGGGAACATCCACATGGGCACCATCACCGGAAAGTTAAAAGGCGTGATGCCGGCCACCACGCCCAGGGGCTGGCGGAAGGTCCAGTTGTCTATGCCGGTGGAGACCTGGTCGGTGAAGTCGCCCTTGAGCAGCTGCGTGATGCCGCAGGCAAATTCCACAATCTCAATGCCGCGCGTGACCTCGCCCTGCGCGTCGGTGAACACCTTGCCGTGCTCGGCGGTGATCAGGCGGGCCAGCTGGTCTTTGTGCGCGTTGAGCAGTTCCAAAAACTTGAACATCACCCGTGAGCGGCGCAGCGGCGAGGTGTCGGCCCAGGCCGGAAAAGCCGCTTTGGCCGCGGCCACGGCGGCGTTCACGTCGGCGCTGTCGGCCAGCAGCACTTGGCCGCTGACGGCGCCTGTGGCGGGATTGAACACGTCTTGGCGGCGTGTGCCCTGGCCTGCGGTGAGCTGGCCGGCGACAAAGTGAGCGATCTGGCTGGGTTGGGCTTGCGTCATGAAATATCCTTTGGAGTTGGGATGAACTTTAGGCGCCAGCCCGGGTTTTGATAACGCCCTTAAAGCTGACTTCATTGTTCAAAATTTTGAACAATCCATAATCTGGCCATGGCTTCAGACCAACTCTCGCCTTTGCTGTCCGACTTGCACCTGCTGACAGTGCTCTCGGACACCCGCAGCTTCACGGAGGCGGCGCGCCGCCTGGGGCTGTCCAAAGCCTCGGCCAGCATGCGCATCACCGAGCTGGAGCGCCAAGCCGGGGTGGCGCTGGTGCGCCGCACCACCCGTTCGGTGGGCCTGACGGAAGCTGGGCAGCAGCTGGTGGGCGAGCTGCAACCGGCGTTTGAGCGCATCAGCGACAGCTACACCGCCGTGCGCGACCTGGTGGGCGCCCCGCGCGGGCTGATCCGCCTGACCGCCCCTGTGGCCCTGGGCCGCCAGCACCTGGCCGGGCGCGTGGCCGAGTTCTTGACGCGCTTTCCCGAGATCCGCATTGACCTGGAGCTCACCGACCGCTTTGTCAACCTGGCCCAAGAAGGTTTTGACTTGGCCGTGCGCCACACCAGCACCCCTCCCGACACCCATGTGGCCTGGCCCTTGTGCGAGACCCGTTCCCTGTTGATGGCCAGCCCCGACTACCTGGCCAGGCGCGGCGTGCCCCAACACCCCAGCGAGTTGGCCGCACACGACTGCCTCATGTACCTGGGCGGCCAGCGCGGACAAGGGCAATGGACTTTTGCGCGGCAGGCCAAAGGCAGGCGCCGCAGCGACGACGACAAAGTGGGTGTGAACCTGTCTCCTAAATTGCGCGTCAACAACAGCGAGGTGCTGCGCGAGGCCCTGCTGGCCGGCCTGGGCATTGGCCTCTTGCCCGACTTCAGCTTGCCCTCTGAGCACGGCCTGGCGGGACGGCCCCAGCTGGTGCCTGTGCTGGCCGATTGGCAGGTGCAAGGCTTTTTTGGCGACCGCATTTACGCCCTGCGCCCCTGGTCGCCCCAAGTGCCCGCGGCCGTGCAGGCCTTGGTGGCTTTTTTGCGTGAGAGTTTTTCGGCCGGCCTCTAAGGCGCGTGCACCAGCCTTGGGGCTGTCACAACTGCGGCAGATAATCGCCAAATGCAAGAACGTTGGAAACCCAGTGTCACCGTGGCCGCCATCATTGAGCGCCAGCAAGACGGCCAGAGCCAATTCATGTTGGTCGAAGAGCTCACCCGCGACGGCCTCAAGCTCAACAACCCGGCCGGTCACCTGGACCCGGGCGAGAGCCCCATTGAGGGCTGCGCCCGCGAAGCCCTGGAAGAAACCGCCCACCTGTTCCAGCCCACGGCCTTGGTGGGCGTGTACCTCTCACGCTTTGAAAAGCAATCCCTGGACGGCTCGCCCCCCGAGGACATCACCTACCTGCGCTTTGCTTTTTGCGGCGAGCTGGGCCAGTTGCAAGTGGGCCGCGAACTCGACGAGGGCATTGTGCGCACCGTCTGGATGACGCCCGACGAGATCCGGGCCTGCGCCGACCGCCACCGCAGCCCGCTGCTGCTGCGCTGCATGGACGACTATTTGGCGGGCAAACGCTTTCCGCTTGGCTTGGTCACCACGGATGTGAGCGTGTACGAGTTGGGGCAGCTGCAGCAGGCCTGAGCCAAAAACTACTGCTTTTTGGGAATCATCCTGCGCTCGAGCACATTGCCGCTGATGCTGGCTGCGCCATCAGAGATCAAATGCATCAACATGGGCGCCACCTCTTGCGGCTCTGACACACCCAGCGAGTTTTCATACATGGCCACTTCTTGCGGCGAGGCGCTGTCGGTGAACAAGGGCGTGTTGGTGATGCCAGGCGAAACAGCATTGATGCGCACGCCGTAGTCTTTGAGCTCCATCGCCGCTGACTTGACCAGCGCAATCAGCCCGGCCTTGGAGGCGCCATAGGCGGTGGCGCCCGGCCAGCCTTGGGTCGCCAGGCCCGAGGTGAACACCACCATGGCGCCATAGCGCTGCTGCTTCATCACCGGAAACAGCGCACGCACCATGTAAAAAATACCGGTGAGGTTCACATCGATGTGGCGTTGCCAATCGGCATCGGTCATGGCCTCCACGGCGATGCGCTGTTGAATGCCGCTGGCCAGCACGGCCGCGTCTATGCGGCCTGAGCGGCCCAAGTGGCTGTGTTGCGCTTGCACATAACGGTTGACGGCGCCCGAGTCTGTGATGTCCAGCTGTGCCACCTCGCAGCGTGGGTGATTGAGCTCGGTCAGGGCTTGCACCTTGAGGTCGCTGGCCAGCACCGTGGCGCCGGCCTCCAGGCAGGCGCGCGTCATGGCCAAGCCTATGCCTGAGCCGGCGCCGGCCACCAAGACCACGCGCCCAGAAAAATCGTAATTCACTTTCATGGTGGGTTTTGCTTTTAACGGGCGGTGTATCCACCATCGACCAGCATGTCGGCGCCCGTCATGAAGGACGACGCGTCACTGGCCAGATAGAGCGCGGCCATGGCAATTTCATGGGCAGTTCCCAGCCGCCCGCTCAGGTGCAAAGGCGCCAGCACTTCGCGTGCCTGCGCCATGGAGCCAAAGCGCAGCACCATGCGGTCGGTCTCTATGGCGCCAGGCGACAAGGTGTTGACGCGTATGCCTTCTGGCGCGTGGTCTATGGCCATGGCGCGGGCCAGGTTGAGCAAGCCGCCCTTGATGGCGCAGTACACCGCGCGCCTGGAGGAGCCGACACGCCCCAGCTGTGAGCCTATGAGCACCACCGAGCCCCCGCCGCTGCGCGCCATCACCGGAATGGCGACCTTGCTCACCAAAAAAGCGCCGGTCAGGTTGACCGCCATCGCATGGTTCCAGTCGGCCAGGGAGGTGTCGACCACCGTGCCACTGGGATCGGCCGCCGCCGCGCCATGGACCAGCACATGTAGGCCAGGTGAGTGAGTGCCCAATTGAGCCACTGCGGCCTGGGTTTGCTCCTCCGAGGACACATCGGCGACCAAGGAGATGGCTTGGCCTTGTTCTTGATGAATCAAGGCCACTGTCTCTTGCAGCCCTTGTGCATTGCGGTCCAGGCAAGCGACCAAGGCGCCGGCCTGGGCCAGGGTGCAGGCAATGGCCCGGCCTATGCCTTGCCCGGCGCCTGTGACCAAGGCGGTCTTGCCCTGCAGAGAAAAACCATCCAAGACGGATCGACTTGTCATGAAAACTCCAAATTCAAGGGTGGCCCAGCCAGGCCATGCATTTCCTCCTAGAGGCACACGGACAGGTGGCTTGGCTAGGGAGGTTACCCCAGAAACATGGGCTGCCCAAGGTGCGTGGCGATCGAGGATGGATGCGCCCGCCCGCGCCAAAGGGCAAGACTGGTTGGCGCAACTGCAGTCCGCTGTGGGGCTTGGCGCCATCGGATTTGCGACAATAAATTTTGATTCAACCAACATGGAATGGGACAAACAATGAAAGCCTGGATGCTGGACACCACGGATTTGACGCTGAGCCCACAAGAGATGGCCCAGCCCGAGCCAGGGCCTCACCAGATGCGCGTTCGCGTTCGCAGTGCGGCCATGAACAGGGGTGAGTTTGTGCACCTGCCTAAGCAGGCGGCGCGTTTCAAGGTGGCGGGCATTGAGGCCGCCGGGGTGGTCGAAGCGGTGGGCGAAGGCGTCGTGCGCTTCGCCCCCGGCGACCGGGTCATGGGGCGGGCCACAGGCGGCTTTACCGAGTTGGCGCTCATCGATCAGCGCGACGCCATGCACGTGCCTGCCAACCTGAGCTGGCACGCCGCGGCCGCCCTGCCCATTGCGGCCTGGGTGGCCTACGACATGGTGATGGTCGAGGGCGCGCTGCAAAAAGGCGAAACCATGCTGGTGGCCGGCATCGCCTCGGGCGTGGGTGTGGCCTGCCTGCAAATCGCCAAGGCGCTGGGGGCCCGCGTGGTCGGCACATCGGGCTCACCTGCCAAACTCGATCGACTGCGCGAGCTCGGACTTGACCTGGGCATTGCCACCCGGGGCGGTGATTTCATCGACGAGGTCGCCGCATTCGCCGGGCCTGCCGGCGTGAATTTGGCGATTGACTCGGTCGGTGGCACGCCCTTCCCCGCCTGCCTGGCCAGCCTGGGCTACATGGGGCGGCTGGCCGTTGTGGGTTATGTCGACGGCGTCTTCAAGGCCGAGCTGGATTTGGCGGCCCTTCATCGCAAGCGGCTCAAGATCTTTGGCGTGAGCAACGCCATGCGCACAGCCGCCCAGCGCGAGGCCACCGTCAGTGGCTTTGTGCGCGATGTGCTGCCCTGGGTCGCCGAGGGCCGCATCGTGCCGCTGATAGACCGCGTCCTGCCCTTTGAGCAGACGCCCGAGGCCCTGCAAGCCATGCTCGCCGATGTGCATGTGGGCAAGATCGTTGTCGAGGTCAGCGCCGACTGAGTGGACGGGCCAGGGGCAAATGGTTCGTATGCTAATATTTTTGGAGTGCAACACAGGCTGCCATGTGGCCCATGAAGATTGCACGCCGGTTCACGCATGTTTTTGTTGCAACCCTCTGAGAGACAGCCGCACATGAAAGTTTTCCACGCACGCCAAGAAGGCGCCGTTTCTGAATCGCGCACCAGCAACTGCACGGGCACCGTATGGGGCGACCCCATCATGCCCACCACAGACAACGTGACCATCAACAACGTGTTTTTCACGCCTGGTGGCCGCACCCATTGGCACCAGCATGAGCATGGCCAAATGCTCAACGTGATTGCCGGCCATGGTTGGGTCTGCCTCGACGGCCAAGAACCCAAGAGCATCCGGGCCGGCGATGTGGTGTGGATATCTCCACAAGAGCGGCATTGGCACGGCGCCGCCGCAGGCAGCTACATGCTGCACACCGCCACCTCCATTGGCCACACAGCTTGGGGCAGCGCCGTCACTGACGAAGAGTATCCCGGCGCTTGAGACGCTCCGTCACCGGGCTTGACGCAGCCCGAGCTGCGACCTGGCGCAGCTCGCCACCCCATGCCAGTGCAGTTTGCCTGAGGCGGGTCTGGCCCTTTGGAAGGAGATTGCTATGAAGATCGACTGGCCTCGCAAAGACTATTCCCGCATCCCCTTTTCGGTCTACCACGACCCGGAGCTCTACCAGCGGGAAATGGAGCAGGTGTTTCGGGGCAAGTGCTGGAGTTACTTGGCCTTTGAGGCCGAGGTGCCCAAGCCCGGCGACTTCAGAACCACCTGGGTGGGCGACACGCCGGTCGTGGTCTCTCGCGACCAAGACGGCCAACTCCATGCGTTCGTCAACCGCTGCAGCCACCGAGGCGCGCAAATCGTGCGCGAGGTGGCGGGCCATTGCAAAACCAGCCATGTCTGCATTTACCACCGCTGGTCTTACTCCACGCAGGGCAAGCTCGAAGG
This sequence comes from Polaromonas sp. YR568, assembly GCA_945878995.1. Lineage (GTDB taxonomy): Bacteria > Pseudomonadota > Gammaproteobacteria > Burkholderiales > Burkholderiaceae_C > Polaromonas. The sequence goes on along the minus strand of CAMCUN010000016.1, from coordinate 23,757 downwards.
GGTTCCCTTCAGGCGGGGCTTGAAAGGCCAAGGCGGCATGCCTGCCGATTTCGATGTGCAGGCCCACCACCCCAAAGCGCTGCGCTTGGCCAACTACCACGGCGTTTTATTCGGCACTTTTTCCGACGAGGCCGAGTCCATTGAGTCTTACTTGGGTGAGTTTGGCACCAGCATGATCAAGCGCTTCATGCACAAGCCGATCAAGATTTTGGGCTACACGCGGCAACACATTGAGGGCAACTGGAAGCTGTACGCAGAAAACCTGCGCGACACCTACCACGCCAGTTTGCTGCACGAGTTTTTTGTGACCTACGGCGTGGACCGTGCCACCCAAAAAGGCGGGGTGCGCATGGACGATAGACACCGCCACAACATGAACTACGCCTTCAGCAACTCAGACACCCAAAGTCAGGCCACAGAAGCCTACGCGGGCATCAAGGGCGTGGAGCTCGACCGCATGCGGCTGTCAGACCTCAAAATTTTGGACTACCGCCCCGAATTTGCCGACGGCTTGAACCTGGCCACGCCCACCTTTTTCCCCAACGCCATCATCATCCAGATCAACAACAGCTTGAGCAGCCGACAGATCCGGCCCAAGGGCGTGGACTCGCACGAAATCTTCCAGACGCTTTTTGGCTACGAGGACGACACCGAGGAGATGGTGCGCCATCGCTTGATCAGCGCCAACCTGGTGGGTCCTGCGGGGCTGGTGAGCATGGAAGACGGCGAAGCCATAGAGATTGTGCAAAAAGCCACGCGGCGTGAAACCCTGGACCACAGCTTGGTGGAAATGGGCGGCTTAGGCCCCTTGAGCGACTTGGAGCACCGGGTCACCGAAACCCCGATCCGCGGGTTTTGGTCCTACTGGTCCGAGTTAATGGGCGTGGAGCCTGAGGGAGGCATTCGATGAACGCCCAGGCCATGTGGGAGGCGATGTCGTTTCTGTCCGAGTACGGTTTGCTGCTGGACCAAGACAAGCTCGAGGAATGGACGCTGCTGTTTGAGCCGCAAGCGGAGTACAAAGTCTGCTCGCGGGAAAACGAAGAAATGGGCTTGCCTGCGGCCTTGATGTGGTGTGACAACCGCGACATGCTCAGCGACCGCATACAGTCTTACCGCAACGTCAATGAGCACAATTTTCATTGGGCGCGCCATGTCATTGGGCTGCCGCAGGTGCTGCAGGACAGCGCCCATCAATTGCATTTCCAGGCCAGCTACAGCTTGTTTCAAACCAATCTGGAGGGCATGAGCCGCCTCTTCAGTGTGGGCCGTTACGACTTTGTGTGCAGCCGCACGCCAGCCGGTCTGCGGCTGCTGCAGGCCACCGTGATCGCAGACACCGGCTTGGTCAAGACGCTGCTGGCAGCGCCTATTTGAAACACTTCAGGAGTATTCATGGCAAATCGAGTCGCCGGCAAAATTGCCGTGGTTTTTGGAGGCGGTCAAACACCGGGGCTGACCGTGGGCAACGGGCGCGCCACCTGCTTGGTGTTGGCCAGAGAAGGGGCCCATGTCTGGGTGGTGGACCGGGACCTGGCGTCTGCGCAGGAAACGGCTGATTTGATTCGCCAGGCGGGTGGTGCCGCCGACGCTTTGCAGGTGGACCAAACGCAAGAAAAAGACGTGCAAGGCGTGATTGCGAAGGTCCACCAAGCGCACGGCCGAATCGATATCGTGCACAACAACATTGGCGGCAGCTTGGCGCTGGGCGACGCCACTGCGGATGTCCTCACCGAGGCGGCTTTTGACGCCAGCTTTGCCGTTAACCTCAAAAGCGCCTGGTTTGCCGCCAAACATGCGCTGCCCTTCATGCTCGAGCAAGGCCACGGCTCGATTGTGAGCATTTCGTCGGTGGCCTCCATCCAGGCCTACCCCTTGCTGGGCTACAAGACCATGAAAGCCGCGCTCAACGCCATGACCGAAAACATGGCCGCGGCCCATGCCAAGCATGGCATTCGGGTCAATGCCATCTTGCCTGGCTTGATGAACACGCCCATGGCCATTGAAAACAGGGTGGCCAAAGGCCAGCGCCGTGAAGATGTGGTGGCCGACCGCGACCGCCGCATTCCCCTCAAAGGCAAGCAAGGCACGGGCTGGGACGTGGCCCATGCCGCCTTGTTTTTGCATTCAGAAGAGGCCAGCTTCATCACCGGTGTGACCTTGGTGGTGGACGGCGGGGAAACCATCGCTCACGGTCACTGACCGGTTGGGCCCCACACCGGCTGCCCTTTCTCAAAGCCCGCAAGAGGCGGGCTGAATCAAGGCGCTTGGAAGACATGCGTGGGGCCAACTGCTGGTTCTCCCGCTCTCCGTTTGCGGGGCGCAGACTTAGAATTTGAGAGGTATTTTTGTGTGGGTTGGCTGATTTATTTCAGAACATCCATTGAACTTGTGTGTGGGTATTTTTTTAGTTTTGGAGATCACTATGAACAAAGAAGTTTTTGAAAAAGGTTTGGCCGTTCGTCGCAAGGTGCTGGGCAATGAGTATGTGGACAACGCCCTCAAAAATGCAGACGCATTCAGCCAGCCTTTGCAGGAATACGTCACCGAAGGTGCGTGGGGCAGCATCTGGACCCGTCCCGGCCTGGAACTCAAAACCCGCAGCATGCTCAATCTGGGCTTGTTGGCTGCGCTGAACCGCCCGCACGAATTGAAAGTTCATATCCGCGGCGCCATCAACAACGGCGTGACCAAAGAAGAAATTGCAGAAATCTTTTTGCAAACCGGCATGTATTGCGGCGTGCCTGTCGCGGTCGATTCATTTCGCCTGGCCCGCGAAGTGTTTGCCGACATGAAAATTTAACTCGCCCATCAACCCTGCCCCGGCCTGGCGCCGGGGTCTGCCTGGAGGGTCTTTTGTGAATCTGAATTTAGAAGGCAAGCGTTGCTTGCTCACCGGCGCCAGCACAGGCATTGGCGTGGGCATTGCACACGCGCTGGCCCGCGAAGGCGTGAACTTGGTGCTGACCGCCAGGCGAGCCGAACTGCTGGACAAAGTGGCCCAAGACATACAGCGCGACACCGGCCAGCTGCCCTTGGTGATCAGCGACGACTTGGTCGACCCGCAGTCGGTGCAGCGCCTCCATGAGCGCGTGATGCAGGATGTAGGCGGCATTGATATTTTGGTCAACAACGCTGGCGGCTCGCGCCCCTTCAAGCAATTGCACGTGCCCGAGTCCAGTTGGGTCGAGGCCATGGCCCTGAATTTCGAGCGGCCCAGGCAACTGGCGGAGGTGTTCATTGACGACATGATGGCCAGGCACTGGGGCCGCATCATCAACATCACCGGCAAAAGCGAGCCCGACCAGGTCAATGGTGCGTTTTGCGCCAAGGCGGCTTTGCACAGCTGGGCCAAAGGCTTTTCGCGCATGGTGGGGCCGCACGGCATCACGGTCAATTGCATTCCGCCGGGGCACATTGACTCTGAGCAGATACAGCGCAACCATTCGCCCGCTTTTCGCCAAGACCAGATCGACAACCACATTCCCATGCGCCGTTATGGACAGCCCGAAGACATGGCCCACTTGGTGTGTTTTTTGGCCTCAGATCTCGCCAGCTACATCACGGGCACCTTGATCCCTGTCGATGGCGGTTTGCGCCGCTACCAGTTTTAAGCCTCCCATGAGCACCTCTTCTTTGCGCGCCAGTGTGGTCGGTGTGGGCAACACCCGTTACGGGGTCATGCCTGACATGGACGCCTACGACCTCGGTTTGTGGGCCCTGAAAGACGCCTTGGCCGATGCTGGCCTGGATTTTTCAGACATCGACGGCCTGATTCTCAACCGCATCCCCGACTACCAACGCTTTGCCGAGCTGTGCGGCATCAACCCGCAGTACACCTTGACCACGCCCGGTCACGGGCGCTTTAGCGGCATTTGCATCCAAACTGCGGCCGCGGTGTTGCAGGCCGGCCTGGCCAAAACCGTGGCCTTGGTCTATGGCAACAATGGCAAATCGGCAGGCGCGCGCTATGGCGGCGACAGCGACAACTACGGCAGCGGCGGCGCAGGGCTGTGGTTTCCCTATGGCATGACTTCGCCCGGCGCTTTCCACGCGCTCATGTGGCAGCGCCACATGGCGCAGTACGGCACCCGGCCCGAGCAAATGGCCGAAGTCTCCATGGCCTTTAGACACCATGCCAGCCTCAATCCGCAGGCGGTCAAGCGCACCCCTTTTGGTCTGGACGAGTATTTGGACGCCCGTTTTGTGTGCGAGCCCTTGCGCCTGCTGGACTACTGCCTCATCAATGACGGCGGGGTGGCCATGATCATGACCTTGTCCGACCGTGCGCGGGACCTGCGCCAAAAGCCTGTGCAGCTGGCCGCCTTTGCGCAGCGCTCACGCTTCGTGGACTCGGCTTTTCCGCCCGAGGATTTTTGGCATGAACCCATGAAGCAGGCGTCCGAGCAGACCTTCGCGCAGGCGGGTATTTCGCACGCCGATGTGGACGCCTTGATGGTCTACGACAACTTTGCGCCCACGGTCATGTTCAGCCTGGAGGGCTTTGGCTACTGCCCCGTGGGGGAAAGCGGCTCCTTCGTTCAAGACGGTCGGCTCAAGCTGGGCGGGCAGTTCCCCACCAACACCTCAGGCGGGCATTTGTCAGAGTCCTACATGCAGGGCTGGGCCCTCAATGTGGAGGCGGTGCGCCAGTTGCGCGGCCAGTGCGGCGAGCGCCAGGTGCCCGGGGCCGAGTTTGTTCATTACATGGCGGCCGCCCCGGTGGTCAGCTCCATTGTCTACACCACCCATGAGCGATAAGCCCGCCCCTCCATCCTCCGTGGGCAAGCCACTGCCTGATGTGGCCGACCCCTTCAACGCGCGCTTTTGGCAGGGCTTGGGCCAGAACCGCTTGCTGCTGCAGACCTGCAGCGATTGCCAGTCGCCGCGCTTTCCAGCGTCGCGCTATTGCCCGCACTGTCACAGCGAAGCCTGCGAGTGGCTGGACGCCGATGGCGCGGGTGTGGTGGTGTCTTTTTGCACCTTTCACAAGGCCTACTGGCCGGGCTTTGCCGCAGAGGTGCCGTATTCGGTGGTGCAAGTGCGCCTGAACAACGGGGTGCAGTTTTTTTCCAACCTGGTCGGGGTTGCCACCGCCCAGATGGTCATAGGCATGAAGGTGCAGCCGGTGTTCGAGCGGGTCAGCGGCACTGAGCACACGGTGCTGAAATTCAAACCAGTGGAGGGTCTTGTGCCATGAAAGCTGTGATGGTGAACCAGCCCGGCGGTGTGTCCGCCTTGGTGCATGTCGATCTGCCCGATCCTGAGCCCCAAGCCCATGAAGTGGTGCTGGAGGTGCACAGCTGCGGCGTGTGCTTTCATGACGTGCTGACCCGCAACGGCACCCTCAAGGCCGGCGTGCGCTTGCCCTGCGTGCTTGGCCATGAGGTGGCGGGCACGGTGGTGGCGCTGGGCTCGCATGCGCGGGGCTTCAAGCTGGGGGACAGGGTGGCCACGACGCAGCGCTCCTACATTTGCGGTCACTGCAGGTTCTGCCGCTCGGGCTTTGAGCCGCTGTGCACCGAGCGCGTGTTTCTCGGCGATGTGGGGCTGGTGGGCGGCTACGCCGAGTACCTGGCCATTTCTGCCGATTGCATTGCCCAGGTGCCCGATGGCGTGGACCTGGACCACGCGGCAGTCGCCGCCTGCGCGGTGGGCACGGTCTTGAATGCCATTCGAGATGTGGGCAAGGTTCAAATGGGCGAAACCGTTCTGGTGACCGGCGCCGGCGGCGGCCTGGGCCTGCACGCCATTCAAGTGGCGCGCCTGGCTGGCGCGCGCGTGCTGGCGCAGACCACCTCGGCCGACAAGGTGGACTTGATTCGCCAAATGGGCGCCCACGAGGTGGTGCTGCACGCACGGGGCGAGCCTTTTGCGCCCTTGGTGCGTGAGTTGACCCAAGGCCGAGGTGTGGACGTGATCGTCGACAACGTGGGCACCCTCTTGTTTGACGACATGCGCAAGAGCCTGGGGATTCAGGGGCGCTGGCTGATGATTGGGCAGCTCAATGGCGACTTTGTGCCCTTCAACCCGGCGCAGTTTTTCCTGAAAAACCAGTCTTTGCTGTCGGTCACCAGCACCTCCCGCCGCCAGCTTGAAGACGTGCTGGTGCTGATGCAGCGCGGCCAGGTCACGCCCGTGATCGAGCGCAAGCTGCCCCTGAGCGAAGTGGCCCAAGCTCACCTGGCGGTAGAAGCCGGTCACACCACGGGTCGTTGGCTGGTCTCGCCCCGCTAGGCGCTGTGCGCCTGCAGGGCCAGGCTCTTAGCGCATGATGAAGGGGTTGGCCGGCGCGTCTTCGGAGTAAGACATCCAGACGCTCTTGGTTTCCAGGTACTGCCTGACCGCTTCGATGCCGCTTTCCCGGCCTATGCCCGAGTGCTTCATGCCACCAAAAGGCATCATGTAGCTGATCGCGCGGTAGGTGTTGACCCACACCGTGCCGGCTTTCAAGGCCTTGGACATGCGCATGGCCCGGCCTATGTCCCGGGTCCACACACCCGCAGCCAGGCCGTAGATGGTGTCGTTGCCAATGGCGATCGCCTCGGCCTCGTCTTCAAAGCCGATGATGGAGAGCACCGGGCCAAACACCTCCTCGCGGGCAATGCGCATTTGGGGCGTGACGTCGGTGTAAATGGTGGGCTCGACAAACTGGCCGCCGGTCAGCTCGGCCGAGGGCTGCGCCGGCCCGCCACCCAGGATGCAGCGCGCGCCCTCACCCTCGGCGATCGCCATGTAGTCGATGATTTTTTGGAACTGCGCAGGCGTGGTGACCGGACCAATGTTGGTGTCTGCCCGCATGGGGTCGCCCTTGCGGGCCGAGGCGCCCAGGGCCGCCACTTTTTGGGTGAACACGTCTTTGATGGAGTTTTGCACCAGCAGGCGCGAGCCCGCGATGCAGGTCTGACCGGTGGCCGCAAAAATGCCCGAAATGGCACCGGCGGCCGCCTTGTCCAAGTCGCAGTCGTCAAACACGATGTTGGGGGACTTGCCGCCCAGCTCCAGCGCCACCCGCTTCATGGTTTTGGCGGCCTGCGCGTAAATGCGCGCGCCTGTGGCGTCCGAGCCGGTGAAGGTGATTTTGGCGACATCGGGGTGGTCGACCAAGGCCGATCCGGCTTCGGCGCCCAGCCCGGTGACGACGTTGAACACGCCATTGGGAAAGCCCGCCTCCCGCGTGAGCGCGGCGAACTCCAGCGTGGAGACCGAGGCGAACTCGCTGGGCTTGACGACCACGGTGCAGCCAGCGGCAATGGCGGGCGCGCACTTCCAGGCGATGAACAGCAGGGGCGAGTTCCAGGCGGTCAGCGCGCCCACCACGCCCACCGGCTCGTGCCGGGTAAAGGCCATCATGTCCGGCTTGTCTATGGGCATGACAGCACCCTCTATCTTGTCGGCCAAGCCGCCAAAGTAGCGCCACCATTCTGGGTGGTAGTTGAGCTGGCCGCGCATTTCTGCCAGCAGCTTGCCGTTGTCGCGCACCTCGATTTCGGCCAGCCGTTCGGCATTGGCCGCCACCAGGTCGGCCAGCTTGAGCATGAGCTTGCCGCGTTGGGTGGCCGTCATGCTGGCCCAGGGGCCAGAGCTCATGGCGCGGGAGGCCGCTTGCACGGCGCGGTCCACGTCGCGGGCGTCGCCGCGGGCGATCTGGGCCCAGGGCTGGCCTTTGTAAGGGTCCATGCTGTCCAGCCATTGGCCGCCCAGGGGCTGGACATACTCGCCGTCGATAAAGTGGTCGTAGGTCTTCACGTCAAACGCCTTGTGTCAAAGTGGGTTGAATACCAATGGGGGGCTGGGCAGCAAGCTCAGGGCGACCAGACTTTGCTCCACAGCAACTCCCGTTGCTCCATGCGGTCGCCGTAGAGGCGGGCCGGCGGCCTGAGCATGATCTGGCTGCCCACCACCGAGACCTGCCGCACCTCGTGCTGGCCTATCCGGTGGGCGTCGGACGAGATGTCCACCAAGCAATCGAGCACCCCGCCCTCAAAGCTGAAGACGCCGCCATAAGACATGTAGTCGCGCTTGCGCGTCACCACGGCGTCGCCGTTGCAGAGCGACGCCAGCATCCGGTCGTTTGAAAACGCGATTTGCCCGATGGGATTGGAGCCATAGGGCGCAGGCAGGGCCTGCCCGTTCACGTCCCAAGACCGCGCTTCGTCCAGCCGCCAAAGACCTTGCAACTCAATCATCAAAATCACCTTGAAAGTATGTGTGTGAAGGACACCTGGGCACAGCCCCGGTCTTTAATGCCTGCGCAATCCCAATTCGGCGGCCTGAATTTGCAGTGCCAGGTATTTGGACAAAATCCGGCACTGCGCAAAGCTGCCCGCGTGGAACCACAGGCCAGGCTGCGGCGTGGCGTTCCACATGTTGCGCAGCTCTTGGGTGCGCGCATCGATGCCCCAGATGGGCCCCACGCGCTCGGCCATCTCTTGCCCAAAAAGCTTGTCGACCATTTGGGACTGGCCCAAATAGCCTTTGGCCGTGACCACCAGGTCTGCAGGCAACAAAGCGCCTGACTTCAGCCGCACACCCGCATCCTCGAAGTGTTCAATGTCGCTGGCCTGCACCAGCTGTATTCTTTTTTGGGCGATCAGCTCGGAGCAGCCTACGTTGAAGTAGTAGCCGCCGCCCCGGGTGAGGTACATGGTTTGCCAGTTGTTGCCGTCCTCGCCCTTGTTGAGGCGAAAGCCGGCCTCGGTCAAGCCCTCGTGGGTGTGTTTGTCCAGCTCCTTCGCCAATTCCAAATAGTGGCGGTTGGCGGCGCGGTACAAGGCCATGGGCGTGCCGACTGCGATCAGGTCGCAGTCCTCGACCGAGACCTCTTTGCCGTAGATCACGTAGGGCAGTTGCGCTGTGGGCGACACGTTCTGAACCATGGTCGGGCTTCTTTGCACCATGGTCACATGGGCCCCGTTTTCACACAGGTCTTGGGCCACGTCGTGGCCACTGGTGCCTGTGCCCATCACCACCACGTTTTTCCCCACCCAGGGCGCGGCCGATGAATAGTCGGCCGAATGCATCACCACGCCCTTGAAGTCCTGCAGGCCATCGACAGGGCTGCGGTCTGGGATGGCGCTGACGCCGGTGGCCATGATGATGTGCCTGGGCCTGAGCTGGCGCTCTACGCCGTCATGGACCAGCTGCGCTTGCCACTGCGCCGAGGCCTGGTCGTAGCTGGCCGTGATGAACTCGGTGCTGCTCCAGACATTGAGCTCCATCGCTTGGGCATAGTATTCAAACCAGCCGGCCACCATGTCCTTGGGCAAAAATTCGGGCCACACCTCGGGAAAAGGCATGTAGGGCAGGTGGTTGACATAGCGCTGGTTGTGCAAGACCAGGCTGCGGTAGCGGTGGCGCCAGTTGTCGCCCACCCTGGCGTTGCGGTCCACCACCAGGCAGGAGATGTCCAGTTGCCGCAAGCGGGCGGCAATCGACAAGCCCGCTTGGCCCGCACCGATGACCAGCACGGTCGGCTGCTCGTCCTCAAAGCGCGCCTCTTTCTCCCGCTTTTCAAGCCAGTTGGCACCTAAAAAGCTTCGGCCTTTGGCGCTGTCGTCGGCCACTTTGCGCTTGTACATTTCTTCGTGGCCGGCAATTTCAAGCAAAGAGGTCATCAGCGTCCAGCCTTTGAGCTCTTCTTGTCCTTCCTGCGCCGACAGCCGCAAGATGCCTTCGCAAGGGCCGACCTGGGTGTCGAAACTAAAAAAAGCCTCTATGGTTTCCTGGCCTGCGCGCTTGACCCATTGGGCGGGCTGGCGCTGCATGTTGACCTGGAAGTTGTTGGGCGCATGCAAGGTCGCGGCTTTGGCCAGCGCCAAGCTGACCTTGGCGGCGCCTGAGTGGGTGATGATCTCCCAGTCAAAGGCCAGCAAATCGCGCCAATGGCAGTCCGGGTTGAACAAGGCGGCCAGAGTGTCTGCGCTGGCGCTTGCCAGTGCAGATTCCAGCTGCGAAAGCCATGCTTGGCTCACCTTGTGGGGATCGAGAAAATCGTTTTTCATACGCTATCTTTCATGAAAAAGACCCTTCAACTTCAGCCTGGGCCGTCAATGCGCAGTCCACGGTCAGGTGCTCAAAAAGCGCATCGCGGCTCCGCCAGGCCAGCCACACCCGGCTCCAAGCAAAGCACATGACCTGACCAGGGCTGGCTGTGCAGCTGGGCCTCGGTCAAATCCATGCGGGCCGTGGTGACAAACAGCGTGCGCAGGTCGGCGCCGCCAAAAATCACCGATGAGGGTTGTTCCACCGGCAACTCAATGCGCTCGACCAACTGCCCTTGGGGGTCCAGATGGTCTATGGCCGCGCGGTCGTACATGGCGCACCACAGGCCCCCTTGGGCGTCCACCGTCAAGCCGTCTGGCCCGCCCAGGCCGGGTGCGAAGCGGGCAAAGACCCGCCGGTTGGCCACGCTGCCTTGGGCCAGGTCGTAGTCGTAGGCATAAACGCACAAGGCCGTGGTGTCGGCAAAATACATGGTGCGGTTGTCCGGGCTCCAGGCGATGCCGTTGGCCAGGGTGACCCAGGAGGCGTCCATCTCGCTGAGGCGCTGCAGCCCGTCCATGCGGTAGAGCGAGCCAATGGGCCGCTCTATGCGCTTGTCCATGGTGCCGCACCAGAATCGGCCCAAGCGGTCGCACTTGCCGTCATTGAAGCGGGTATCGCCCAGGGCCAAACCTGGGATCTCCAAGGGCTGCACCGACCCATTGCTGGGTTCAAGCACCGCAGGTCCGTGGCGAGACATCAGCAGCACACTGCCATCTGGACGCAAGGCCATGGAGCCTGGGTACTTGGGCACCTTCCATTGGTGAAGCAACTGGCCTTGGCTGTCGGCGCAGTACACATGGGGGTCGGCCACATCCAGCCACCACAGGCGTTGGGTCAAAGGGCACCACAGGGGGCCCTCGCCCAAGCGCATCTCACAGTCGACAAAGCGCCGCAAGTTCAGCCCAGCTTTGCTCATGCTTTGCCCTTGACTTCCACCCCCATGGATTGCTCGACCACGCGGATGATGTTGGTGAAGTCTTGGTCACCGCCGAAATCGTCATTCGTCTTCTGCCACATGTCGCGCACCGCGTTGGCCACGGGCATGGACACCCCCAAATCCTGGCTCTCTTGCATGCACAGGCGCACGTCCTTGTACATCAGTGCGGTGGTGAAGCCGTAGTCAAACTTGCGCGGCAAGATGGCGCGGGGAAACTTGTCGCGGCTGGCCGTGCTCATGCCGCTGCCCGCATTGATCACGTCGATCATGATGCTGGGATCGAGACCGGCTTTGACGCCCATGCCTATGGCCTCGGAGGTGGCAGCCATGGCGGCGGCCGACAGCAGGTTGTTGGCCAGCTTCATGGTTTGCGCCATGCCGGGCTTGTCGCCAATGAAAAACAGCTTGCCAATGTTTTTCAGAATCGGCGTCAGCTGCTCATAGGTCGCGGTTTGCGACGAAACCATCACGGCCAAAGTGCCTGCAATGGCGCCGCCGCGCCCGCCCGACACAGGGGAATCTACAAACTCAACGCCCTTGACCGCCAGAGCGGCGTGCACCCATTGCGCCATGCTGCTGCCGGTGGTCGACAAGTCCACCACTGTTTTGACTTTGCTGCCGTGAATCAGACCTGCTGGCCCCGTGGTGACCTGCTTGACGATGTCTGGCGTGGGCAGAGAAATGAGCACAGTTTCCACCGCATCAGCCACGGCCTGGGGCGAGGCCGCCACATGCGCGCCTTTGGCGGCCAGCGCCTGTGCCACAGCGGCATTGACATCAAAAATCGTCAGGGTGTAGCCATCGTTCAACAGGCGTTCGGCCATTGGCGTGCCCATGGCGCCCAAGCCAATAAAGCCCACATGCTTGCTCATTTTTTATCTCCGGAAGTTGGTTAACTGTTTTTCAAATAGTCAGAATATCAGATGACATTGGCTGCTGCTGTCGCATTCGCAGTGATGCGCCAAGAGACGGACTAGGGAATTGCCCTCGGTAGCCGCTCGTGCGACAGAAAAGAACCCCTGCCCTCCATATACTTCAAACACTTTGATCCATAAGCAAGTTGTGTTGCCCGAAATGACCCCACCGACACCGCCTGTCAGCCGAACCATTGGGGCCTTGGTGTCGGAAATGGCAAGGCGCTTTCCGCACAGGGAGGCCTTGGTGGCAGAGGGTCAGCGCATGACCTTTGCGCAATTGGCGGTTGCCGTGGATGCACTGGCCGCCAGCCTCTTGCGCCACGGCATTCGCAAGGGTGACAAGGTCGCCATTTTGATGGGCAACCGCGTCGAGTGGGTGGTCGCCGACTTTGCGATTTGCGCCATAGGCGCGGTCATGGTGGGCGTCAACACCTGGGTGACGGCGCGCGAGTTGGCCTATGTGCTGGGCCACAGCGAAGCTTGCCTGCTGGTCACCACCGGCCGGTTTCTCAAGCAAGACTATCGCCAGATGCTCGCTGAGATCCGCAGCACGCCTGAGGCATTGCCTGCGTTAAAGCACTTGCTCATCGTTGGCGATGCCAACAAGGTAAGCGCCAATGAGGGCGAGTCAAGCTGGGCCGATTGGATGCAAGCGCCTACAGCGGCCGAGTTGTCTGCCGTGGCTCTGGCCAAGAGCGAGGTCTTGCCGGCTGACGTGGCCTACATCCTCTACACATCAGGATCCACCGCCAACCCCAAAGGGGTGGTGTTGCAGCACTACGCATTGATCGAGAACATGTGGCAAATTGGCCAGCGCCAGCATGTCAGCGAGCACGACAGGCTGTGGCTGGCCGTGTCCTTGTTCTGGGGGCTGGGCTGCGAGAACGCGCTGTTCAACCTGTTCACCCACGGGGGCTGCATTGTGTTGCAGGAGCACTTTGACCCCGTGCAGGCTTTTCACCTGATTGAAACTGAGCGTTGCAGCTTGTTTTACGGCACGCCCAACATGGCCGAGGCCTTGCTCAACCACCCCGAATTCCATGCCGACCGCTTCAAGACCCTGCGGGGAGGGGCCACCATTGGCACGCCCTTGCAGATCCAGCGTTTGGTGGATGTGGGGCTGCGTGATATCTGCAACATCTATGGCCTCACGGAAACCTACGGCAATTGCTCGGTGACGGACGCCCACGAGCCCTTGGCGCTGCGGCTGAACAGCGTGGGCCGGCCGCTCGAAAGCGTAGAGGCGCGCATTGTGAACCCCGCCACCGAATTGCTTTGCCCGGTGGGCGAGGTTGGGGAAATCCGGGTCAAGGGCTATGTGATGCGCGAGTACCTCAACGATCCCGAACGCACGCGAGAGGCCTTTGATGCGGCCGGTTTTTTTAAAACGGGTGACCTGGGCACGGTCAACGAGACCGGCCATATTTTCTTCAAAGGCCGCATCAAGGAAATGATCAAGTCTGGCGGTATGAACGTCTCGCCGGTGGAGGTTGAAGAAGTCCTGATGCGTCGCCCCGAGGTGCTGGCGGCCTATTGCGTGCCCTTGATGAACGACGACCTCGATGAGTTGTTTGGCGCGATCTTGGTGCCCCGCGGTGAGCAGACCATTGATTTAGACATCATCCGTGCGCACTGTCAAAAAGAGCTCTCCCGCTACAAACGCCCGCACAGCTTGAAGGTTCTTCAAGAGAGCGAGCTGCCCCTGACCAACACTGGCAAAGTCAAGAAAAACGAGATGCAAGCGCTGTTTGACCCCGTGGTTCAAGCCCGCGCATAACCCCCCCTGGAGACGCTGTGAGCCCCATTCCGAACTACGAAATCTACGCCATCAAGTACGCGCACCACATGCGCCGCTCGCCCGACAACTTCATAGGCGGCGACAGCCATGATGTGCCCATGCCGCTGGATTACTTTGTCTGGGTCATCCGCCACGGCCAAAAAGTCTGGGTGGTGGACACCGGCTTTTCCAAGGAAATGGCTCAACAGCGCGGGCGCGAATTTCTGCGCTGCCCTTCTGAGGGGCTCAAGATGCTGGACATCGACCCAGCGGCGGTGCAAGACGTGATCATCACGCACATGCATTACGACCATGCGGGCAACAACCATTTGTTCCAAGGTGCGCGTTATCACTTGCAGGACAAGGAAATGGCTTTTGCCACGGGCCGCTGCATGTGCCACAAGGTGATGCGCTTTCCCTTTGATGTGCAAGACGTCACGGCCATGGTGCAGCGCGTCTACCAGGACCGCACCTGCTTTCACGATGGTGACGAAGAGATCGCGCCCGGCTTGAGCCTGCACCATGTGGGTGGCCACACCATGGGCTTGCAGGTGGTGAGGGTGCACACCCAGCGCGGCTGGGTGGTGCTGGCGTCTGACGCCAGCCACTTCTACGCCAACATGGAGCAAGAGCGGCCCTTTCCTTTGGTCTACAACGTGGCAGATATGCTGCAGGGCTACCAGCGTGCTTACGCCCTGGCCAGCTCGGCCGATCATGTGATTCCCGGCCACGACCCGCTGGTGCTGCACCGCTACCCCAGTCCAAATCAGGCCATGAAGGGCATCGTGGCCCGCTTGGACCAGCCGCCCGTTCACGCCTGAGTGAACAGCTTTTTCCCTATTCAGAAGGAGACTTTACATGGCCACATTTCCAGACCAAGCCTGGTTCAGTGAGTTCCAGGCCCGGGTCAATCAGGACAAAGAACTGTCCGTGATTGGCAACTGGTTTTCTACGCGTTTTTCCATCACGGTGGACGACAGCCGCCGGGTGTTGGTGGTCAACAGCGGGCAAATCACCCAATGCATCATGGCGCCCCGGTTCGACAGCCGACCGGTGTTCGGCTTTCGCGCACCCATGGCGATCTGGCAAAAATTCCTCACCCCCAATCCGCCGCCGCTTTACAACGACTTTTTTGCCATGCTGATGCGGGTGCCCGATTTTGTGCTCGAAGGCGATGGCCTGGTGGCCATGCAAAACGCCCGCGCGCTGCAACGCTTGATGAATCTGATGCGAAAGGAATCTGTATGAGCCACATCGAACCCATCACGGGCCGCTATGTCCAGGTCGACATCAACGGCGCGATGCACCGGATTTTTTACGAGGAGGCCGGCCAAGGCACGCCCTTGATTT
The DNA here is from genome assembly GCA_945878995.1 of Polaromonas sp. YR568. Classification (GTDB taxonomy): domain Bacteria; phylum Pseudomonadota; class Gammaproteobacteria; order Burkholderiales; family Burkholderiaceae_C; genus Polaromonas. Next base: position 8,729 of record CAMCUN010000016.1, on the reverse strand, counting down.
GTCTGCACACGGCCGGTGCCGATTCTCGGCAGTGGCGCCATTTGCTCAATGACCCCGAGGTCACCAGCAAATTCAGGGTCCTGGCCTTTGACCTGCCCTACCACGGCCGGTCCACCCCCCCCGATCAATGGTGGTTGCGCAAGTACCAGTTGACGGCCCAGGGCTATGCCGACGTGATCCGCGCTTTTTGGCAGGCCTTGGGGCTGGTCAAGCCCGTGGTCATGGGCTGCTCCATGGGCGGCGCCATCGTGCTCAAGATCGCGGTGGACTACCAAAAGGAACTCACAGGCATTGTGGGCCTGGAGTCGGCCGCCTTTGCGCCAGGCCGGTACAACGAGTTTTTGCACCATCCCGCCATCCATGGCGGCGAGCTGTGCGCCAGCTACACCATGGGGCTGTGCGCGCCCGCCACGCCTGAAGCCAACAAGCGAGAAAACTGGTGGTATTACGCCCAAGGCGGCCCGGGCGTGTATGCGGGCGATGTGCACTTCTACAGCTTTGACTGGGATGGCCGCGAGTCCATCAAGACCATAGACACCGGGCTGTGCAAAGTCTCTTTGCTCACCGGCGAGTACGATTACTCGGCCACCCCTGCCATGTCTGAGGAGGTGGCCGCTTCGATTGCAGGCTCTCGCTACACCTTGATGAAGGACATGGGCCACTTCCCCATGATCGAGGACTGGGCTGGCCTCAAGCGCTACCTCATGCCAGAGCTGGACTCCATGCTGGCCTGAGCCAAGTTCAAGCCCACCGCCCCAAGGGTCTGGCGACTGGCCAGTGCATCTTGGGCCTGGGCGGCTTGGTCAAAGGAATAGTACTCAGGCTCAGGCAGGCGCACGATGCCGCTGGTCAGCTGCTTGAAAAAATCAGCGCTGCGCAGCCGCAGCTGCTCAGTGGTTTTGTTGTACGTGAAGATCGAGGGGCTGGTCAGGTGCAGCGAGCCCATTTGGTTGAGGCGAAACACATCAAAAGGTGGAATCTCGCCTGCCGGTGTGCCATAGCTCACCAGGGTGCCTGAGGGTGCCAGGCACTGCAGCGATTTTTCAAACATCTCCCCGCCTATGCCGTCGTAAACGGCATGCACGCCCTCACCTGCCGTCAGAGCGCGCACCTGCAGGGCCATGTCGCCCTCCGTGCTGAGCACCACCGCGTCACAGCCCACCTGTTTGGCGACCGCCATTTTGTGGTCGGCACCCACGGTGCCAATCACGCGTGCGCCCAAATGCACGGCCCATTGCACCAGGATTTGTCCCACGCCACCTGCAGCCGAATGAACCAGCACCGTGCAGCCGGGCTTGACCGCATAGGAGTCGTTGACCAGGTACTGGGCCGTCAAGCCCCGGGTCAGGTTGATGCCCACAAGCGGCAAAGACAAGGCCTCAGGCACGGACACCAGGCGCGAGACCGGCATCACCCGGTACTGCGTGTAAGCCCCAGCTGAGTGCAGGTAGGCCACGCGGTCGCCAGGCTTGAAATCGCTCACCCCAGGCCCCACGGCCAGCACCCGGCCAGAGGCTTCTACGCCCAGGCTGGCGGGAAAGGCCGCGACTTTGTAGCGGCCACTGCGCTGTTGGATATCAATGTAGTTCACGCCAATGCCGGCGTGTTGAACCAAGACTTCATGGTCACCCGGGTCGGGACAGTCCTGGGTTTGGTAGCGCAGCACCTCCGTGCCGCCTTGCTGATCAAATAGCACGGTCAGGGTTGAACGGGTCATGGTGGGTTCTCCACAGTGCGGGAATGGGTCGATTCGGGGTCCGGAAAAAAAACACCCGGCAAAGCCGGGTGTTTCACAAAGCATCAGCGCTTTATTGCTTGGGCCAGATGGGCGCAGCGACGGCTATCTCCGTTGGGAAGACCACCACAGGCGTGCCGTTTTGCCACTGCGAGATGACCATCTTGGCACCCACACGGCGGCCGGTCTCGTCAAACTTGATGCGACCACCCGGGAAATACTTGGCTGGGCCTTCGGTGGTGTCCATGCGGCGAATGGCGGCTGCCACGGCCTTGCGATCGGCAGACTTGGCCATTTCCATGGCTTCCTTGAAGATCCACATGTCGCCGTAGGTGGACATGGGGTCTTGCGGAACCCATGGCTCACCTTTGCGCTTGCTGAATTCTTCGGTGATTTTTTCGTGTCCCTTGCCGGCCGAATTGGCGGTGATGTTGAACAAGCCTTCCAGCGTTTCCTTGCCCATCAGGGTGAGCAATTCGGGGGCTGACATGGCGCCGCTGTTGGCGATCACGGGCAGCCGGCCTTTGCCCAGGCCCACTTCGTTGATTTTTTCGAGCGTGAGTTTGAAGTCGGGCAGTGCAGTGGCCATGTTCAGCAGCATGTCTGGCCGCGAGGAGCGCACCTTTTGAATCATGGAGCTGGCATCAGACAGTGGTGGCGTGAAGATCTCGTCGACCACCAGCTTCAAGCCCAATTTGTCGAGGCCGCCTTCGCGCAGGGGTTTGGTAAACGCCATGGGCGAGGCCGTGTTGTCACTGACGATGCCCACCGTCTTGGCGGGCTTGCCCGCCAGCCTGGCCAATTCCATCAGGGCGGGCACCGCCCCCGCGGACATTTGACTTGCGGTGATGGAGGTCTGGAACACGTATTTGAAGCCGCGGGCCGTGATGCTGTCCGCAAACGAGAGCGTGAGCATGGGCAGCTCTGCGCGCTCGGTCACCTCGGTGATGGCCAAGGTGAAGGAGGACAGCCACGAGCCGGTGGCACCCACCAAGTCGGGCTCCTGAGACAACATGCGCTGCCCGGCGTTCTTGGCTTTTTCAACGGAATCACCCGCATCGATGGTCACCAGGCGCATGCGCGCACCGCCCAAGGCCTTGATGCCGCCGGCGGCGTTGATGTCTTCAATCGCCAACTCTGCGCCCTTGCGCATCAGGTCGCCGCTGCGGGCCCAGGGGCCGGACAAGGGCGCAATAAGGGCCACCTTGACCTCTTTGGGTTGGGCCATGGCGGGCATGGACGTGGCCAAACCCAGGGTGGCTGTCACGGCCGCAGCCACTGCCAGCAATTGACGCTTTGAACGATGAACCATACTGAAGCTCCTCTTGGTTGTGAATACTGTCATTACATACCTAAATAAATTTCTTTGACATGCGGGTCTTCCATCAGGACGTCAGGCGCGCCTTCCAGCGCGATGCGCCCGGTTTGCAGCACATAGCCATGGTCGCAGGAACTCAAAGCTTCGGCCACGCGCTGCTCGACCAGCAAAATCGCCACATTGGAGTGGGTGTGAATTTCCTCGATGCGCTCGAAAATCATGTCGGTGATTTTGGGCGCCAGCCCCATGGACGGCTCATCAAGCATGATGAGTTTGGGCGATGACATCATGCCGCGCGCAATCGCGACCATTTGCTGCTCGCCGCCAGACAGCGTTCCTGCAAATTGATTCTTTCTGGAGGAAAGAATGGGAAACAGGCTGTACATCTGGTCCAGGTTTTTGTCCCAATCGGCCAGTCCCTTCTCGGTCTGGGCGCCCATCTCTAGGTTTTCAAAGACGGTGAGTTCCTTGAACACCTGCCTGCCTTCAGGCACATGGGCAATGCCCAAATGGGGGCGGCGGGCAGCGGGAATGCTGGCCAGGTCTTGCCCCATCCACATGATTTTGCCGCTGGCAGGGGTGACCGTGCCAGAGATGGTTTTGAACAAGGTGGTCTTGCCCGCGCCGTTGGGGCCCACGATGGCAACGAACTGACCCTCGCCCACGCGCACCGACACATCGGAGAGGGCCTTGAGTCCACCGTACGAGGCGCTCAGGTGTTCAATGCTTAGCATGTTCCATCCATTTTTTACCCAGATAGGCTTCGATCACCGCAGGGTCTTTGGTGACCTCCAAAGGCTTGCCCACGGCCAAGACCTGGCCATGGTCGAGCACCACAAAGCGGTCGGCCAGGCGAACCATGGCCTGCATGGTGTGCTCAATGATCACGATGGTCTGGCCTTCGTTTGCCAAACGGCGAATCACGGCCAGCATGGTCTCAACCTCTTCGGCGCCCAGGCCGGCCAGGGTCTCGTCCATCAAAATCAGTTTGGGGCGACCGGCCAGCACGCGGGCCAATTCCATCAGGCGCAATTCCAGCGAGTTCAAGCTGCCCGCCAACACCTTTTCATGTTCCAGCATGCCCACCCTGGCCAGGGCTTCACGCGCCTGCACATGGGCCAGCTCGTCGTTGTCGGGTTGGGAGACAAAAGCGCCGACCACCACGTTTTGCAAGACCGACAGGCGTGGGAAAGGCCTGACCACCTGGAAAGTACGCCCAACGCCTTGCCTGCACACCTGGTTGGGCTTGAGACCAACCAACTCCTTGCCCATGAACTGCACCGTGCCTTCATTGGCCGAAATAAAGCCATTGAGCAGGTTGAACAAAGTGGTTTTACCCGCCCCATTGGGACCGATGATGCCCAGCACCTCGCCGGTGTAGACCTCAAAGGAGACGTCAGAGACAGCTTTCAGACCGCCAAAAGAGCGGGACAAGTGGTTCACTTTCAGGGCCACCTCCTGGCTGACGGCAGGGCGGGACTGGCTCTCGTCTACCGGCGGCACATTCACGGTGCGGCGGGAGTCATCGGCGACCGTGACCAAGCCCCGGCGCTTGTTGATGGCGTCCCGGATGCGGGGGAAGATGCCCTCGGGCGCATACAAGATCATGGCAATGATGGCCAGACCGAAAATCACGCCGTGGATGCCGTGAATATGGTTGCCCAATTCGGCGTGCAGTATTTCCGACAAGGGAATCAATATCAAGGCGCCCAGTACCGGGCCCCACAAGGTGGCCACCCCGCCAAACAAGGCCATGATCATGGCTTGCGCTGAAGCCAGCATGCCAAACACCGAGGGCGGCGTGACCACAATCAAAACCACCGCGTAATAACCGCCGGCTGCTGCAGCAATCGCAGCAGACACCATGATGGCTTTGAGTTTCCAGCGTGCCGCGTCAATGCCAGCGGCCTCAGCAGCGGCCTCGTTTTGCTTGATGGCTGTCAAAGAAAGCCCGAAACGCGAGCCATGAATGCGGCTGGCCAAGTAAATGGCAATGGCCAAAAACAAAATCCCCACCACAATGTAAGCGTATTGGCTTGCAAACTGCATGTACAGGGGGCCATCCTCGCGCTTCATGGGAATGGTGACTTCTTGGTAGCCCAGCCACTCAAACACGTACAAGAGCGTGAGCGGGTAGGCCAGCATGGCCAGAGAAAAGTACACCCCGCGAAGCCGGAAAGTTGGGTATCCCACCAACACCCCGGCCACCACGCCGGCCAAGGTGCCCAAAGGGATGCCTAGCCAGGGTGACAAATTCCAGTAAATCATTGCCAAGGCGACCGTGTAGGCGCCTATGCCGAAAAATGCTGCATGTCCAAAGGACACCAGCCCGGAGTAACCGGAGAAGACATTCCAGGCAATTCCCATCATGGCCCAAATGGGCACCACGGTCAGAATCAGCTGGTAATACTTGTCATCGATCAAATAGGCCAGCAGCAGGTAAACCAGCCCCAGCAGAACAATGGTTTTGACCTGACTGGTCGGTTGGTCGCTCTTCACTTAGACTCTTTCGACGTTTTTGCCAAACAAGCCCTGCGGGCGGAACAAAATGATCAACAGGAAAACCACGAAGATCATTGCGTTTTGTAACTGCAAGGGCAAAAAGAGGGTGGACATTTGCTGAATCAGGCCGATGGTCAGACCACCCCAGAAAGCACCAATCATGCTGCCCAAGCCACCGAGTACCACACCCGCATACATGATCACGACAAAATCTAGACCGATGTAAGGCTGGAAAGGGTAATAACTGGCGATCAGGCCACCCGCCACGGCCGTGACCGCCGCCCCCAGGCCAAATGAAATGCGGTGCGCCCTTTCCACATCAATACCCATGTAAGTGGCGGCAGCTGCATTGTCTGCGGCAGCGCGCAATGACTTGCCCAGGCGGGTGCGTTGCACAAACAGGTAAACCGCAATCGCCACCAGAATGGACACCAACAAAGCCAGCACCCTGGCTTTGTTGAAGAACAGCATGAAATCGTTGCCTATCGCCAATTCCCAGGCCGTGGAACTGAATGGTGTTCTGACGGTCCGCGGGACATTGCCAAACAGTATCAAAGCACCATTGGCCACAACCAGGGAGATACCCAGCGTCAAAATCAGTTGGGGGTAATGCCCTTCACCCTCGGTGCCCACGACACGAATACCCGTGCTTTTGACAAGCAAGGTCTTGTGTATAAGCATTCCCAGGCCAAACATCACCACGCCGGACACCAGAGAACCCACCACCGGGCCGAGCGAGCCACTTAGCCCCAGCGTGGTACAAAAGAAAAACGTCACGTACATGCCCAGCATCAGGAACTCGCCCTGGGCAAAGTTGATGACCCGCATTAATCCAAAGATCAAACCGAGGCCAACGCACATGAGTCCGTAAACGGACCCAATCAGCAAGCCGGCAATCGCCGCTTGCAAGATGCTTTCGATAAGGACCAAAGAGATCATTGCGTGATTGGTATTTAGGGAATGTCTGCTTGACCCTTGGACAATCCTGAGTGCTGCCTAGCGGAGATGCAGATCGTCTGTGCCGTACAACGGGCAGACTCCGGATTGAATCTGCCTGCGGAACACTGCGTTCTCTAAGTATTCTGGCATAACTAAAAGTCAAGATCACAAGGGTTGATACTGAGTTGTCAATCAAAGACAGTGCCTTTCTTGAGAGGCGATGTGATGTGATTTCTCCACTTTCCCACCAGGGTTTTATAGCCCGGACGAGCCGCATGAAAAGTGTTTATATGGTTTTGCGCAAGAACAAGCGGCAGACGCGGGACCCACTCAGGTTGGGACGGCCTCAGGGATAATCCCAGTCCATGGCAAGCAAGAAAATGCGCGTGGTTGTGGGCCTGAGCGGCGGGGTGGACTCGGCCGTCACCGCCCACCTGCTCAAACAGCAAGGCCACGAGGTGGTCGGCATCTTCATGAAGAACTGGGAAGACGATGACGACAGCGACTACTGCGCGTCCAACATCGACTTCGTGGACGCCGCTGCCGTGGCCGATGTGCTGGGCATTGAGATCGAACACATCAACTTTGCCGCCGACTACAAAGACCGCGTGTTTGCCGAGTTTTTACGCGAGTACCAAGCCGGCCGCACGCCCAACCCCGACATCTTGTGCAACGCCGAGATCAAGTTCAAGGCTTTTTTGGACCACGCCCTGCGCCTGGGTGCTGAAAAAATCGCAACCGGTCACTATGCCAGGGTGAGGCAGGCGCCCACGGGCCTGTGGGAGCTGCTCAAGGGGCTGGACGCGGGCAAGGACCAGAGCTATTTTTTGCACCGGCTCAACCAGGCGCAGCTGTCCAAAACCTTGTTTCCCGTGGGCGAGCTGCACAAAACCGAAGTGCGGCGCATCGCGGGCGAAATAGGCCTGCCCAACGCCAAAAAGAAAGATTCCACCGGCATTTGCTTCATTGGCGAGCGGCCCTTTCGCGATTTTCTCAATCGCTACATCGCCAAGGCGCCAGGCCCCATCAAGAGCGACAGCGGGCGCGTGATTGGCGAGCATGTGGGCCTGTCTTTTTACACCCTGGGCCAACGCCAGGGCTTGGGGATTGGCGGCGTGAAAGCCAAGGGCGCGCAGCTCAAGGCCCTGCAGGCCCAAGGCATGCGCGGCGCAGGTGAGCACGAGCCGTGGTTTGTGGCGCGCAAGGACCTGGCGCACAACACGCTTTGGGTGGTGCAGGGCCATGACCACCCCTGGCTGCTCTCAAATCGCCTGCTGGCTCAAGACTGCAGCTGGGTGGCTGGAGTGGCCCCGCACCTGGGCACCATGGCCGCCAAAACCCGCTACCGCCAGGCCGACGCGCCCTGCGAACTGCTGGCCAGCAGCGACGCCGCTTGCGAGTTGCACTTTGGCCAAGCGCAATGGGCCGTCACCCCCGGTCAGTCGGCTGTGCTGTATGACGGCGAGGTCTGCCTGGGCGGCGGCGTGATCCACGCCTGCAACGCGCTCACGCCCGAGGCCTTCTTGCCAGCCTTGCACGCATGAGCAACGACGACGAGCTCTACCCCTGCGTGGGCTTGTGCCTGGTGGATGATGCCAGCGGCCTGTGCAGGGGCTGCGGCAGGCCGGTGTGTGAGCCGGCGCCTTCAGCTCCCTCAGCACATCCTGCGCCCACTGCATCGGTGGGCTCAGACACCACCCAAGAGTGAGCACCTGCAATCAGGTTGCGGCTACCGGCTGCTTAACACCTGGCGGTCAGCGCAGCTTGGCACATTTCGGTGAGTTGGCGTTTGGACAGGCCTCCCATTTCTCTGGCCAGCTGGGTATTTTGCGCCCGGTAAGCCTCAGACTTTCGGGCCTTCTCCACCTCGGCGGGGTTAGGGGCGGTGCAGGTGTGGGGCGGGCTGCGCAGTTTGGCGAACTCGGCCGTGCGTGCGGGCTCGTTGCGGCTGCAGTGCCAGACCAAAAAGTCTTGAAAGGCAATGCTTTGTGCGCTGGAAAACCCCTCTGCCCCGGCGCTGATCGTTCCCAGCAGAAGTAAGAGTCCGCATAAAAAACGGGAGACCGAGCGTGTTGACATGGAGTTTCATTGTCGCCGTTCATGCTTCATGCTTTTGACTTTTCATCCTCGCCTGCGTTGATTCGAGGGGCAGGCCATTGAGGCAACGGCGGTGCCACGCGGTGCCCCCACCCCGGCCCTCCCCCAGAGGGGGAGGGAGGAAATCGGGGAATTCGT
>CAMCUN010000015.1 GCA_945878995.1 Polaromonas sp. YR568 | reverse complement strand
TTCAGTGGCGGCGTCGGCGTCGACCACGTTGCCCAGCGTGCCGTTGGTGGGCGTGAGGGTGACACTCAGGTTGTCGCCGTCGGCATCGGCCACGGTGAAGTCGGCCAAAGCGGCGGGCTGGCCCACGGTGGCGCTTTGGGCGGTGGTGGGGATGCCCGCCAGGGTGGGGGCTCGGTTGGGGGCGACAGCCGTCAGGCTGTAAGTGCCGGTGACCGGGCTGGACACGCCATCGCTCAGGCTGATGCCAATGCTGGCCGCGCCTGCTGCGGTGGGTGTGAAGGTGGCGTTCGTCAGGGCTGCGTTGATGCTGGCGGCGGTGCCGGTGAGCTGAATGCCTGCGGTGTTGACATCGGCATCGACCACGTTGCCCAGCGTGCCGTTGGAGGTGGTGAGGGTGACAGTGAGGTTGTCGCCATCGGCATCGGCCACAGTGAAGTCGGCCAAGGCGGCGGGCTGGCCCACGGTGGCGCTTTGGGCGGTGGTGGGGATGCCAGCAAGGATGGGCGCATTGTTGACTGCGGTGATGTTGACTGTGGTGGTGGTGGTGACTGAAAGTGGTCCTCCTGAACCCTGCCCACCCAGATTGCCGTCGTTGAAATCCCAGATTAAATTGACCGAAACTGGCGGATTGTTACTGGTGTTGGCGTAAGTGATTTTTTGCAACACTGCATCCACCAAGACTTGTGTGGCGGGTGTTTCGCTGCCGGTGAAGTTGATGTTGAGCGAGCCCAGGTTGCTGCTGAATGTGGCAAAGGTCAGGCCCGCACTTTTGAGCTGATTGCCACTGAGCGTGAACCCCACCGACGGCCCTGAAATGTCCAGCGCAAACACGTCTTCGACATTGGGGCGGCCCTCTCGTGAGAGATTCAATCTGGCACCACTGTAGTTGCCACCGCCACCACCCAGCGCGGCCAATTCTGCATCCATGATCGTCGCTGAACGGCCTGCAAGGCTGACACCTCGCGCAGCACCTTCGGTGAAAGCCACCGTAGAGTTAATGGTCGATGAAACAATTTGTGAATTGAATGTGGTGTCCAGCGTGCCGTCGGCAAGAAGTCGGGTGACGGCAAATCCAGCAGGGTCTTTACCAATCACGACCAACTTGCTGTCCGCTTGCTGGACGACGTCATAAGCCCCACTAGCCAAGTCGGCAATCACCCGTTTGCCATCGCCAGAAAAAGAGGGGTCAAGCGCGCCGCTGGCCAACAACCGGACAATACTGAACTTTCCATCGCTGGTGCCCACCACGACCAACTTGCCGTCGTCTTGCTGAATGACGCTGAATGCTTCGTCTGCGCCGTTTACATCCAAATTGACAACGCCATCGATTCCAAAGCTGCGGTCTGGCGCTCCATCCATTGGGTTGAGCCTGGCGATGTAGAAATTGCCTTGTTGTTCAGAAATTTTCCCTGCAACCAGCAACTTGCCATCGGCCTGCACGATCACACTGTGTCCATACGATTCACGGCTGGTGTTCAATGTCTTCACACCATCGCCATCGAATGATCGATCCAGTGTGCCATTGGCGTTGTAGCGCACCACACTGATCAATTTGCCCATACTGACTGCAGCTGAACCCACTAAAACCAGCTTTCCGTCGGCCTGCAGCGCCAGCTCACTCCACTGATCGTTCGCCTGTGTGACCCGAAAAAGCACCTTGCCTGTTGTGTTGAATGAGGTGTCCAGTGTGCCGTTGGGATGCAATCGAACCAGGCTGTAGTCCTGCCCACTTTGCCCCAAGATCACCAGCTTTCCGTCCGGCTGCTGGACAACACTTTTGGCCACATCAGAACCGTTGCCAACAGCCAATACCAACTTGCCATCTTCGCTGAATGAGGGGTCCAAGGCCCCATTCAAATCCAGCCGAACAATGGCGTAATCGCGCGAGGCATCGGTTCCAACGACGACCAGTTTGCCATCTGTTTGCTGGATCAATTGGTAGGCTTTGTCGGCCGCGTTGCCGACAGGCAGCAGCAGCTTGCCGCCATTGCCAAATGTGGGGTCCAAAGTGCCGTCAAGCCGCAAGCGGATCAGGCTGAAATCGTAATTGTTGCTGCCATTGAAGCTGGACCCTGCCACCACAAGCTTGCCGTCAGACTGTTGAATGACACTTTGCGCCTCGTCGTTGGATGACCCTACAGGCACCACAAACTTACCCGCTGTACCCAAGCTGGGGCGAGTGTTGACCTTTGGTGGGACCGGCGGGGCCTCGGTGGCTTGAAGTTGATAGGTCGCTGTCTGGGTATTCGCTGGCACGCCATCGCTCACGCTGATGCCGATGCTGGCCGCGCCAGCAGCGGTGGGTGTGAAGGTGGCAGAAGCCAAGGCCGCATTGATGCTGGCGGCCGAGCCCACCAGCTGAACTCCTGGGGCGTTGGCATCGGCGTCGACCACGTTGCCCAGCGTGCCGTTGGTGGGCGTGAGGGTCACGCGGAGTGTGTCACCGTCGGGGTCGGCCACGCTGAAGTTGGCCAGTTGTGCAACGTCGCCCACGGTCACGTTTTGAGGCGTGAGGGGTATGCCTGTCAAGGTGGGGGCGGTTTCAGGCAAGTCCCGCACATTCACGGTCAGGGTTTGCACGGTGGCATTGCCCGTGGCATCCACGGCCTTGACCTTGATCGTGTAAGTATTGCTGTTGGCCGCGCTGCCTGGGTTTTCAAAATCAGGGCTGACCTTGAACTTCAGTGCTCCATTGGGGCTGAGGTTGAATTTGTCGTCGTCCGCGCCGCCAGCAAATGTGTAGTGTGTGACAGCCACATTGTCTGTGGCGTACAAGTGGTGAATACTGCTGAGGGCCCTGATGTTTTCCAACACCGAAACGCTGCTTGAGGAGCTAAAAACGGGAGCGACGGTGTCTGCGGGGTCAATCACTTGAAAAACAACATAGAAACCACCTGCACCATCGGAAAATGACACATCTCCCGTTTCTAAGTTGACTGTTGCGTGCCTCGTAGCGTCTGCAGCATAAGAGGTTGATGTCCAAAATCCGCCAAAGCCATAAGGGACAGTTGGCCAACCTAGAGGGGTGCCTGAAACGAAAGCCGCATTGACCCCGTTGCCGTTAAACCCATCCCATATGGCCAGCATGTCTTCGTAGGTGAGGTTGTCTTCTGCCGTGTCGGCATCTATCTGAGTTGCAGCCGTGCCCAAGGCCACTTCGCGTTCGCGCACCACCGGGGCAGAGCCACTTGGTAACATCACAACGCCAGCGCCCGGATTCGTAGGGTCCGTAGGGTCATGCGGACGGCCCACATACACCACGTTGGGGCTCCGAACGTATGTGCCGCGCGGGTTGTCGGAAAGCAGAACGGTGTTGCCCCCAAGCGTTGGCAAGGCCAGCCTCACCCCGTTGACCTGCCCAAATCGATAGGTATCGTCAGTAGGCACCGTTGGATTGCGGGTTGAAAAGTCAGATGCATATTGAAAAATCGAGTCCAGCACGTCGTGCGACACATAGTCAAATTGATAACCTTGACCATTGGCGTTGACCACTTCGCCGTTCGCGTCGCGTTTGCCGGACCGGTCTTGCAAATTGTTGAGCAAGCCGTCCGCGTTCATGTCCAGCAAGTAGTAGGTCTTGCCGTTCACCGATACGGGTTTGATGAGTTTGCCAATCTCGCCCAGATCAATTTCGCTTTGCCCCGGACTGTAGTTGCGCACCGGCGAAGTGGCTGCCGATGTCACGCTCTCGGCGGTGCCACCGTTGTCGGTGTAACTGGCCCGCACACTGATGACCTTGCCAACCTGGGCCTGACTTGGGGTGAAGTTGTTTTTGTTGGCCCCCTCGATGGCCACACCGTCGGCCAACCACTGGTAGCGCACGCCACCACTGCCAAATGCAGGGATCCCATTGGCGTCGGTCAAATTGTGTTGGGCGACCAGTGTTTCGCTGTGCGCGGGTGAGCCAGTGATCGTCACTGAGCCCTCGGGCTGCGCATTGACTTGGCCATTTTTTGCTGACGCGCGCAGCGCGGCCAGCCCGCCCACCACGCCAACGCCGCCGATGGCCAGGCCAGCACCCGAAAATGCCAGCCCCGAGAGTCCGGCAGCGCCAGAACCTGCTGCCCCTGCTGCACCGGATGCAGCCGCTGCTGAGCCCGAGCCGACCGCCGAGCCCGCTGGCAAAACCACACCCGAAGGCAAGCCCGCGCCCGCTGCTTGTGGCACTGCGCCGCTGAGCGCACCGGGTAAGGGCTGCGCTTGGGCCAAGGTGCCCAAAATGGGCGAGTCGCTCAGGGCCTGCACCGATTCGAGCCCCCATTGGAGCTCATCCACGGCGTAGGAGTCGCTTGAAACGAACTCAGCGGCGGGCTGAACAGCCCCGCTGGCTGCGTCGGCATGCCCTGTGTGCGCCATCTCCCCCTGCTCAGGCTGCACCTGCGCCTCACCGTCTTGCGCTTGATCGGCCTCTGCCAGGTGTTTGTGCTGTCGCCCTGGACCAGCTTGTACGGCTTTTGGGGGTTTGCCCACCATGGGCTGGGGGAACCCAGGTTTTTGCAAGCTGATGGCTGGCGCTGTCGCATCCGTGGGCAGCGAGTTGCTTGGTTTTGAAGGTGCATGCATATTGATTCACTCCGTATAAAAAGAATGAACGTATGGTGGACCTCATGCCTCTTTCAAACATGCCATGAATATGGTGTGGGCAGGCCATGAATATGGCATGGCTACAGACGAGTTTGAACAGCAATATAGAGCTTGTGATCAAGGGTATGTAAATAAATGTCTTTCGCGAAGCATTTAAATGCAAAGACAAATTATTTCAATCCAGTCACATTCATTCATCTTCAAACTTTTAGGAGCACACCATGTCAGCAGACACCAACGACGAAGTCGATAAAGCCACAAAGACCATCGCCGAATTTATAAACGACCTTGGAGAGGCTGTGGCCGCAGGACAAGAAGCACTCGATAGGAGTACAGCCGAGATCGCCGAACAACTCTCCAAAAACATGGTGGAGATTCCCTCGGTGATTCAAGAAACCTTTGACGACAATGGCATGCCCACAGACGCCAAAATCACCTACAGCAAGGTGCCCATGTCCACCATCATCTTGCCCATGGCCTACGAGTTCAAACGCGTCTATTTCCAGACCCACATGCGTTTGAGTGAAATTGACAAAACATCTGGCATCCGCATTGCAAGCCGTTCGGCCAGCCTTAAATACAAAGCCGAAGCCAATTTGGACTTGACGACTCTGGCCAGCGGTGGTCTTAGCGGTGTGAATGCGGGGGTTGATGCACGCGCCAGCACTGCTGATAAAGAAAGAAAAACGGACAGCTCTTTTGACTCCGCACTGGCCACCCTGGATTTCAACGCCACGCTGGGGCCGCGGCGTGAGCTTCAGGTGCCCACCCCCGTGCGCCTGCGGTCTGCGCCCCGCATCATGGTGGCGCTCACAAAGTTCACAGAAACGGCGCCGGTGGTGGCTGACCCTGCTGCCACGCCACCAGTGAGTGCCGAACCAGGCAAGCGCACGGCCACCATCGAGGTCCGGGTGTTCAGCGCCACTGGCAAGGACGTGACCAAGACTGCGCCGGCCGAGGTCACGGTGGACTCGCCGCAACTGACTATCAAAACGGAAAAAAAGGACCTCCCCGACTCGGGGCTCAATGCCAATGTGTTGATCATCACTTTGGAACGCACTCAAAACGCATCCGAACCCCTGCCGGCACGGACATCGACAGTGGTGCGGGTGACGCTGGGCGCCCTGACGGAGCAGATCAGCGTCAGCATTTAAGGGCTTGAGCGGTCCGTCGGGCCGCTCTCAGCTCTGCTCATCTTCAGATTAATCCTCCATCCACACCCACCATTTTCATCATGACCTCATTATTCAAACCCTTCACGCTGATTGCCTTATTTTTCACCCTTGCAGCCTGTGCAGGCGGTGGAACTGGTCAGGGCAGCTTCTCTAATGTCGCCAACAAGGGCAGCAACAACACCAACCCGGTGTATGACTACAACGACGACACCAACCCGGTGTATGACTTCAGCGACGCCTATGCCCATGGCGAAACGGTCGGCGGAGGCCAAGGGTTCAGTCCCAGCTCGATCACGACGACCCGCGCCCTGCAATAAAGCCACGGCTTTGCACCGCGCTTGCCTGGCTGCCCACTGCCGGGCTCGCTGTGCTGCTTTGCGCAGCGCTGCTTCAAAGCATGCTTAAGCGCCAACGTCTTGATCATCACCTTGGAGCTCGCCCAAACCGCATCTGGGCCCATGCCGGCACGGTCATCGACGGTGGTGCGGGTGACGCTGGGCGCCCTGACGGAGCTGATGAGCGTCAGCATTTAAGGGCTTGAGCGGTCCGCCGGGCCGCTCTCAGCTCTGCTCATCTTCAAACTTATCCTCAAGGGTGCAGCGCATGGGCGCTGACACTGCCAGCGACAGCCCGGCAACTCGGCAACTGGGGTTGCCCGGCAGGGCTGCGGGTAGGTTTTATTGATCAGGCCAGGGGCTTACTCACACACATGCGAGGCGGGCTGGACGGGCCGCTGCCCTGGACCCGGGCTTATGTAGCCCATCACAGTGGGGTTGTTGTGCGCGGCAAGCCGCTCTGAATCGGTGGGCGCACTAGGCGCAACACCCATGTTGGCGCAGCATTTGGACCGGTCACCCCTGTCCACGATGGTGCCCGTGGGCGCGCACACAGCGGCACGGTCCCACTCGCCGGTGGTGTTCAATAAGTTGAAGTCTGTTTCCCGAATCCAACTCCGGTTAGCAGCCGTCATCGCTACGGCACGGTCCATTTCCGGCCTGCACTTTTGTTCACCCGACACAAAGGTTTCCGCACCGCCACAGGCATGTCCATAGGGCGCCGTGGCACAGCACTTGTCGTGGATCAGGCTGCCGCCGTTGTAGTGGCAGCGCCCAGAGGTGCACACGGCCGCCACATTCAGCCCGCCCACGGGCAGGCCGCACTGCATGCCCACGGCCCCAAAGCAACGGCTGGGCACGGGTGCGATGGCCACAGGCTCGCCAACATCACAGCGCTCCACCAGCCGCAAGGCAATTCGCTGGCTGCCCATAGGCCATGGCCAATGCACATACAAAGACCGCGTGTTCAACTCCAGGCTGCGGGTGGCGCGCAAGGTGATTTCCACAAACCCCACCGGCCCCGACGAGCGGGGTTGGTGCCAGTGAAGCCCTTTGCCCGTGATGCTCGCCGAAAGCCCCTCCTTCACATTCATGCTCACGCGGTTGGCCAGGTCTGCGCCGTGCCCAATCAGCCGAATGGCCACTGTGCTGTTGCGCTGTATGCGCAAGCGCTGAACCACGTCGTCACCCACCATGTAATTCGAGAAGGGATGAAAGGCAAGCAGGTCGGTGTCACCCAAGCCTGTTTCATGGGGCGCGCAGACGCCCGCGTTTCTGACATGACCGACTTGCATCCATTCGGGTGCCGCCACCGCCTGACCCACCCCAGCCAGGAACAAAGCCCCTGCCAGCAGCAGGCTGCGCCAAGCGATGCGGGTGGACTGGATCAGGGTAGACAGCCAGCCCGGCGCAAGACCATGGCAGGCTTGGGGGCGGGCGGCATGCAAGAAGTGGGGGCAGATGGCCGTGTTCATGGGTACATTCCTTAGGCTGGGGTTGGAGCTGCCAATGAGTCAGCAGCCACAGGCCAATGCTGAGCCGTTGCAAGAAAAGGCACATGCCATGAATATGGGATTGCATGGCCGCGGTATGAAATGCGGTGGACCCATTGAACAAATGTCGCCATGCGTTTTTTGCACAATGGCCCCATGGACTTCAAACCACTCGTCACCTTGCTGGCCATCGTCAACCCCTTGGCCATCGTCCCGTTTTTCATCCACTACACCCAGGGTTTCAGCCCGGCCCAACGCCAAAGAACAATTTGGGTGTCGTCTTGTTCAGCTTTTGTGGTGATCGCGGCCAGCGCTTTGCTGGGCCTGCAAATCCTTGAGTTTTTTGGCATTTCGCTGGCCAGCTTTCAAGTCGGTGGCGGCATGCTGCTGCTGACCTCTGCTTTGTCCATGCTCCAAGCCCAGCCCGCCGAAGCCCGCGCCAACGCCGACGAGGTGCAAGACGCCGAGGACAAAGCCGCCATGGGTGCCAGCATCGCCGTGGTGCCGCTGACCATTCCCCTGCTCACAGGCCCGGCCACCATGTCCACCGTGGTGATTTATGCTGAAAAAGCCAAGGACTTCGCCCAACTGGGCACCCTGGTGGGCTACGGTGTGGTCATCGCCTTGGCCACCGCCTTGTGCTTTTCACTGGCCACCCCGATTGCCCGCATTCTGGGCAAAACCGGCATCAACGTCATGACCCGGCTGATGGGCTTGATCTTGGCGGCGCTGGCGGTGGAGGTGATGGCCGATGGGCTGCACAAGCTGTTTCCGGTGCTGGCGCGGGGGGTGTGAGGGGGCTTGGACTTAGGAGGCGGGAGCCATGCTTGCTTGGATGAGCTCTTCTAGGGATGAAGGCACCTCGCCGCGCTCCAGCATGCGTTTGAACACTTGGTACACATCGGTGCGGCTACCTTCCTTGCGAAGGCTGTCCTCATCGTTCAGCCAAACGTAGATGACCACGGCCAATGGGTTGGAGGCAAACATGAAGAACAGCCGATAGCGCTGGGGCAGACCCTTTTTCACACGCCGCCAGTTGCCATGGCTCTTGCCCAGGGTGTGCCCGAGCCGAAACACCGGGTCGGCGGGGTTGGTGGGCACAGTCACAGTCATTGACTGGTAAACGGACGCCAGCAGCTTGGTCTTGGGGTGCTGCTTGTAGCCAGTGGGGTCGGCCTGGGCCAGGCGAGACACATCTTGCGTCAACGCTTGCAGCCGCTGCGCAAACGGTTTGAACTGAAACAGGTTCCAGCCGTTTTTTTGCATCAATCGGGCTCCACGCCCTCGACCAAGGAGGCGATGTGGGCCATCTGGGCCTCGGTCACCGGCTCAATCAGCTCCGGGTGCGCAGTCATCTGGCCTTCCAGAAAACTCAAAAACGCCTGCATCACGGGGTTGAACTCTGGGTCCTGAAGCTCTGGCACCGGCGCACCCGTGGGCACGACCGACACCAGCATCTGCCCTGGTGCCAACACAGTGGCACGCACTTCGCCAAAAAACTCGGGATTGGCCTTGAACAGCGCTGCGTCAAACCTGAAACCATTGGAATTACCGATGGAGGTGCTTTTTCCGCTGAAAGATTGGTGTTTCATCATTCACTTCGTATGTACAAATGAGCCTACATTTTAGAACTCCATGGCCAAAACACCAAGGGCCAGCCTAAGGGTGGCGAATCAGGCTCAAGCTCCCGCATGACACCCGCAGCAGGACCATGCTCAGCACTGCATAAAGTAGCGCAGCCCTTTCATGGCCGCAGTTTGTGCCCTTTCTTCTGCAACTCGCGCATGGGCACAGAGTTGGTAGCCATGGGATCGCTCCACTGCCACAGATGCTGCCCGCCAATCGCCTTGAAGCGCATGCCAGTCACCGCACTGTGATCAGCCGCACATCCAACCCGGACACCTTGGCAAAGCCCGCATCAGCGGTGACAAACACAGGGCGCTCTGAAGCCACCAACGCACTGGCCGCTTGCAAAGCGTCGGGGGTTTTGAGGCCATCACGTGCACGCAAGAGCGTGGCGGCGTCCACCACTGCGGCACTGAGTTCCACGATGCGCACACTTGCAAAAAAATCGTCATATCGCTTCAACAGCGCCACATTGCCTTCCCGCAAAGGCTTGACGCGTCACTCCAGCACGGACATACGCGACACCGCCAGTTCAACGTTGGTCTGCTAGGCGCTCCGTTGCGCCATCAGTTCCATGGCGGCAGTGCGGAATTTCACGGCTCCTTCAAACCGGTCAATCAGCGCACAGGCGTCCAAGAACAGCCTCACCGATCACCCCAGTCGCCGTTCAGTCCAGCCAAGCGAGCCTTCAGACCCTCCTCGTCCAGGCCACCGACGTCGGCATCCTGCGCAAGAAGTTGGCTCAAACCATGGGACGCAGGTGCTTGGTTGCGCTTGGCCTTGAGCAACAAGTCCTCATAGTCAGCCGTGCTCAAGAGCACCGCGATGGGGCGGTTGCGCTTCATCAAATGCACCGGCCCGTGGGCCAGCGCTGCGTCCAGCGCCGCGAAACCGCGGCGCTTGATTTGAGCCACAGTGATGACGTTCATAAAACACCTTTTAAGGTACCGATAACGGTGTCAACAGTACAGAAAAAAGGAATGATTTGCGTTGAATCCAGCATGCCCAGGCAAGCAGACATGCCTACCGCGTCCAGGCCACCAGCGTTGGCATCCAGCAAAACCGTGTAGCGCACATGCCCCGCCATGGCTCAGTCATCCAGGCCCAGTTCCCGTGCGTTCGCCGCCATTTTGTCCAGCGCCTCGTTTCGCTTGGCCTGCATCCTGGCCGCATACATGGCCAGGTCCTCAAAAAGAATGCGTCTATGTGTTCCGACCATTCGATGGGGCAGGTTGCCGCTTTCGATTTCCTTGATCACGAAGGGCCTGGAGACATTGAGGTAGTTGGCCGCTTCGACGGTGGTGAACTCCTGCTTTTCGTGCATCAGGACGATGGGTTCACGGCGCACCATCTTGCCCAGGGCCTGTCCCAGCACCTTCAGGATTTGGGGCGGAACTGGAACGCTGGGGCAGGATCCGTCATTACTTTGAATGGTGATGGTGGCGGCGAGCGAGTGGTGCAGACTGGTCATGATCAGCCGCTCTGCCGCACGAACCATTTCCTTTTCTTCCTCAGTCAGTGGGGGCGGGACCAAGCGGTCTTGGTCCAGTGTCGTGGTCATGGGTTGGTCCTTGCAGTGGCCTGGGTGTTCTGACCCTGACTATAGCGCGTACAAGTGCATTAAGTGCAACAAGTGAAGTAATTGTCTGAAATCCCGGAGCCATGACGCCTTGCGTGATAAGGGCCGCAAGCCGGCTCAGCCGGCCCGTTTGTTGGACACCTTTTCGCGGTGGGACTGAGAGGGCACCCCATTTTATTTTTCAGTGAATAGTCCACGGCTGGGACTTGAAATGCAAATGCTGCAGGGCCGACCATCGAGCAACACAAACGCAGAGCAGCCAGGGTGGGTGAAGGACACCCGCCCGCCCACGGCGGCACGCATAGCGCCTGCCAAAAAAGCACATGAAAACCACCGCCCACAAACCGCTTGAGCTTGCAGCGACAATGCGCGCCATGACGCCTGAGCAATACGTCCAGCAAAAAGCCGCCGCCTCGGGCAGCAGCTTTTATTACGCCTTTTTATTCCTGCCTCGCGAGCGGCGCGCGGCCATCACGGCTTTTTATGCGTTTTGCCGTGAGGTCGATGACGTGGTCGACGAGATCAGCGACGCGCAGGTGGCCCAAACCAAGCTGGCTTGGTGGCGACGCGAGGTGCACAGCGCTTTTGCGGGCCAGCCCAGCCACCCGGTGATGCAGGCGCTCATGCCTTTGGCGCCTGTTTACGGCATCACGGCGGCGCACCTGGAGGCCGTCATTGAGGGCTGCCAGATGGACCTCACGCAAAGCCGCTACCTGGACCTGCCCGACCTCAGCCGCTACTGCCACTTGGTGGCGGGCATTGTGGGCGAGGTGGCGGCGCGCATTTTTGGGCAAACCCAAGAGGCCACCACCGCCTACGCGCACAAAATGGGGCTGGCCTTTCAGCTGACCAACATCATCCGCGACGTGGGCGAAGACGCGCTGCGCGGCCGCATTTACCTGCCGATTTCTGAGCTGCAGCAGTTTGACGTGAAGGCGCACGAGCTGATCAAGCGCCAGTATTCAGAGCGCTTTACGGCGCTCATGCAATTCCAAACCGAGCGCGCTTTGGCGCTCTACGACGAAGCCCTGGCCCTGCTGCCCACCGAAGACAGGCGCGCGCAAAAGCCCGGCCTGATGATGGCCAGCATCTACCGCACCTTGCTGCGCGAAATCCAGGCCGACGGCTACCAGGTGCTGCACCAGCGCGTGAGCCTCACGCCGCTGCGCAAGTTCTGGCTGGCCTGGAAAACGCAGGCCTTGGGCCGCGTGGGGTGAACGCGCTGCCATGCGCGTAGCTGTGGTGGGCGCGGGCTGGGCCGGCTGCGCTGCCGCCGTAGAGGCCAGGCGACAGGGCCACCAGGTGGTGCTGCTGGAAGCCGCCCGCCAAGTCGGCGGCCGGGCCAGAAGGTTCAACATCGCGCACGCGGGCCAAAGCCTAGACGCTGGCACCGCCTGGGTGCTGGACAACGGCCAACACATTCTCATAGGCGCTTACCGCGATTGCCTGCTACTCATGCGCGAGCTGGGCGTAGCGCCTGAGCAGCACCTGCGGCGGCTGCCGCTGGCCCTGCGCACGCCCGATGGCGCGGGCCTGGCCATGCCAGCGGGCTGGCCGCCCCGCCTGGCTGTGCTGGCCGGTGTGCTGGCGGCCAAAGGCTGGCGCTGGCGGGACAAGCTCTCGCTTTTGCAGTGCGCCATGGGCTGGCAACGCGCAGGCTTTGACTGCCCCGCCGACTGGAGCGTGGCCCGCCTGTGCCAGGGCTTGAGCGCCACCGTGTTTGACAGCCTCATAGAGCCGCTGTGCGTGTCGGCCCTGAACACCCCGGCCGAGCGCGCCAGCGGCCAAGTTTTTTTGCGGGTGATGAAAGACGCGCTGTTTGGCAAGGCTGGCGGCGCCGACCTGTTGCTGCCGCTGACTGATTTGTCGGCCCTGCTGCCCGACGCGGCCGTGGCTTGGCTGCAAGCGCAGGGGCAAGAATGTCAACTGGGCGCGCGTGTGCAAGGCTTGTCACGCTCGGCGGCCGGCTGGACGCTGCTCACTCAAGGCCAAACGCTGCATGCAGACGCCGTGCTGCTGGCCTGCCCGGCCACCGAGGCGGCTCGGTTGCTGCAGCCGCTGGCGGGCAGCTCTGCCTGGGTGCAAGCAGCCGTGGCCCTGCAGCACGAGGCCATTGTCACGGTCTACGCCTGGGCGCCCCAGGCCCGCCTGCCACTGGCCATGCTGGCGCTGCACGCAGACAGCGCCAACCCGGCCCAATTTGTGTTCGACCGGGGTCAACTGGGCGGCCCGGCTGGCTTGCTGGCCTTTGTGGTGAGCGCCAGCACCGGCGAGCGGGCGGCTTTGGCCCACGCGGTGCTGGCCCAGGCGCAGACGCAGCTGGGTTTGACGGGGCTGGAGGTGATCAGCACCGTGGTGGAAAAGCGCGCCACCTTTGCCTGCACTCCCGGCTTGCTCAGGCCGGGTATGCAGCCGCTGGCAGGCGAGGATCGGCTGCTGGTGTGTGGGGATTACGTGGCAGGACCCTACCCGGCCACGCTGGAAGGGGCAGTGCGCTCGGGGTTGGCGGCGGCCCGGGGCTTGCCTTTGTAGGAACTGGCCTGCCGGCGATCGATGGCTGGCAACGGGTAAAAGTTCAACCGAAGCAGCGTTGACAGGCCAACTCACACTGAAAACAGACGCTGAAATGCGTGCGCATGAGGAAACGGTGATGCCACGCGGTGACCCCACCCCGGCCCTCCCCCAGAGGGGGAGGGAGTGAATTCAGGGGCCCGGCTTGGCTCCCTCGCCCCCTTGGGGAGAGGGCTGGGGAGAGGGGCACGTGTGAGGAAACGGTGATGCCACGCGGTGCCCCCACCCCGACCCTCCCCTTGAGGGGGAGGGAGTGAATCCTGGGGCCCGGCTTGGCTCCCTCGCCCCCTTGGGGAGAGGGCTGGGGAGAGGGGCGCGTGTGAGGCAACGGCAGTGCCACGCGGTGCCCCCACCCCAGCCCTCCCCCAGAGGGGGAGGGAGTAAATCGGGGTCACTTGAAAGACAAGACCTCAAGCCTTGCGGCCCAGCGCCCTCGCCTGCTTGTGTGCCTCGCGCGACAAGCAGCGCTTTAGCCATGCGGCCACCAGAGGCTTGTCGGCCAGCAAGGCGGGCACGGGCTGGAGCCAGCCTAGCACGCTGGCCACGCACACATCGGCCACCGTGAAGCGCTCGCCCGCCAAGTGGGGACGGCCATCAGACAAATGCTGCTCCAGCACCGCCAGCGGCACCTGCAGGCGGGCGCCGGCTTCTTGGGCGAGTTCGGGCTTGCGCCTGTCTTCGGGCATCACGGCCGTGTGCATGAGCACCGCGAGCGCGTCTTTTTCGCATTCGGTCACGGCCCAAAAGGTCCAGCGCAACACATCGGCCTGCTCCGCCGGGGTGTTGCCTGCCAAGCTGCCGCCGCCGGCGAGCGGGTAGCGCTGCGCCAGGTAAAGCGCGCAGGCCATGGACTCCCAGACGATGACGCCGTGGTCGTCCACCACCGGAATGTGACCGTTGGGGTTGAGCTTGAGAAAGTCCGGCGTGCGCGTGGCACCGCCCGCATAGGGCGTGGGAATGTGCTCGTAACTCAGGCCCAGTTCATGGGCCACCCACAGGGGCCGCCCAGCGCGGGAGGCAGCTATGCCGTAAATCTTCAAGCTCATTCAAGTCTCCTTCAGGGGGTTCAGCCAAGGTCAAACAACAAAGGGGGCAATTCGTCCAGGCGGGTCACTGTCTCGTGAGGCCTGGCATCGTGGGTCCAGAGGTGGTCTTCGCGGTTGACCCACACGGTCTGCATGCCAGAGGCCAGCGCGCCCAGCACGTCGAGCGCGGCGTCATCGCCGATGTGCAGCACCTCGTGGGCCTGCACGCCCACGGCCAATGCGGCCGCCTCAAAAATGCGCGCATCGGGCTTGCCAAAACCCAGGCGCTCGGCGCTCAGGCTGGCGCTGAAAAAATGGCCCAGCCCCATGCGGTTCACGTCGGCATTGCCGTTGGACAAGGCCACCAGCGGGTAGCGGGCGGCCAAGGCCGTGAGGGCGGGCAAGGCGTCGTCGAACAAGTCCACCTGCAGGCGGGCCTCAAAAAACACCTCGTAGGCCGGCTCGGCCAGGGCCAGGTCTTCGGCGCAGCGGGCCAGGGCCAGGCGGATCATTTCAGTGCGCAGGGCGCTGAGCTGGTGGCCGATGGCCGGGTGCAAGAGCTGCGCTTGCTCGCGCAGCGCGTGGCGCACCGCAGGGTCGGTCATCAGGGCCGCAGTGGCGGGCGCGCGGGCGCTCAGCCAGCCTTGCAAGGCGGTTTCAGCACGGGCAATGGTGGGCCAAATGGGCCAGAGGGTGTCGTCCAAGTCCAAAGAAATGGCCCGGACTTTGGTTCGGTCAAGCATGGTGCGGGAGAATAACGCACCATGCCGTTTTCGACCGAACCCACTTACACCCACGGAACTGCGCCCGCCCATGGCGCACGCACTGCGGTGTTGTACTGCAATTTAGGTACCCCAGACGCGCCCACGGCTCCTGCCCTGAGGCGCTACCTGGCCGAATTTTTAAGCGACCACCGCGTGGTGGAAATTCCCAAGCCCATTTGGATGCTGATCCTGCACGGCATCATTTTGCGGGTGCGGCCCAAAAAATCGGCCGCCAAGTACGCCAGCATCTGGACCGCGCAAGGCTCGCCCTTGAAGGTTTGGACCCAGGCCCAAGCCACACTGCTGGGCCAGGTGCTCCAGCAGCGCGGTCACCATGTGCAGGTGCGTTACGCCATGCGCTACGGCAATCCCTCGGTGGCCTCGCAAATTGAAGAGCTCAAGGCCCAAGGCGTGGAACGTGTGTTGGTGGTGCCCGCTTACCCCCATTACAGCGGCACCACCACGGCCAGCGTGTTCGATGCGGTCTACGCCTGGGCACAAAAGGCCAGGCGCCTGCCAGAGTTCCGTTTTGTCAACCATTACCACGACCAAGCGGGCTACATTGCTGCGTTGGCGGGTAGCGTTCGCGCGCATTGGCAAACCCACGGCCGGCCCGACCAGTTGGTGATGAGCTTTCACGGCGTGCCTGCGCGCACTCTGGCCTTGGGCGACCCCTACCACTGCGAGTGCCATAAAACAGGCCGTTTGGTGGCCCAGGCCTTGGAGCTGACCAAAGACCAATACACCGTCACCTTTCAGTCGCGCTTTGGCAAGGCCAAGTGGCTAGAACCCTACACCGAGCCCACGCTTATAGCCATGGCCCAGGCGGGCACCAAGCGGGTGGACGTGATGTGCCCGGGTTTTACCTCTGACTGCCTGGAGACGCTGGAAGAAATCAGCGACGAAGCCCGGGAAGCTTTCATGCACGCCGGTGGCGAGCAGTTCCACTACATCCCCTGCCTGAACGACCAACCGGCTTGGGTGGATGCGCTGGCCGATGTGTGTGAGCAGCACATGGCCGGCTGGGACACGCGGGCCGCGCCAGACGCCGCCGCCTTGACACACAGCCGCCAAGCCGCGCGGGACATGGGGGCCGAGCGCTGACCGTGGCTGTTTCTGTTCACTTGCACGCCCCCTTGAAGTCCTCCGAATAATCAGCGTCATGGACAAAATGCGCATAGACAAGTGGCTTTGGGCCGCCCGATTTTTCAAAACTCGGTCGCTGGCCACTGAGGAACTGGACAAAGGCCGGGTGCAGATCAATGGCCAGAACGTCAAACCCGCCCATGACGTGAAGGCGGGAGACAGGGTCAAGTTGCAACAGGCTCGCATGCCGCGCACGGTTGTAGTGCGGGGCTTGTCCATGCAGCGCGGCTCGGCTCCGGTGGCCCAGCAGCTCTACGAAGAAACGCATGAGAGCCTGGCGTTGCGGGCCCAGTTGCAAGAAATGCAGCGCCTGCACCCCGAGCCCGCCGACAGCATGGCCCACGGCCGCCCCACCAAACGCGACCGCCGCGATTTGAGCAAAGCCTGGGACCGACGCTGGAGTGCGTCAGCGGACGAGTGAGGCTGCATCAGACAAGATGCAGGTGGTGAGCGCTGGAAAAGCACCTCACGCGACGATTCGCCGGCAGGCCGGCTCCTACAGGGGAGCGGCTGGCTTGTCACGCAAAAAATGCGTGCGGTAGTGGATCAGCTCGTCAATCGACTCGTGCACATCGGCCAGCGCCGTGTGTTTTTGGGCTTTGCGAAAGCCGCTGTACACATCGGGCCGCCAGCGTTTGGCCAGCTCTTTGAGCGTGCTCACGTCCAGGTTGCGGTAGTGCAAATACGCCTCCAGCTTGGGCATGTACTTGACTAAAAAACGCCTGTCCTGGCTGATGGTGTTGCCGCACAGGGGCGAGGCGCCTTTGGGCACGTAGCGGGTGATGAACTCAAGAATGAGCTTTTCGGCTTCGGCATCGCTGACTGTGCTGGCCTTGACCTTGTCAATCAGGCCGCTGCGGCCGTGTGTGCCTTTGTTCCAGGCGTCCATGGCGCCCAAGAGGGCATCGCTCTGGTGGATGACCAGCACCGGGCCTTCAATGCGCGGCGTGAGATGCGGGCCGGTGATGACGATGGCAATTTCAATCAGGCGCTCTTTGTCGGGGTCCAGGCCGGTCATTTCGCAATCGAGCCACACCAGGTTTTGGTCGGATTTGGCAAGGACGGTGGGGGGGGCTTGTGTGTCGGGCATGGGCTGATTTTGACCGATCACCTAAACTTCCTCGCATGCAAGACCTCACCTTTGCTTTCACCCTCTTGTTCTGCGCCGCCTTGTTGCTGGGCGTGTTGGCCAAGCTCTACCTGAGCGCGCGCCAAGTCAAACATGTGGCCCAGCACCGGGCCCAAGTTCCTGCTGCGTTTGCCAGCACGGTGACGCTGCAAGCCCACCAAAAAGCGGCCGACTACACCCTGGCCAAGTCCAAGCTGGGTATGTTGGAGCTGGCGCTGGGCACGGCCGTGCTGCTGGGCTGGACCTTGCTGGGCGGGCTTGATGCGCTCAACCAGCTGATTCAAAGCGCCAGCTGGGCGGCCAACAACCCCTTGTGGGCTCAGTTGGCCCTGCTGGCCGCATTTGCCCTGATTGGCGGCTTGATCGACCTGCCGCTCAGCCTCTACGCCACCTTTGGGCTGGAAGAGCGCTTTGGCTTTAACAAAATCACGCCTGGCCTGTGGGTCGCCGACTTGGCCAAAGGCCTGGTGCTGGCCGCGGTCATTGGGCTGCCGATTGCCGCGCTCATTGTGTGGCTCATGGGTGCGGCTGGCGCGCTGTGGTGGCTGTGGGCCTGGGCCGTGTGGATGGGCTTTAACCTCTTGGTGCTGGTGCTCTACCCCACCGTGATTGCGCCTATGTTCAACAAATTCAAACCACTCGACGACGAAGCCCTGCGCGAGCGCGTCACGGCGCTCATGCAGCGCTGCGGCTTTGCAGCCAAGGGACTGTTTGTGATGGACGGCAGCCGCCGCTCGGCCCATGCGAACGCCTACTTCACCGGTTTTGGCGCGGCCAAGCGCGTGGTGTTTTACGACACCCTGCTCAAGCAACTGAACCCGGGCGAGGTGGACGCCGTGCTGGCCCACGAGCTGGGCCACTTCAAGCACAAGCACATCATTCAGCGCATCGTCATGATGTTTGCAGTCAGCTTAGGGGGGTTTGCCCTGCTGGGCTGGCTGTCGCAGCAGCTGTGGTTTTACACCGGCCTGGGCGTGCGGCCGCAGCTGGCCGCGCCCAACGATGCGCTGGCCTTGCTCTTGTTTTTGATGGCCGTGCCCGTGTTCAGCTACTTTGTCTCGCCGCTGTCGGCGCGGCTGTCGCGCAAGCACGAGTTCCAGGCCGACGCTTATGCCTGCCAGCAGGCCAGCGGGCAAGACCTCTCCAGCGCTCTCCTCAAGCTCTACAAAGACAACGCCAGCACCTTGACGCCAGACCCGGTGTACGCGCGCTTTTATTATTCGCACCCCCCGGCCTCTGAACGGCTGGCCCGCTTGCAAGGCGCCGCATGACACGCACTGTTCACCAAAACCGCCGTGCCCTCGGCCCCACCGAGTTGGTCACGCAGCTGACAGCGCTGAACGGCGAGCGGCCCCAAGGCTGGCGCCTGATCGACGGCGCGCTGGAGAAAACCTTCAGCTTTGCCAATTTCCACGCCACCATGAGCTTTGTCAATGCCGTGGCGCACATGGCCAACATCGAAGACCACCACCCCGACCTGAAGGTGAGTTACGCGCAATGCACGGTGCGGTTCAACACGCACGACGTGCAAGGCATCTCGGTGAGTGACTTTTTCTGCGCCGCCAAGGTCGACGCCTTGCTCGATTGAAAGGCCGCCCCAAAGGCCTTGGGCCACAACTGGCAGCCGGCCCAGATTTGCGTCGGGACGGCTTGGTGATTGCCAGCTTTGGCCGCCATGTGCTGGTGGAATCCCCCGACGGTGAGCGCCGCCTGTGCCACCCGCGCGGCAAGAAAAACCAGGCTGTGGTGGGCGACCGCGTGCAGTGGCTGCCCTCGGAAGACGAAGGCACCATAGAGCGCGTCACCGACAGGCGCAACCTGTTTTACCGCCAAGACGAATTGCGCACCAAGTCCTTTGCGGCCAATTTGGACCAGGTGCTCATATTGATTGCGGCTGAGCCTGAGTTTTCTGAAAGCCAGCTCACGCGCGCACTGGTGGCAGCCGAGGCCGAGCGCATCAAGCCCCTGATTGCATTAAACAAGCGCGACCTCACCGTGCCCTTTGAGCGGGCCTGGGCGCGCTTGAGCAACTACCGCGACATGGGCTATGAGGTGCTGGCGCTGGCCGTCAAACCCAACGAAGCCGAGGGCGACCCAAGCCACCAAGCCCTGGCCGACTTGCCCGCGCGCCTGCAGGGCAAAACCACGCTGGTGCTCGGCCCCTCGGGCGCAGGCAAGAGCAGCTTGGTCAACAGCCTGGTGCCCAGCGCGCGGGTGCTCACGGCCGAGATTTCACAAGCCCTCAACTCCGGCAAGCACACCACCACCAGCACCACGCTGTACTGGCTGGACGAGTCGCGCCAAAGCGCCTTGATTGACTCGCCCGGCTTTCAGGAGTTTGGCCTGCACCACATCCCGCCCATGCAACTGGCCCAACTCATGCCCGATGTGCGCGCGCATGCGCAGGCCTGCCGCTTTCACAACTGCACGCACCTGCATGAGCCGGGCTGCGGCGTGATCACCGAGGCGCAGGTGCAGGGCCGGCCCAGCCGCATCACCGCCAACCGCTGGCGGCTGTACCGCGAGTTGTTTGACGAGCTGTCGCAGCCGCCGCGCTATTGAGCCTTGGGCCAGCGTCTGTCCATGCGCGTAGGCGGTAGGGGCTATAGCCGGATTGAGATTCAAGATGGTGTGTTGAAAGAAATTTGCCATGACTGCCAAAAAAACTGATCGCGTCTCCACAGAGTTGGTCGAGATGGCTGCGCTGCTGAACAAGCACGAACTGCTGACCGCACACGACCTGGGCCGCATCAAGGCGCTGTCTTCAACGCCCCCGGCCTATACGCCTGAGCGTGTCGCACAGATACGCATCAAGAAGGCGAAGATGAGCCAAGCCGTGTTTGCAGGCTTGCTCAATGTGAGCACATCGACGGTACAGAAGTGGGAGTCTCCCGCCTCGGGGAAACTCCCTGCTGGTGCCGCAGCCAAGCTGCTTCAAATCATCGAGAAAAAGGGCATTGAGGCACTCGCGGTCTGAGGCGCAGCTGCTCGAGCGCCGCATCCACATTCATCCCTGCGGCGCCGACAGCACCTCACCGCTGCAAACCCCAAAGCCTATGCGCGCTGCGCCCGGCTTGGCGCACCAAGCGCGCAAGACCACACGGTCGCCGTCTTCTAAAAAGCGCCGCACTTCGCCGCTGGAGGGCAGCGGAACATCCTGGCTGCCGCCCCGGCTGAGCTCCACCAGAGCGCCGGCCTCGCCGGCCGTGGGGCCAGAGATGGTGCCGGTGCCCAGCAAATCGCCGCTTTGCAGGTTGCAGCCGCCCACCGTGTGCTGGGTCAGCATTTGCCCAATGGTCCAGTACTGGTGGCGAAAGTTGGTGGCGGTGATCACGTCGCCCGCCAGCTGGCGCTCGCGGTGGCGCGCGCTTTGCAGCAGCACCTCCAGCTCAATGTCCAAGCTGCCCTCAGCCCGGTCTGCCGGGTCGTCCAGGTAGGACAGCGGCTGCGGGTCGCCCGCGGGGCGCTCAAAGGGCAGGCGGTAGGGCACCAGCGCCTCCATGGTGACCACCCAGGGTGAGATGCTGGTGCAAAAATTCTTGCCCAAAAACGGGCCCAAGGGCGCCATTTCCCAAAACTGGTGGTCGCGGGCCGACCAGTCGTTGAGCAAACACATGCCAAACACATGCGAGCGCACCTGCCCCAGCGCCACAGGCTCGCCCATGGCATTGCCCGGCCCCACAAAAAAGCCCATTTCCAGCTCAAAGTCCAGGCGTTTACAGGCACCGTAGACAGGCGCTTGCGCGCCAGGCGCCATGGCTTGGCCGCGCGGGCGCTTGAAAGGCGTGCCGCTGACCACCACACTGGAGGCGCGGCCGTGGTAGGCCAGCGGCAGCCACTTGAAGTTGGGCGTGAGCGGGTCGTCAGGGCGAATCACGCGCCCCACGTTTTGCGCGTGGTGGACCGAGGTGTAAAAGTCGGTGTAGTTGCGCACCTCCACAGGCAGCCGCATCTGCACCTCGCGCTGCGGCAGCAGGCAAGCACTGAGCGAGCGCTGCACCAAAGGGTCGGCGTCATCACAGAGCAGGCGGTGCAGGCCGTGGCGCAGCGCCCGCCAGGCCGGCTGGCCCATGGCCATGAGGCCATTGAGCGTGGACTGCGAGGCGGCCATGCAGGCCTCTTGGGCCAGGCCGTCGAGCAGGCCGAGCGCAGCCAGCTGCGCCAGGTCCAGCACCTCATCGCCAATGGCCACACCACCACGGGCCGGCTCAAGGCCCGCGCCTGTGCGGCGCGCAAACACGCCATGCGGCAGGTTTTGCAGGGGAAAGTCGCTGCCCGGCGCCTGGGCCGAGGCCACCCAGCTGCGCGCCTCGGGCGCGTGCGTGAAGTCCAATGGATGAGCGCGGCTCATGCTTGGCTGGCCATCAAGGCGTCGTCAAAAATCGCCACGGCGCGGGTCCAGCCGGCGGAGGCACCGCGTATCTTGTGCGGAAAGCACGAGATGTAAAAGCCGGTGGGCGGCAGGGCTTCTAAGTTGTGGAGTTTTTCCAGGTGGCAGTAGCCAATGTCGCGGCCGGCCTTGTGGCCTTCCCAAATGAGCGAGGCGTCTTGCGTGGCGCCGTATTTTTGCGCCGTGTGCACAAAGGGCGCGTCCCAGCTCCAGGCGTCTGTGCCGGTCAGGCGCACCCCGCGCTCGAGCAGGTACATGGTGGCCTCGTAACCCATGCCGCAGCCCGAGGCCACGTAGTCGCTGTGGCCGTAGCGCGAGCCTGCGCGGGTGTTGACCACCACAATTTCCAAGGGCGAGAGCGTGTGGCCAATGCGCCCCAGCTCGGCCTCGACCTCGGCGGCAGTCACCACATGGCCGTCTGCGCAGTGGCGAAAGTCCAGCTTCACGCCGGGCTGAAAGCACCACTCCAGCGGCACCTCGTCAATGGCAATGGCACGCTCTTTCTCGCCAAGTGCCTTGTTCATGGTGCTGTGAAAGTGGTAGGGCGCGTCCAGGTGCGTGCCGTTGTGCGTGCACAGCTGCACAAATTCCACGGCCCAGCCTTCGCCGTCGGGCAGGTCGCCTTTTTGCAAGCCGGGGAAAAACTGCGCAATTTGCGGGGCAGTCGTTTCGTGCGTGAGGTACTCGATCTTGGGCACAAAAGCCGGCGGATCGGAGAGCACGTCGTTTTCAAGGTAAATGGACAAATCCACAAAGGTGCGTGGCATAGGCTTCTCCAATGAATCAGTTAAAAAATGCTTACCAGTGAACCATGGGCAGGCCTGCCACCGGTGAGCGGAAATAAGGAATGCGGTGGCCCAGCAAGCTGCCCACATAAACGGTCCGCAGGTCTGCGCCACCAAAGGTGATGCTGGCCATCCAAGGGGCAATGCTGCCGTGGGTGTGCTGCATGTCTTCGGGGCTCAGGGTTTGCTCGGCCGCGCGGCGCAAAAAGTTTTCGCGGGTCACCGGGTCGCTGTCGTCGAGCAACAAGCGTTTGTCGCCTTGCGGGGTCAGGGCAATCAGCTGATCGATCATCACCAGGGTGCACCACAGGTTGCCGTGCGCGTCAAAGGCAATGCCGTCGGGAAAGCCGCCCAGGTGCGAGGGGCCAAAGACCTCGCGGTCGGTGAGCGAGACGCCCCTGGCCGACTCTTGCAAGCGCATGCGGGTGATGTGCGGGCCGGTGGTCTCGGCAATGTAGAGCCACTCCTCGCGGGCGTCCAGCCGCACCTCGTTGGTGAAGTAAAAGCCCTCGGCCACCACGCGCAGGCCGTGCTCGTCAAGCACGGCGATGTAGCCATCGCGCACGCGGATGCAGGCTGCCTGAGTCCAGGGATTGACGCGGGTGGACACGGTGATCCAGATGCGGTCGCGCGAGTCTCGCAGCACAAAGTTGACCTTGCCTATGGTTTGGCCGTCTATGCGGTCAAACAAGGTGCGGGTGTGGCCCTGGCGGGTCATGACTTCGAGCAAGTCGGTGCCAAAGTTGGAAATCAAAATGTCGCCGTTGCGCGCAAAGGCCAGTCCGTTGGGGAGCGTGCCTTGGGTGAACTTGGCCTCAAAGTCCTCGCTGCCCTCGGCAGCAGCTTGGGCAAAGCGCGCATCGGCCTGCTGGCCAATGAATTGCTGCGTGCCGTCGGCGGCAATGCGCATGACGCCGCCACGCGCATCGGCGGCCCACAAGGTGCCGTCGCGC
Organism: Polaromonas sp. YR568; assembly: GCA_945878995.1. GTDB lineage: Bacteria > Pseudomonadota > Gammaproteobacteria > Burkholderiales > Burkholderiaceae_C > Polaromonas. Next base: position 37,237 of record CAMCUN010000015.1, on the reverse strand, counting down.
TCGGCCAAGATGCATTCGGGGCGCTGCAGGTCTTGGCCGATGTAGCGAATCTGCGAACGCTCCACGCTAAATCCATCAAGGGGGTTGGGCGCATTCATGGCAGCAACACCAGGCTCAGAGATGGGAAGGCGACCAACAGGGCCAGCACGGCCAACATGGTCAGTGTGAAAGGGGCGGTACCGCGAAAAATATCGCCCAGCGAAATGTCGACCGAGTTGCCCAACGTGCTCTTGATGACGTAGACACTCAGCCCAAAGGGGGGCGTGAGCAAGCCCACCTCCACGGCCACCACGGTGATGACGCCAAACCAAATCAGGTTGAGTTCGAACTGCTGGGCAATGGGCAGCATGAGCGGCAGCACAATCAGCATGATGGAGCTCGAATCAATGATGGTGCCCAACAGCAAGATCAGCAGCACATAAACCAGCAAAAACACCGCCACGCCCAGGCCAGCGGCAGCCATCCACGACACCAAGGCCTGGGGCGTGCCGCTCATGGCCAGCATGCGGGTGTAAATGTTGGCGCAAATGATCAAAAAGCTCACCGCCACCGTGACGTGGCCGGTCTCTATGAGCACCTCCCAAAAGCCCCGCCAGTTGAGCTTGCGTCTGCCGATGGCAATGAGCAGCGCCAGCAAGGCGCCCACCGCGCCCGCCTCAGTGGCAGTGAAAAAGCCCGCGTAAATGCCACCCAGCACCAGCCCAATCAAGGCCACGATGGGCCACATCAGCCACAGCATGCGGGGCACCGACATCAAGTCGGTGTCATCCACGGGCTGGGCCTGGCCGCTGAGGTAGACCATGTGCGGGCGAAAGGTCGCCATGCCCAAAATGGTCAGTGAAAAAGCCAAGGCCAGAATCAAACCCGGCACGATGCCCGCCGTGAACAAGGCGCCCACCGACTGCTCGGACAAAAAGCCGTACAGAATCATCAGCAAACTGGGCGGAATCAGCATGCCCAGCACCGACGAGCCCGCCACCACACCCACCGCAAACTTGGGCTGGTAGCCAAAGCGCAGCATTTGCGGCACGGCCACGCGGCTGAACACAGCCGCCGATGCGATGGAAATACCGGTGATGGCCGCAAACACAGCGTTGGCCGCCACGGTGGCCACGCCCAAGCCGCCGCGTATGCGCCTGAAAGCCTGGTTGGCCACCTCAAAAGCGTCTTTGCCCACGTCCGCCCGCGCAACCAAAAAGCCAGTCAGTACAAACAAGGGCACCACGCCAAAGATGTGGCTGGCAATCGAGTCGCTCACCGCCTGTGCCATGAGGTTGGCGGCCACGCCAGCGTCGCCCCGAATGAGCCACACGCCAATGAAGCTGAGCAAGCCCAAGGTGATGGCCACATGCAGGCCCGCGTAAATGAGCACCAGCATGAGCACCAGCGAGCTCAGCGCAATGGCCACCGCACTCATGAGGCGCTCCTGCGTTGGAACAAGCGGCGCAGATCGAGCCAGGCCAGCAGCAAAAAGCACACGGCGGTGGCCAACAAGCCCAGCAAGGTGATCAAACGCACAGGCCAAACAGGCAGCTGAAAGTCTCCCACCGCGCCCACGTACTCGCGGATGCGCACCGCCTCGGCCAAGGGCGCCCAGCTGGCCAGCAAGATCACCACCATGAGCACCAGGCCCACCAAATGAAACAGCGCTTGCAATGCATCACACAGCTGGGGCGACTGGCGCTTGAGCTTGTCGAGCAACACGTCGGCACGGGTAAAGCGCCCCGTGCGCAAGGTGTCTGCCAGTTGCAAAAACACAATACCCACGATGGAAATCGATACCATTTCAGTGACGCCTCGCACAGGCGCGGCAAACAGGTTGCGGCCTGTCACGTCCAGGTTAATGAGCACCATCAGTGCCAAGATCCACAAGGTACCTAGCGCATTCATGGCGCCAAACACCTTGTCCAGGCCCAGTGGCAAGGACTGGCCGTAAGAGTCCACGGGCAGACCAGAGGGCGTTGTCATTACTTGGTCCAGTCGCGCGGCATTTTGGCGCCGGCCTTGACCAGGGCAGCGTTGAATCCGGTGAGCACCTCATTGCCCGGCAGGCCTTTGCTTTGTGCGTCGGCAGCCCAGGTTTTGCCCATGGGCGACAAGGCATCGGCCCAGCGCTTGCGCTCGGTCTCGGACAGGTCGGTGACCTTGGCACCGGCTTGCGCCAGGTTTTGCATGAGCGCAGCAGCGGCCGCGCCTTGGGCCCTGGCGTACTGTGCATTCCAGGCGTCGCCCGCCTCGCGGATGGCGGTTTGCACCTCGGGTGGCAGTTTGTCAAAGCGCTGCTTGTTGATGGCAATGCCGCCCGCAAACTGCGAGCCAATATTGACGCGCGTCACATAGGGCGCCACCTCGTGCAGCTTGGCGCCCCAGGCGCCGGTGACAAAGGTCAGCGCGCCATCGGACACGCCGGACTTGATGTCCTCGTAGTAGGTGTTGAGCGTGCCGGCGACAGCCACCGCGCCCGTGCCGCGCACCCAGTTGGCAGACGGGCCGGGCGCGCTGATTTTTTTACCGTTCATGTCCTCCAGCCGAGTCAACGGGAATTTGGTCCAAATGTGGTAGCTGTCCAGCGACATGCCGCCCAGGTAAACCAAGTTGCTTTTGGTCCAGGCGTCGGCCATGGCGGGAATGGTTTTTTGCAGATCGGCCACGGTGCGCGACATCAAATCCACGTTCTCGGTGCCAAAGGGCGCGTAGTAGGAGACGTTTTGCAGCGGGAATTTGGCCGCCTCAAACACGGTGCTGACAATGCCCAGGTCGGCCACGCCATCGGCAATGCCTTTGGACTCGCCGCCCAACTTGACCAAGGTGCCGCCAAAGGCCTTGGTCCACTCCACCTTGAATTTGCCGCCTGCGGCCAAGCGCTTGTCCACCTCGGGAATGAAGGTCTCGTCCAGGGTCTTGACCCATAAAAAGCCAGGTGGGTGGCCGGCGGCGGCAGTCAGCTTGATGACCTGCTGCGCTTGCGCGGCAGATCCCAGCGCCAGGCCCGCGGCCAGCACAGTGAGGGCGTGAGAAAGATTGCGTCGTTTCATGGTGGTGTCTCCTTGGATGAATGTGGATGCGGGTTGGGAAGGCTGGTCAAACTTGAGCGGTCGGCGAAGCTGCAGGGACCAGCACAGCGGCCATGCCCGCGCAAATAAAGGTGGTCAAAAGCTCGGCGGCGGCTGGGCTGGCGGGTCGGTTTTTGCCCTTGGACAGGCGCTCGACCCGCTCGTCGCTGATGTGGTGCAGCAAAGCGCCAATGGCGAACTGGTAGGCCCAGGCCGCTTGCGGCCGACTGCTGCCCGGGCAGGCCAGGCGCATGCCGTCAATGAAGGCATGGGCCATGGGGTCAAAGTGCTCGGCCAGCACGCTGGCGGCCTCGGGCGTGCGGTAAAACAGCTCGCGCGCCACCAACTGAGCGTAGTACTCGCCCTCCACGCTGGCGCGCAGGCGCAGCACCGGCAGCACCAGGGCTTGCACCACGCGGGCCAGCATGTCGGCGCCAGGCGTGCCTTGGCGGGCCTGGGCCAGCAGGGCCAGGCGCTCGTCCACAGTGGGGCGCCAATGGTCAAAAATGGCCTTGAACAGCTCGTGCTTTTGACCGTGGTAGTAGCTCACCAAGGCCAGCGGCACGCCAGCTTCTTGCGCAATTTGGCGGATGGACACGGCGCGGTAGCCGTGCTGCGCAAACAGCTTTTCAGCGGCCAGCAAGATGGCGTGCTGACGGTCTGGCCGCACCGAGCGGTCGACGGCCCGCCTAGGGCTGGTGCCGCTGATGCGCGTGGGAGTATCCATGGTTGGCTATTGAACAAGCATTCAAAAATATGGGACATGCGTGCAAACCCTGAGGGCCAGGTCACAGTCCGGCATTAACCTGCCGCCATGCACAGCAAACCGCCCCACACCAGCCCGCCCCACCTTCCTCAAATGCAGCTTTACCGCGACTGGCTGAGTCAAGAGCGGGGGCTGGACTTTGACAGCTTTGAGGCGCTGTGGCGCTGGTCTGTCAGCGATGTGGCCGCCTTTTGGCAAAGCATCTGGGACTACTTTAGCCTGCACTCGCCCACCCCCATTGCCTGCGTGCTGCGCGATCTGCCCATGCCCGAGGCCCGCTGGTTTGAGGGCGCGCAAAGCAACTTTGCCCGGCAGGTGTTCAGCCACGTGGATGCGGCCCACGCGGCCGGCCAGCCGGCCTTGATTGCGCGCAACGAAAAAGGCCAGCACCAAGAGCTGTCTTGGCCGCAGCTGCGCCAGCAGGTGGCCGCGCTGGCGCTGCACCTGCAAGCGCAGGGCCTGCAACCAGGCGACCGGGTGGCCGCCTACCTGCCCAACGTGCCGGCGGCCGTGGTGGCTTTTTTAGCCGTGGCCAGCGTGGGCGGGGTGTGGAGCGTGTGCGCACCCGACATGGGTGCGCCCGCCGTGCTCGACCGGTTCACGCAAATCACGCCCAAGGTGCTGATCGCCTGTGACGGCGTGACCTATGGCCACAAGGACATGGACCGCGCCGAGGTGGTGGCGCAGATGCGCGCGGCCCTGCCCAGCGTGACGCATGTCATTGGCCTGCGCAACCTGGGCGGCACCGCGCTGGCGGCCGACGCTTGGCTGGACGCCATTTGCGACCGCGACGACGCGCAAACCCAGGCCTTTGAGCCGCTGTGGCTGGCCTTTGAGCACCCGCTGTGGATTGTGTATTCCAGCGGCACCACCGGCCTGCCCAAGCCCTTGGTGCACGGCCACGGCGGCATTGTGCTGGTGTACCTGGCGCACCTGGTGCTCCACAGCGACTTGGGGCCCAGCTACGCGCCCAACAGCCTGGGCGAGCGCTACCACTGGTACAGCTCCACGGGCTGGATCATGTGGAACGCCCAGGTGGCCGGGCTGCTCACAGGCAGCACCTGCTGCCTGTACGACGGCAACCCCGCCGGCCCCCGCGACGCGCCCGACTGGACCACCCTGTGGCGCTTTGCGGCAGAGGTGGGCGTGAGTTTTTTTGGCGCCGGTGCGGCTTTTTATGCCAACGTCATGAAGGCCGGGGTGGACTTGAACGCGCTGCCCTCTTTGAAGCGCGTGCGCGCCTTGGGCACCACAGGCTCGCCGCTGGCGCCCGAGGTGCAGGCGTGGACCAGCCAGCAGTTCGAGCGCATGGGCCAGGCCGACATGTGGTGGTGCAATATTTCTGGCGGCACCGACTTGGCCGGCGCATTTTTAGGCAGCAACCGCGAGTTGCCCATGGTGGCGGGCGAGATGCAGTGCCGCATGCTGGGCTGCGCCGTTGAGGCCTGGAACGAGCAGGGCCGCAGCGTCGTCAACGAGGTGGGCGAACTGGTGTGCACCCGGCCGCTGCCGTCCATGCCGCTGTATTTTTGGGGCGACGAGGGCAAGCAGCGCTACCTCAGCTCTTACTTTGAGATGTACCCCGGGGTTTGGCGACATGGCGACTGGCTCAAGATCACCGAACGCGGCAGCGGCATCATTTATGGCCGCAGCGACGCCACCATCAACCGCCATGGCCACCGCATGGGCACCAGCGAGCTGTACGCCGCCATTGAGGCGCTGCCCGAGGTGCTGGACTCTTTGATTGTGGACCTGGAGGTTTTGGGCAGGCCCAGTTACATGCCGCTGTTTGTGGTGCTGCGGCCCGGCTTGGAGCTCGACGACAGCCTGCAAGCGCGCATCAAGCAGGCCATTCGAGTGGCGGTGTCACCGCGCTTTATTCCCGACGAGATCGTGCAAGCCCCGGCCATTGCGCGCACCTTGAGCGGCAAAAAACAAGAGCTGCCCATCAAGAAAATGCTGCTGGGCCAGCCGGCCGACAAAGTGCTCAACAAAGACGCCATGGCCAACCCGGAGTGCCTGGCCTGGTACGCCGACTTTGCCGCCCGCAGCCTGCGCCAAGCGGGTGGGCCGACAGGCTTGCCCTGAGCGCACCTTGCAGCTCAAGCTCTTCTCTGGGGTGGTGGCGTGCTTACATTCGCAGCCCACCCAGCCCGCGTCCCCAATTCGGTCCAGGTTCGCGAACAAAAAGGGTTGTTCAACTCGCCCTTGCCCAGTTCATGGCGGCCTGGGTTGTCGGCCAGCCGCACATGGCCGCTGCGGTGCAAATGGCGGCTGAGCGTGGCCGCCATCTCGCCTTCCATGCGCTGGGCGTGGTGAAGGTCGTACTCCAGCCAGGTGTGGCCCGCGCCCACCTCGTCCAACAGGTCCAGGGCCTGCTCGGTGCGGCTGAAGGCAAAGCCCGGAATGTCAAAGGTGTTGATGGGCGCGATGAGCAAGCGCAGGCCCACGCGGGCAAGCGCGTCGGCTGTAAAGCGCAAGTTGGTCAACAAGGTGCGAAGCATGGCTTGCGGGTCTGCGCCAGCAGGCAGCTTGCCCACCTGGCAGCTGAGTTCCCCCTGGCCCAAGCCGCGGTATAGCTCAGGGCCTCTTCCACGCCCGCGCGAAATTCTTCTTCACGGCCGGGGATGCAGGCAATGCCGCGCTGCCCGGCCTCACAGTCGCCCGCTCAAAGCGCTCAAAAAGAGGCTGCTCGGTGAACAGCATGGTGAAGTTGGCCGCAAAACGCGGTGCAGGCGCGGCTATGGTGCGCAGCGAGATCGTGCAGGTGCTGCCCGACATTGCCCGGCCCGGCCAGGGGATGCACGCCGACCTATGCACCTGGGCCCGCAGCTGCGCAGGTCGGGGCACGGGCGTGGCCAGGATGCGTGCGCCGGTGAGGATGACCTGACCGGGTCGCAGCGGCTTGCCGTGCGCGCGCATGGTCAGCCAGCCAGCTCAGCGCCACCAACATGCGCTCCTGGGTTGCGCCGGTGCCCGTTTGTGCCTCTTGATGTCCATCAACAAACAAACTCATGCCCAGGCGGGCCAGGTCCAGCGACTGCCAATCACTGGTGGGCGGCCCCAGCACTCAGCCGCCATGGGCCTGCAGGTCGGCCAAGGCCGTGAGCGCAGGCACAGACTGCCGCTGGCGCAGGCGAGAGGAGACCACCTCCAGGGCCGGATGCAGCGAAGCGATCGCCGCGACCACCTGCTGCGGGCTGATCGGGCTGCTCCCGCTGAGTTCCTGGCCGACAAGCACCACCACCTCGACTTCGATCTCCAGGGGGCCGCTGCCCACAAAATTCCAGCGCGCAAGCGAATGCAGGATGCGATGGGCCGGCAGGGGCGCGCTCAAGGTCAGTCAATTGGGCCTGCTCAGGCTCAGATCACCTTGGCCTGCCGCAACTCGTCCAGCTGCGCCGGGCTCAGGCCCAGCAGCTCGCCATAAATGGCATCGTTGGCCTGGCCCAGCTCCGGCGGGCACTGGACAGGTACTTGGGAGTCCGACAGCTTGATCATGTTGCCTGGAATGGTCAGCGTGCCCCGCTTGGGATGCTCAAAGCTCACAAAGGTGCCCCGCTCGCGCAGGTGAGGGTCGGACCACAGCTCAAGGGTGTCAAACACCGCGCTGGCGGGCACCATGGCATCGCCCATGAGGCGCATTACTTCGCGCTTGTCAAAGTGGCGGCTCCAGTCGGAGATCATGGCGTCGATCACCGGGGCATGCTGCGCACGCAGCGAAGGGCTGGCAAAGCGCTCGTCGCCCAGCAGGTCCTCGCGGCCAATCACCTTCAGCACGCTCTCCCACTGCTTGTTGCCGGCCCGGGTGGTGTAGATATAGCAGTAGTCGTTGGGGCCCTCGCCCTTGCATTTGTAGACCTCGCTGGGCGAGGTGCCGGCAAAGATGCTCTGATTGGCGGTGCGCACGGCGGCCCTGTCAAACATGGCCTGCGCGGCGTAGGCAATGCGCATGAAGTTGATCATGCAGTCCTGCATGGTCACCTCCACCACCTGGCCGAGCCCGGTGCTGTGCCGCTGGTTAAGGGCAGCGAGGATGCCAATGGTGCAATGCAGGCCGGCCCCTGAATCGGCAAAATTCGGGCCGGGCTTGAGCGGCCGCCCATCTGGCTCTCCGGTGATGGACAGGGCACCGCCGGCGGCCTGAGCGATGGGGTCAAAGGCCAGAAAGTTGGCATACGGCCCCTCGGGCGCGAAGCCCTTGATGCGGGCATACACCAGGCGGGGATTGATCTGACGCACCTGCTCCACACCGAAGCCGAACTTTTCCATCACCCCAGGCGCGAAATTCTCAACCAGGATGTCGCCCACCTCCAGCAGCCGGCGCAGCAGGGCTTTGCCCGACTCGGACTTGAGGTTCAAGGTCACACTCTTCTTGTTGGCGTTCAATTGCAGAAAGTAATGTGAATCCAGACCGGGTTCGGTGCTTGAATAGCGGCCCTGCTCGCCCTTGACAGGCGGCTCGATTTTGATCACCTCGGCGCCAAACCAGGCCAGCAACTGGGTGCAGGAGGTTCCGGCTTCGAATTGAGTGAGATCGATCACGCGCAGGCCCTGCAGGGCCGAGGGGGAGGCAGACGTGCTGGGGGCAGGCGGGCTCATGGCTGTGGTCTCTTGGGGGCTTTTAATTCGGGACGGCGCCGGAGAGCCTCACCAGCTCACGCCAGCGCAGGATCTCGGACTGAAAAAAGGCGCTGAACTCCGGCGGCGTCGAGCCCACCGGATCCAGGCCCAGGTCGGTCAGGCGAGAGCGCACCGCAGGCTCGGCCAGCGCGGCGGCCATGGCCCGGCTCATCTGCTCGACGATGGGAGCGGGCGTGCCCTTGGGGGCGAACAGGCCGTGCCAGGTGCCAATCGCGTAGCCGGGAACGTCTTCAGCGATGGGGGGCACATCGGGCATGGCGGCGGCGCGCTTGACCGAGGTCACGCCCAGCACACGGATGGAGCCCGCCTTGTGGAACTGGGCCAGCTCCACGATGGGGCCGAACACGGCCTGCACGCGACCGGCCACCAGGTCGGTGTTGGCCGGTGCGCCACCCGAATAGGGAATGTGCACCATGCTGCCGCCTATGGCTTTTTCGAAGAGGGCACCCGAGACATGCTGCAGCGTGCCCGACCCTGCCGAGCCGTAGTTGAGCTTGCCTGGGTTGGCCTTGACATGGTCCACGAATTCTTTGACTGTGCGCGCGGGCACCGAAGGATGGACCGCCAGGATGCTGGCAATCGTGGTGATCTGCGAGACCGGCAAGAAATCGCTGGCCACATCGAAGGGCAAGGACTTGTTGAGGCTGGGCGCCGAGGCCAGCGAGCCCGAGCCAAACAAAAAGGTCTGGCCGTCAGGCTTGGCAATGGCCACCGCATTGGCGCCCACCACCCCCGCAGCGCCAGGGCGGTTGACCACCACCACGTTCTGGCCGAGTTTCTTGCCCAACTGCTCGGCCAGCACGCGGGCGGCAATGTCGGTGCTGCCGCCTGGCGCGAAACCCACGATCATCGTGACCGCAGAACTTGGCCAGCTCTGCGCATGGGACAGGTGCGCGCCGCACCAGCTCAGGAAAAACACCAGGCTAGCAAGCCATTTCTTTGTCATTGCCAAACTCCAGAAAGGTGAGGCGCGGTGCGCCGGTTCAGGTGGAAAAACTCGTAAAGCTGGCGGTGGTCGCACGGGCGCGCCAGTCGGTGACAACGTTGACCAGCGCCACCTGCCCCTGCGCCACGGCCTTCGCCGCCCGTTGTAGCGCGCCCTGAATGTCCTCGGCTCGCTCTACCAGTTCACCATGGCAGCCCAGGGCCTGCGCCATAAGGTCGAACCGCGTGTAGCCCAGGTCGCGCCCGGGCTTGACCTTGTCGGGGTCGGCTGTCCAACCTCCGTTGAGACTGATGATCACCAACAGCGGCAGCTTGTGGCGCACGGCGGTGTCCAACTCCATGGCATTGAGCCCGAAGGATCCGTCGCCGTGCAACACCACCACCGCAGCCTCGGGGCAGGCCGCCTTGGCGCCCACGCCAAAGGGCAGGCCCACGCCCATGGTGCCAAAGGGGCCGGAATTGAGCCGGTGGCCAGGCATGTAACTGGGGATGGTCTGGCGCGCGTAGTTGAGAATTTCCTGCCCGTCCACGCAGAGAATGGCGTTTTGGGGGATGAAATCGCGCACTTCTTTGCAAAGGCGCAGCGGATGAATCGGGTGGGCATCGCTGGCCAGCTTGGCCTCGGCAGCCGGAGCCTTGGCTTGCTCGATAGCCTCAAGCTGAGAGCGCCAGCCGGCGAAGTGGTCGAGCCCAATGCGCCCATGTGCAGCCTGGCTCAGTTGCCTGAGAACGGTGCCCGCATCGCCCACTAAAGGCAGGTTGGTGCGCTGGCAGGTTTGCAGTTCCGTGGGGTCAATGTCAATGCGGGCAAAGCAGGCCCGACTGGAAAAGCGCGGCGGCTTGCCATGGGAGAAAACAAAATTCAGCCGAGTTCCGACCACGAGCACAAAGTCGGCCTCCTTGAAAGCCGTCGAGCGCCCCTGCGCAAAGCACCAGGGGTGATCCTCTGGAATCACGCCACGCCCTTGCGGCGTGGTGTAGAAGGGAATGCCGGTCTTTTCCACGAACTCGCGCAAGGCGGGCGCAGCCTGGGACCAGATCACTCCGCTGCCACTGAGGATGACCGGCTTCTTGGCGCGGGCCAGGCCATCGACGACCTCTTGGATGCGTTGCGCGTCAGCCGGGGTGCGCGCCAACGGCATCTGGCCGGCTGGCTCCGGCCAGAAGACCTTGTCCTCCTCCACCTGCCGATACAGCAGGTCGCCCGGCAAGTCCAGGTAGACAGGCCCGGGCTTGCCGGACATGGCGATGCGGAACGCCCGATCCACATATTCAGGAATGCGGGCCGTATCCAGCACACGATCGGCGTGCTTGGTAACCGGCTTCATCAGGGCCAGCTGGTCGATCTCCTGGAAGGCGCCGGTCTGGAAGGCCGACATGGGGCTGGCACCGCCAAAGGCCACCACGGGTGCGCAGTCGATCAGGGCATTGGCCAGCCCCGTGGTGAGGTTGACCGTGCCGGGTCCCGACGCGCCGAGACACACCCCAGGGCGGCAACGCACCCGCGCATAGGCCTGGGCCATCATGGCGGCTGCTTGTTCGTGGCGCACATCGATACCGCGCACGCCATGGGCCATGGCGGCGAGCAAGGCCTCGTTGATGGGCCCTCCCATGATGTAGAACATGGTGTCCACACCCTGGCGGGCCAGCGCCCGACCAAACAGTTCGTTTCCTGAAACAAGGGCCATGAGGTCTTTTAGTACTGAATCCCGCCTGCGGCAGGAGGCCGCAGCCCTGCGGGACAACAGTGAAGAGGTGATACTAGGTGCGCGGGCCGTGCTCGCACAATTGCTTTTTTTGGAAGTACTGATGCTTGAATCCGATCAATGACACAAAGGGACTGGTACCGCGTCCTCAGCCGCCTGAACCTCAACCAAGTATTGACCTTTTTGGTCGTTGCTGAAGAGAAAAGCTTTCGCTCAGCGGCGCTGCGCATGCACCTGTCGCCATCGGCAGTCAGCGTGCAGATCCAGCAGCTCGAACGGATGCTGGGGGTGCCGCTGTTTCACCGCACCACACGCAGTGTGGTGCCCACGCGCGATGGCATGGCCCTGGCCGAAGTGGCCCAACGGATCAGCGCCGAGCTGGCCGACATCACCACCCAGCTGCGCGACGAGGCGCAGTTGCAAAAAGGGCTTGTCACCGTGGTGGCCATGCCCACCTTTGCCTACATGCTCTTGCCGCAGCTGATGTGCCGCTTTGCCGAGCTTTACCCCAATGTGGAGATACGGCTGCTGGACTATGACTCCCCCAGAGCTTTGGAGATGCTGCAGCAGGGCGATGCAGACCTCGCAGTGCTGGCCCGCACTCGGGACTTGGAGGCTTTTGAATTCATCCATCTCTTCGAAGACGAGCTCGTGGTGATCATCCCAGCCGACTCCAATCTGTTTGAAGGGCGCCAGAAAGTGAGTACCGAGGAGGTGGCACGCGAGCAACTGTTGCTCTCGCCCAGCGGTACGCAGACGCGCGCCTTGGTCGATCAGATCTTCGCCCGGGCCCAGTGCCAGCCGCGGGTGCGCCAGGAATGCCAACGGCCCCAGACGCTGCTGGCGCTGGTGGAGCATGGCCTGGGCATCGCCATCCTGCCACGCACCGCGGTGGTCGATATCAATTTGTCGCGCGTGCGAATCGCTTCCCTGGATTCAAGGCCCATGCGAGAAGTCGGCATCGTCTACCCGCGCAACATGTCGCTGTCGCCGGCTGCGCAATCCTTCAAGGATTTCCTCAGCCACGCCAAGCCGCAGTTGGCAAATGACAAGCCCCTCAGCCTGTAGGCTCAGCGCCAAGCGCACTCTGAAGGAGGCGGGGTTGAGTTCAAGCCTGCAGTGCCGGCAGTTCCTCGCCGCTGCATGACACGGTCACGGTTTTCCAGAAAGCGCCGCATTTCACCGCTGCAGGACAGCGGCACGCCCTGAGTACAAGCCCGGGAGAGTTCGACCAGTGCACCGGCCTCACAGGCAGAGAGTAGCCAGTTAGGCGCCAAGTGGGGTCGCTTCACAAAAAAGAAGGTCGCGGGCCAACCAGTTCTTGAGCTGGCACATGCCGAACACATGATCGCGCACCAATGGAAGCGCAAAGGCATGGCCAGGCCTCAAGAAAGTGGGGCGTTGGTCTAGCTTGTATGTGCCAGGCCAACGCCACTCAAAAAAACCTAGGCTCAGGCCTTGGGCGGCACCATCACAAAGTCGTAGTCCAGCGTGTAGAAGGGCTGCGTCATGGCGCGGCCGTCGGGCGCCTGGCCAGCCTCGTGGCGCACAAAGTCGCCAATGAGCGAGGGCCGCACGCCGAACACGGCGTCTTCATCGAGGTACTTGCTTTGGCGGTCAAAAATATGGGTGACAAGCGGTTTCTGGCCCTCGGCCTGGATGCGAAAGTGCAGGTGCGCGGGCCGCCAGTTGCGGCCGGTGGTGGCGCGCAGCATGGTCACGGCCGTGCCATCGTGCGGCACGGGGTAGTCCACCGGCAGCACCGACCAAAAGCTGTAACGCCCGTCGGCGCCTGTGCGCAGCTGGGCACGGGCCCACGGACCTTTGGTTTCCAGGTCTTCTTGCACGTCATACAGGCCCCGGTCGTCGCTGTGCCACACGTCCAACACGGCATGCGCCACGGGCTGGCCGGCCTGGTCGAGCACGCGGCCGTGGGCAAACATGGGCGAGCCCTGAGCGCCGGCGCTGATGTCGGTGCCCATCTCAAACTGGGGCGCATTCTCCAGCATGAAGGGGCCAATAAGCGTGGGCTCGGTGGCGCCTGCTGGGCGCTGGTAGTCCTGCGTGATGGTGAGCATGGAGATGCCCATGGCGTCTGAAAAAATAATGAACTCGTTGCGCCCCGGGCCGCACCATTTGCCGGTTTCTTGCAGCAAGTTCATGGCCGCCAGCCACTCGTCGGGCGTGAGCTTGACCTCGCGCACAAAGCTGTGCATGTGGCGAATAAAGGACTGCATCAGCTCGCGCAGCCGGGGGTCAGGGGTGTCTTCGTAACGCTTGAGCACCTCTTGCGTGATGAGGTCGCTGTCGTCGTACACATGCTGAACAGGGGAGGAGGTCATCGAATTTCCAGGGGTTAAAAAAAGAATCAAACGGCCAGTCGGCCACCGGGCAAGGCCACTTCTTTGGGGTGAATCACCACCCATTTTCCGGCTTGCAATTGCTTGACGCGGTTGAGGTCGTCACCGTAGTTGTTGGGGCCGTCAAAGCGCAGCTTGCCGACCATGGTGTCGACGCGGTTCTTTTTAAGCCAGTCGGCGATTTTTCGGTCTTCAAAGCCGCCCGACCCCACAATGCCTGCCTCCAAGATTTGCCAGCCGGTGATGGCGTTGGCCGCCTGCAGCTCAAAGGCAGGGTCGGGAAAGTTGGCGGCAGCGGCGCGTTGGTTGTAGGTTTTGATGAGTTCGGTATAGGCCGGGTTGTTGGTGAAGGGCGCGTGCTGCTCAAAGGTGGTGAACGACATTGCTCCGGCGCCCAGCGGCGACTGGGCCAGCGGCCCGGGCGTGGGGTAGAGGTGAAAGTGCAGGCGGGGCCGGTAGTCGATCTTGTTCATGGCGTCGAGCAGTTGCAGGCTTTCAGGCCCAATGGTGCCCAGCCACAAAAAGTCGGCATTGACGTCTTTGAGCCTTGACGCAATGGCGCCAAAGTCGCGGTTGCCAAACTCCCACTCCAGCCACAGCAGCTCGCGCAGGCCGCGCTTGCGGAACACCTCGCGCGCGCCAATCGACATGAAATGCACAGACGGGAACTTGCTGGTCACCACGGCCACGGTTTGCGGCTTGGCGCCGCCCGCTTGCAGCGCGTCCATCAGCGTGTTGGGCGCGGTGGTGCCCGGCTCGGCGCCCATCACATAGGCTGGAAAGTGCATGTCGTACTTGGCCAGCGAAGGAATGCCAAAAGAGTTGGTGATGAGCACCTTGCCGTAGCGCTGGGCCACGCCCATGGCCGCCAGGCTGTTGGCCGTGGCGTAGGGGCCCATCAGCAGGTCGGCTTTGTCGACGGTGACGATTTGCTCGTAAAGCGTGCGCGCCAGGTCGGGCTTGGACTGGTCGTCCTTGATGCGCCACTCCACGGGTCGGCCCAGCCAGCCGCCCCGGCGGTTGACCTGCTCCAAGTAAAGCTCGGCGGCGAGCTTGTGCAAGAGCGCCGTGCCCGCCAAAGGCCCGGTCAACGAGAGAGTGCCGCCCACCACAATGGGCTTGGCTTGCGCGCGGGCCGCCAGGGGCAGCGCCGAGAGCAGCAAAGAAGAGCCAACGGCCTGGAGAAATGGGCGCTTAAGCATGGGTGATGTCCTGTGGGGTTTACAAACAATCCAATGTTTGACCGATCAGGCGCCCATATCGATCAGGAATTACCCTCGGAAGCATGAACCACTGTGCGCTGTCGCCTGGGCTGGCGCCACGCTTTACCCACCAATTAAATAATAAACTGCTCGCGCGTGCCTGGCGCAAACATCTCGTCCAGTTGCACCCGGCGCGGGGACAGACCTTGCTCGTGGTGGTAGCGCAAAAAAGTCTCCAGCACCTGCTCATTGGCCGTTTGACCATAGCTCCAAAAGTCGCGCCCCATGGCGGCGGCCGTGGCTTCTTGCTCGGCGGCCACCCAGGGCAGGCTGACTTTCAAGGCGGCCACTTCGGCCAACTCGGCCAGCGCCAAGTCTTTGGCGCGGGTAAAAGCTTTGAGCAAGCTGGCGGCCAGCCAGGGGTGGGCCTCCACCAAGCTGCGGCGCACACCCACCACATGCATGATGGGGAACAACCCTGTCTTGGCAAAGTAGGCCTGCTCGACCGTGCGAAAGTCCTCGAACAAGCGGCGCACGGGCCGGCCGGGCAGGTGAAAGGCACTGGGCGCACGCGGGGCGATCAGCGCGTCAATCTCGCCGCTGAGCAGCATCTCGTTGAGCGTGCGGCCGGCCGCAATGGGCTCGAGCTCGATGTCTGCGGGCAAGCTCAGACCTACTTTTTCGTGGCGGCCAGGCGTCTCTACCCCACCGCTGCGCCAGCGCAGCTCCCTAGGGTGAACGCCATACTCGTCTTGCAAAATGCCGCGCACCCACACCGGCGCGGTGAGCTGGTATTCGGGCACGCCCACCTTGCGGCCACGCAGGTCTTGCGGCGTGCGGATGTCGCTGCCCGCAGGCACGTAAATGGCCGAATGGCGAAAGGCGCGAGAGAGAAACACCGGGATCGCCACATAAGGCGCGGCCCCTTTGGCCAGCAACATGGTGTAGCTGCTCATGGAGAGCTCGGCCACGTCGAACTCGGCCGAACGCAGGGCCCGAAAAAAGGTCTCTTCCACGGGCAAGTTCAAAAAGTTGGGCTCACAGCCTTCAATGGCGACCTCCCCGCTCATCAGGCGCTGGGTGCGGTCGTAGTCCCAGCAGGCAATGGTCAATGGCAGTTTCATGGGTGTTCTTTGTCAATCAAACTTTGGAGCAGTCGCCTGGCCTGAATGGGGCCGGCATCGGTGAGCAAGGCGGTGCTGAATGCAGCGCTGCCTTCATCGGCCAGGGCGCGCTGCTGGGCCTCCAGCATTGCTTTGTCTTCATCAAAGGTGCGCGCCGATTGTTCGCGTATCCAAGCCGTCAGCGCCGCATCGTCGAGCTGGTAAGGCCGCGCGATGGCCCAGAAGTAGTGCGTGCTGGTGGCCGTCTCTGGGGTGGCCAGGTGAATGATGCGCCGCTGCAGGGCCGTCGCACGGTCCTGGTCCACCGGGTGCGAACCGTTTTCAATGAGGTTGAAACTGGGCGGGCGAAAAATGGTGGTGTGCCAGCGGTGAATGCGCGTGCTCAGGCCACTGGCCTTGGCGTAAAAGGGGGGCGGCTCGGCATTGCGAATCTCGCGGTGCACGCGCACCGTGCCCTCGACCTGCTGCGCGCTGACGGGCGCACGGGCCACGGCCTCGTTGCCTATGGTGGCCTCGTGCAGGTAGGACTCGTGCGACAGGTCCAGCAAGTTGTCATTGAGCAGCTGGTAGTTGGCCCGGATGTGGTGGTAGCCGCTGCATGCTGCCCATTGCGGATGGTCCAGCCAGTGCACGTCAGGGATCAGCGCCTCGTCGGCCAGGCTGGCCTCGCCCATCCAAATCCAGCACAGGCCATGGCGCTCGGCCACTAGAAAAGTGGCAACCCGCAGGGACTGTGGAATGTGCGGCTGGCAAGGCACGTCGCGGCAAGCGCCGTCTGGGCCAAAACGCAGCCCGTGGTAGCCGCAGCGCACCTCGTCGCCCATCAACTGACCGAGCGACAGGGGCACCGCACGGTGCGGGCAGCGGTCTTGCATGGCCACCGCCTGCCCGCCAGCGGTGCGGTAGAGCAGCACCGGCTGGCCCAAAATGGTGCGGGCCAGCAGCTTGTCAGCGATCTCGTGGCCAAACCCCGCCACGTACCAGCACTGGCGCAGGAAACGCGCAGGCAACTCAGTCCCCCTTGATGCCTTGCTCGGCCACCAGGCGGCGGTAGCGCACAGACTCCTTGGCAATGAACTCCGCCAAGGCCGCAGGCGTGCTGGACTGGGGTTCAAAGTAGCCCACCGTCAATGCTTTGCGCACTTCCGCGTCGGCCAGGGCGCGGTGAAAAGCCTGGTTCAAGCGCTCGATCACGGGGGCGGGCGTGCCCGCTGGCGCAAAAGCGGCGTACCAGCCTTCCAAGGCGAAGTCTTTCAAGCCGCCGGCCGCGGCCAGGGTGGGCACGCCAGGCAGCAGCGAAGAAGGCTTTTCGCTGGTCACGCCCAGGGCCTTGACGCGCTTGCTGTCCATGAAGGCAGCCACCGAGTTCACACTCATCATGGCCAAATCAATTTGCCCACCGGCCACGTCGGCAGAGGCGCCGCTGCAGCCTTTGTAGGGCACATGCACCAGGTTGACCTGCGCCACGCCTTTGAGCATTTCAGCCGCCAGATGGTGAATGCCGCCGTTGCCGCAAGAGCCGTAGGACAGCTTGCCGGGCGAGGCCTTGGCCAGGCGGATCAGCTCGGGCAAGTTGGACACCGGCAAATCGCTCTTGGCCACCAGCACCACAGGCGAGTAAGCCAGCATGGAGACTGGAGCAAAACTTTTTTGCGGGTCGAACTTGGTGCTGGGTGTGAGGATGGGGTTGATGACCAAGCTGTTGGTGATGATGACCAGCGTGCGCCCGTCAGGCGGCGCGGCCGCGACCCAGTCCAGGCCCAAGTTGCCGCCTGCGCCGGGCTTGTTGTCCACGATCACCGTCTCGCCCAAATCGGCCTGCATCTTGCGAGCCAAGAGGCGGGCCAAGGCGTCCACGCCGCCACCGGCACTGAAGGGCACCACCAAACGCAAGGGCTTGTCTTGTGCTTGGGCCGGGCCAGCCAAGCCACAGACCGCCAGGGCCAAGACCACGGTGGTCTGGAGTTTTTTGATCAAGCTCATGAAGGTCTTTCTGGTGGGGCTGGGGCGTCAAGTGGCTGTCCATAATGCAGCCCAGCCACAGTTGGATGAAGTGGCGGGTCCGATCAAGTGAGGTATTTGATCAGGAAAAGTGAGATACCTGGAAAGAACAAAAGCAGCAAGGTGCGGATGGTGTCGCTGATAAGAAAAGGCATGACCCCTTTGTAGCTCTCGCTCAGTGGCACATCCTTGGCCATGCCATTGACCACGTACACGTTCAAGCCGACGGGCGGCGCCAACATGCCAAAACCCACAGTCATCAGCACCATGATGCCGAACCAGATGGCAGTGTACTCGGGCGTCATGCCGAAATCGAGCTTCATGATGATGGGGAAAAAGATGGGAATCGTCAGCAACAGCATGGACAACTCGTCCATCACCGCGCCCAGCACCACGTAGAGCAGCAAAATGCCCGCCACCACCAAGAGGGGTGCAAAGTTCATGGCGACCACCATTTCCGCCAATTGAGCCGGCACTTGGGTGCGTGCCAAAGCGGCGTTCATGACATCGGCGCCCATAAAGATCATGAAAATCATGCCCGAGCTCAGGGCGGTGGCATGAAAGCAATGCAAGAATTTTTTCCAGCTCAGCTCTCTTTTGAGCAAGGCCGCCAAGAAGGTAGACGCAGCCCCCACGGCCGCACCTTCTGTGGGCGTGAAAAAGCCGGCATAAATGCCACCAAAGACGATGAAGAATATGCAGGCAATGGGCAAAATGCCTTTGAGCGACTCCAAAGTCAGTGGCTCACGCTCTTCCTGATCTGGCGCTTGACCGGGCACCAAACGCACATAAATGGCAATCGCGATCATGTAGCCCATCATGGCGATCAGGCCGGGCATCATGGCTGCCGCAAACAGCTTGGCAATGTTTTGCTCGGCCAAGATGGCGTAAATCACCAAAGGCACGGAGGGGGGAATCAAAATGCCCAAGGTGCCGCCCGCCGCCAAGGTGCCTGTGGCCAAGCGGCCGGAGTAGCCATGGCGCTTCATTTCGGGCAATGCCACACCGGTGATGGTGGCGGCGGTGGCCACCGAGGAGCCGCAAATGGCACCGAAGGCGCCACAGGCGAGCACTGCGCCCATGGCCAGGCCGCCTTTGAATCTGCCCATGACCGCAGCGGCAAACTGAAACAAGGCTTTGCTGATGCCGCCTTGCGTGGCAAAGTGGCCCATCAGGATGAACATGGGAATGACTGACAGGTCATAGTTGGCCAGGCGGGCAAAAGCCAAATTGTTCAGAAAGTTCAAAAAGGGCTGAGCCCCTGTTTGCAAGATAAAACCCGTCGTGCCGGCCAAAAACATGGCCCCGGCAATGGGCATACGCACCACCATGAGCAGCAGCATGATGCCGAAAATCAGCAAGGCCAATTGAATGGGGCTCATGCGGCGGCCTCGTCGAGGTGATCCATGGAAGACAGTGCTTGCATGAGGGCAATCAGGGCGGTGATGCCAAAGGGAATGCACATGCTGGTGAACACGATCCAGTCGGGAAAGCCCAGCAACATGGAGGCCCCCAGGGTTTCTTTCGCATTGATGGCGGCCAGGCCGCAGCGCCATGACAGCAAGGCAAAAATCACAGCCATCAGCAGTGCGCCCATGCGGTCCAGGCCTTCATTCACGCGGCGGCTGCATTTGGAAGTAAAAAAGTCAACGATGATGTTTTCTTTTTTGAGCTGGCACAAAGGCATGAACAGCGCAATGGCCGCGCCTGCACCCACGCCGGTCAATTCAAAATCGCCGATCAAGGCGGTGTCAAAAAAATTGCGGCTGATCAGGCTGTAGCAGGTCATGAGCATCAAGCCTGTCATGAGCAGGCCGCCCAATATGCTGCACAAGCGTGCGATGTGCGCCAGAAAGTTTAAGAACATGGGAAGGGCTTGGCGAGGCTGAAATCGGGGTGTAGGTGTTGTCAGCCGCTTGCGTTTGCTCGGGCTTGGTAAGGTCAAAAACAAGAGCAGGCATGAGCCTGCTCTTGTGGACTTGAGAAAACCCCGATTACTTGGTGTATTGCTTGATCAAGTCTGTCGCCGACTGCAGCATGCCTTTGCCGTCCATGCCTTTGCCGGTCATCTCAACGACCCAAGCGTCATCCAGGGAGTCCGTGGCTTTCTTCCACTTTTCCAGCTCGGCTTTGGGGATGATGGTGATTTTCTGGTTGGCCGACGCTTCAAACACCTTTTTGCCCACCACGTCGTGGCCAGACTGGGTTTTGCCCAAGAAGGCCGAGAACTCGCGGCCAGAGTTTTTGTCGATGACGGCCTTCAAATCGGCAGGCAAGGAGTCGTACTTGGCTCGGTTCATGGGCACCACGAACACGGTGGTGTAAAGCGCGTTGTAGTTGCGGTCGGTTTCGGCCGTGAAATTGGTCAATTCGTTGACCTTCAGGCTTGGCGCGACTTCGTAGGGAATCACCGCGCCATCAATCACGCCTTTGGACAAGGCCTCAGGCACTTGCGGCACAGGCATGGCCACAGGCGTGGCGCCCATCATGGCGACCATTTTGTTGACTTGGCGGGTGGGCGCGCGAACTTTCAGTCCCTTGAGGTCAGCCATGGTGGTCACCGCTTTGTTCTTGGTGTAGATGTTGCCTGGGCCGTGCACATGGACGGCCAGCATCTTCACGTCCTTGAAGTCTTCTTGGGCGTACTTTTGCGCGTAGTCCCAAGCAGCGCGGCTGGTGGCTTCTGCATTGGTCATCATGAAGGGCAACTCGAACACTTCGAGTTTGGCCAATTTGGGGGTGAAGGCTTGCAGCGTCCAAGCCACGTCGACCACGCCGTCGCGTGCCTGCTCATACAACTGCACTGGGGTGCCGCCCAGTTGCATGGAAGGAAAGATGTCGCATTTCAGGCGGTCTTTGGAATCACGCGCAAGGTTTCTGCACCATTCGCCCAGCATGGTGGTGTGCTGAATGGTCTGGGCGCTCAAAAAATGGTGAACCTTGAGAGTCACGGTCTGGGCCTGCGCGCCCAGGGCGGCCAGGCCCAGGGCGGCCACGGTGAGGGAATGTTTCAAAGGGAAGGTCATGTTGTCTCCAAAGAAAGGAAGTTGAATCTTATAACCAACCGAACGGTCGGACAATGGGGCTTTGACTTAAATTGACATATTTAGCCAAAGGTAGGCGCGTATTTAGGCCCCCTGCGACAGCAGGCGCCGCGTCACAGCGCCAGCACCAGGCTTACCCCCACCGCCCGCGAGCAACAAGCCATCATGCGCTGGTGGGTGGCTCGTTCGCTGGGGCTGAGCACCTGGTCGCGGTGGTCCACCTGGCCGGCCAGCACAGCCACCTCGCAGGTGCCGCACAGGCCCTCGTTGCAGTCGCAGGGCACGTCAAAACCGGCGGCCTGCAGGGCCTGCAGCAAGCTCTGGTCGGCCGCCACCTGCAGGCGCAACTGGGAGTCCTTGAGCTCTACCTCAAAGCTTGTCGCCTGCAAAGTCCCCGGCGCTGGGGCACGGGCATGAAAGCGCTCCATGTGCAGCACGCCCTCGGGCCAGGCCGCGCTCAGTTGCTCCAACTCGTGCAGCATCCGCTCAGGGCCGCAGGCAAAGACACGGGTGGCGGGGTCCAAGCGGGCCAGCAGGACGGGCAAGTCCAGGCGCTGGCCTTGGCTTTGCACATAAAGCCGCAAGCTGCTGGCGTGATCGGCGTGCAGCCTGTCCCACAAAGCTATGCGGGCGGGCTCGCGGCCCGCATAGTGCAGTTCATAAGACACACCGCGGTTTTTAAGCCGGTCGGCCATGGCCACCATGGGCGTGATGCCTATGCCGCCCGCAATCAGCACCACATGCGCAGCGGTCTCGTCAAGCTTGAACAGGTTCTTGGGGCCTGACAGCTGCAGCGGGCTGCCCACCTGCAGCGTATCGCTCAAACACACCGAGCCACCCCGCCCCTGCGGATGGCGCTGCACCACGACCTGGTAGCTCAGGCGGTCTTCGGGGTCGCCGCACAGCGAGTACTTGCGCTTGAAGCCGCCGGTGATCAGGTCCACATGGGCGCCTGGCGACCAGGCGGGCAGCTGGCGCCCCTGAGGGTCGGCCAGCACCAAGCGCGTGAGGTCCACGCCCTCGGCGTGCCGCTCGCGCACCACCACGGGCCGCGCCATGCTGGCTTTGGCAGGCGGGCCAATGTGGATGGGAAGGTTTGCCTGCGCCACAGCCGTGCCCACACGCTCTGGATTGAGGCTGGGGTCCCACTCCACCCACAGCGCCACCGGACCGCGCACCGAGGTGTTGGGCAGGTAGCTCAAGGTCTGCTCGGCCAGGCGCAAGTGGGGCAGGCGGCGGGCAAACTCTTCGATGTAGACGCGCATTTGCAAGCGGGCGATGTTTTTGCCCATGCATTGGTGGGCGCCGTAGCCAAAGCTCAGGTGCTCCACAGCGGACTCGCGGTAGACATCGACCTCGTCTGGGTTTTCAAAATGGCTGGCGTCCACATTGGCCGAGGCCTGCACCACCAGCAATTTGCTGCCCTGGGGAATGTGCACACCGCCCACCACCGCGTCGGCCGTGGCTTGGCGGCGCCAGGCCACGATGGAGCCGGCCACGCGCAAGCACTCTTCCACCGCGTTGGGAATCAGCGCCGGGTTGGCACAGACTGCCTGCCAGGCCGAGCGGTGCTGCAGCAGCGTGAGCATGGCGTTGGCGCAGGCTTTGGAGGTGGTTTCGTGCGCAGCAGCCAAGATGGCCATCATCATGGAGCGCAGGTAGGACTCGGTGACGATCTCCGGGTGCAGCTTGTGCTGGGCAATGGAGTCGTACATCCAACCTTGGCCATCGGGCTGGGCCAGCATGCCGTCCAAAATGTGCTGCGCCATCTGCCAAAAGCGGCCCACGTCGTGGGCCAGGGCCTGCTGCTCTTGGGGGCTGGGCCGGCCCCAGGTGTTGAGCGTGTGGGCCACGCCAAAGCGGCGCAGCTGCTCGGCGCCCGCGTCAGACACACCCAAAAATTTCAGCGCAATGTGCAAAGGAATGTCGTGGAACATCTGGCCCACCAGGTCGGCCCGGCCCTCATCTACAAAACGGTCCATGTACTGGCGGGTGAGCTTGCGCACCAGCGGCTCAAAGTCAAGCAAACGCTCGGGCAAAAAAGCGTCCATCAGCAAGCGCCTGCGCGCCATGTGATCGGGCTCGTCCTCGTTGACCATGGTGCGCTTCATGGCAAAGCCATAGCCCTCCAAAATGTCCGCAACCTCCGGCGTGGCAGGGGTGATTTTTTCCAGCGCAATGGACGGCGAGAACAAGATGTTGTCGCGGAACACGGCTTTGACGTCCTCGTAGCGGCTGACCACCCAGTAGCCCAGCTGCGGGCTCCAAAACACAGGCGCTTGCTCGCGCGCCCAGCGCAGGTACTCGCCCGGGGCCTGCATGTAAGCCGGCTCAAAAGGGTTGAAGGCGGCGGCCTGGGCACTGAGCGGGCAGGACGCGGCCGACAGGGCAGCGTGATCCACAGGACAGCCTGAAGGCTTGGAAGATAGGGTCATGGCAAGGCTTTGAAGAGCTTGATAGTCTAAAGCGGCGCCCGCGGGCCCGCTTTGAACTCTGCAGCTGCGCAACAATCACCGCCCATGCGCACCCACTCCAGCCCCACCCCCGCTCCACTGCAAATCGACGTGCTGATTGCAGGGGGCGGGCCCTGCGGCCTGACGCTGGCCATTGAGCTGGGGCGGCGCGGCATTTCCTGCCTGCTGGTCGATGCCAAACCCGACACGGCTTTCAACCCCCAGGCCAACGCCACGCAGGCGCGCACCATGGAGCACTTTCGCCGCCTGGGCCTGGCCCAGGAGGTGCGCGCCCAGGGCCTGCCTGCAGACCACCCCACCGACATTGCCTACTTCACCCGCTTTAATGCGCACGAGCTGGCGCGCATCAGCTTGCCCACAGCGGCCGAGGCCATTGTCAATATCAAGGCGATGACGGGCTCGTGGAGCGCGGCCGAGCTGCCGCACCGGGTGTCGCAAAAGTTTGTCGAGCAAATTTTGCGGCGCCACGCCCAGGCCAGCCCCTTGACCGACATCCGCTACGGCTGGGCGCTGGAGGCCTTTGCCGACACAGGCAGCGCCGTGCACGCCACACTGCGACCTGCGGCGGGCGGCGCACCCCAAGAAGTGAGCGCCCGCTATTTGGTGGGCGCCGATGGCGCCCGCAGCATGGTGCGCCGCACGCTGGGCATTGAATGGGGCGGCAGCACAGGCACGCAGCGCGACTTCATGGGCGGCAAGATGTTTGCGGTCTACTTGCGCGCGCCTGACTTTCAGGCTGCGCTGCGCCACCCCAAAGCCTGGATGTACGTGGCCGTCAACCACCAGCGCCGCGCCTTCATGGCCAGTGTCGATGGCCACAGCGAGTACGCCTTTCATGCAGCCCTGCGGCCCGGCGAAGACGCCGACAACTGGACCCCCGACCATGCGCGCCGCGTGTTTGCCGAGGCTGTGGGCGTGGAGATGCCCATAGACATTTTGTCCATGGGCACCTGGCTGGCTGGCCACGCGCTGGTTGCCCAGCGCTTTGGGCGCAGCCGCGTGTTCATTGCCGGCGACGCCGCGCACCTGTTCACGCCCACCGGTGGGCTGGGCTACAACACCGCCGTGGAAGACGCCGTCAACCTGGGCTGGAAGCTGGCCAGCGTCATCCAGGGCCGGGCTCCCGAGGGCCTGCTGGACAGCTACGAGACAGAGCGCAAACACATGGCCGAGCGCAACACCCGCTACGCCCAGCACTTTGCCGACTCGGTGGGCCTGTTCACAGCCCAGCCCGAGCTCGACGAAGACAGCGCCCAAGGCCAGGCCGCACGCCAAGCCGCAGGCCAGTACTTGAACGAGCACGCCCGCTTGGAATTCAACATCCCAGGCGTCACCTTTGGCGGGCGCTACGACGGCTCGCCCCTCATCGTGGGCGACGGCAGCACGGCCCCGCCCGACGCCGCCAACACCTACCAGCCCACCGCCTGCCCAGGCGGGCGCCCGCCCCATGTGTGGCTGGAGGATGGGCGCTCGCTGTTCGACCTGTTTCACAGCGAATGGACTTTGCTCGTCTCGGGCCCCACCGGCGTGGACACCGCACAGTTTGTGGTCGCGGCAGCCGACCTGGGGCTGGATTTGAAGGTGGTGCAGGTGGCCCAGGCGGCAGTGCTGGCGGCTTACGAGGCGCCACTGGTGCTGATTCGCCCCGACCAGATCGTGGCGTGGCGAGGCGGGAATGATGCGCAGGCGCGGGCAGTGCTCAGGCAGGTGGTGGGGTTTGTGGATGTGTGAGCGGGTGGATGCTTAAGCGACTAACAGCCAAAAAAGCCGTTTCAAATGACTTTTCCAGCAGTCCCGTTCAGACCTTGTCTTGATTGATAGCAAATTAATATTTTGCTATCATCCAAACCCGTAGCAAGGAGAATTTTCCATGTCGGCTGTCACTGTCAGAAACCTGCCCGAGGCCACACACCGTGCCTTGAAATTGCGTGCCGCCCAGCATGGCAGAAGCACCGAAGCTGAGATCCGCCTGATTTTGGAAAATGCCGTCGCCCCTCGAATCGGCATGGGGTCGGCCCTGGCGGCCATCGGGCAAAAGTTGGGGGGCATTGAGCTGGACTTCTCAAGAGACAAGCGCCCCGTTGAGCCGGCGAACTTTGAATGATCATCCTAGACACCAACGTGGTGTCTGAACCCCTCAAACCCTTGCCCAATCAAGTTGTGATCGATTGGCTCAATGCGCAAGCGCCTGCGACCTTGTTCATCACCAGCATCAACTTGGCCGAATTGTTGGCGGGAGTTGAAACCATGCCTCTAGGCAAACGGCGAGACGCCTTGGTGCAAGCCTTGTCCATCCATGTGAGCACGCTCTTTGAAAACCGTGTCCTGCACTTTGACACCCGCGCAGCGCACAGCTTTGGCGCATGCCTGGCTGGGGCCCAGGCGCAGGGCAACCCTGTGGGGTTTGCCGACTGTGCCATCGCGGCCATTGCCAAAGCCCAAGGACTGATGGTGGCCACACGCAATGTGCGGGACTTCGAAGGCACAGGTGTTGAGGTCATCAACCCTTGGGCTGCGCCTGCATTTTGAAGGGCTGAGGATTCCTCAGCCTCAGCGCATGTGCAGCGGGCAAAATCCAGCCATGACTGCCCTGCCCTCCCCGCCCGGCCAGCCCCGCAACCCGCTGCATGGCGTGACGCTGGAAGCCATGGTCACGGCCCTGCACACGCATTTCGGCTGGGCCGATTTGGCGCTGCGGATACCTGTTCGCTGCTTCACGCACGAGCCGAGCGTGAACTCCAGCTTGAAATTCCTGCGCAAAACACCCTGGGCGCGCGAAAAGGTAGAAGGCCTTTACCTCTTTATGCTGCGGGAGAAAAAGCGGGGCCAAGGCTCGGTGGCGCCATAAAGCCACAGCTGCACCATCAGCGCATGGAGCGCTGTGGCTTTGGCGGGACGGCGAATACACGTTCAGCCGCGCAGGCTTTGGAGGGTGTGTGCGGGCGATCACCGCCTGAAATAGGCAGCAGTGTCTGAAAAATGCTGCATTGCAACAAAATTCTGCGCAAACCCTGAATTGGCCCTATACTTCATTTCATGTTGCAGTGCAGCAAAGATGTAGATCGCATCTGGTGGCCGAGCAACAGCCCCCCCGCAAACACTTTTTTGGAGATTTCATCATGTACACCGCAGAACAATTTTTGGCCCAACAAAAAACATCCATCGAGACCCTGTTCGGTCTGAGCCACAAGGCCTTTGAAGGCGTGGAAAAAATGGTTGAGCTCAATGTCCAGGCGTCCAAAGCCGCCCTGGCCGAGGCTGCCACCCACACCCAAGCCATGCTGAACGTCAAAGACGCGCAAGAGCTGCTGGCCCTGCAAGCTGGCGTGATGCAGCCTTTGGCTGAAAAAGCCGCCGCTTACAGCCGTCACCTGTATGACATCGCCAGCAACACCACCACCGAATTCAGCAAGGCCGTCGAAGGCCAAACCGCTGAGTTCCAGTCCAAAGTGGTCAACCTGGTGGACGGTGCCGTGAAAAACGCACCCGCCGGTTCCGAGACCGTGGTGGCTATGTACAAGAGCTCCATGGCCGCTGCCACCAACGCTTACGAGTCCATGCAAAAAGCCGTCAAGCAAGCCTCTGACATGGCTGAAGCCAACCTGAACGCCGTCAGCAACACGGCTGCCAGCGCCGTCAAAGCCACCAGCAAAAAGCGCTGATTGCGACTTCTTCCACAGGCCTGGCCTGTGGGGGTGATTCCCACAGGGGCGACAAACCGCCCCGACAAAGCCCAGCCTTGCAGCTGGGCTTTTTTTGGCTTGCACCTCACTTTTCTGGCTTGCGTTTGCCCCCCGCTCGCCGTGTGCTGTGCGTGAGAATTCAGACCGCTGCAGCCCAAGGGGGTGTGATGGTGAATAAATATCAATAAGATAAGGCCACTCCACGAATGGCCTTCACCCATGAACACCTGCACCAGTTTCACCCCCTCATCGGCACTCATTGAACGTGTGATGGCACGCCGTGGGCGGCTGCATCCCTTTGAACACCTGGTGCCAAAGCGCACGGCCTTGGTGGTTGTGGACATGCAAAACGGATTTGTCAAGGAAGGCGCCGGACACGCCTGGGTACCGGCTGCGGCCAGCACCTGCCCGGCCATTGAACGCACAGCCCAGGCCTTGCGCGCGCTGGGCGGTCAGGTGGTGTGGGTGCTCAACACCTTCACTCCGGAGTCGCTAGAGAGTTGGTCGCACTTTCACCAAGAGCTCTCCAGCCCGCATTGGCTGGCGCTGCGCAGCAGCACCATGGTGCCAGGCAGCGAAGGCCACGCGCTGTATGCCGACCTGCACCCTGCGCCTGGCGATTTGCACATCCCAAAGACCCGCTACAGCGCGTTTATTCAAGGCTCTTCAGACTTGCACGAGACACTGCAGCAGCGCGGCATAGACACGGTGCTGGTGGCCGGCACGGTCACCCATGTGTGCTGCGAGTCCACGGCCCGTGACGCCATGATGCTGAACTACCGCACAGTCATGCTCTCAGACGGGTGTTCGGCCTTCACGGAGCAAGAGCACACCCTGTCGCTGTCGAACTTCATGTTCAATTTTGGTGATGTGCAAAGCTGCGACCAAGCCGCCGATAACCTGCGGCAAAGCGCGGCCAAGCTGGGCAGCTGATCGCCATGGTCCCCACGCCCGAGCTCTGCGGGCTGGGGCGCCAGCTGCGCGAAGCGCCAGCCCCGCGCAGCTTGTGATGCTTAAGAGTCGGCCTTGAAGCCCAGCGCTGCGACCAGGCGGCGGGCCATGTCGGAGTCGGTGGCCAAGCGGCGGCTGTGGTCGGCCACGGTGCTGGCCTCAATATGGCCGGCCAATGGCGTCACAAATTCCCGCACGTCTTGCTGGGCCATGGCTGCGCGCAGCGCCGCGTTCAGGCTCTCGCGGATCGCATCAGGCGTGCCGCTGGGTGCGAAAAAGCCAAACCATTCACGGATCACCAACTCGCCCTGGCCTTGCTCACGGTAGGTGGCGACCTCTGGGGTGTAGGGCGAGCGCTCAGGGCCAGAGGTGGCCAAGATGCGAACCTTGCCCGATTTGTGGTGCTGCAGCATGTCGCCCAGGGGCGAGGACATGCCGGCCACCTGTCCGCCCAAGACCTGCGGAATCGCGGGGCCAGAACCGGGAAAGGGCACATTGGTGATTTGGAAACCGCCCAGCATGGCCAGACGACCGGCCAAGAGGTGCGGCAAAGAGCCTGAGCCGGGGTTGGCAATGCTGGCCTTGCCTGGGTTGGCCTTGGCCCATTCAATGAAATCTTTGAGGTTTTTGACCGACTCAGGCACCGCAGGGCCGGCCACAAACGCATGGTCGGTGGCGTGACCCAGGCCCACAGGCACCACGTCGGTGGGCGCGTAAGGCAACTTGGCAAAAGAATGCGGGAAGATGGTCATCATGGACGCAGGCGTGTACAAAATGTGCGCGCCATCGGCCGGAGCCGCCTTGAGCGTCAACACGCCGACCTGCCCACCTGCGCCGGGCTTGTTGTCAACGATGACGTTGTTGGCGTATGTGCCACGCAACTTGTCACCCACGCGGCGGGCAAATGCATCGGTGGTGCCGCCAGGGGGGAAACCCACGATGATGCGCAGCGTCTCCACACGGCTTTGGGCAAAACTGGGCAATGCACCCAGACCCAACAGGCCGGCGGCGGCGCCCTGTATCAGTTGTCGGCGGTTGGTCATGGCGAGAGGCTCCTGTGAAAAATAGTGCGGAATGTTGAACTAGCTGCCCTTTATAACTGTCAACACAGGGCTGGAGTGACAGGGATTTCCACGACCAAGCAGCTCAGAACCTGAGCGGCGCATCGCCGGCAGGCCGGCTCCTACAGGGGGAAATCGGCTTGAATTTGTAGGTGCTTGCCTGCAAACGATGCGTGCCGGGCAATGGGCATCACCGCAGGCGAAGAATCGCCGGCAGGCCGGCTCCTACAAGGGGAAATCGGCTTGAATTTGTAGGAGCTTGCCTGCAAGCGATGCGTGCCGGGCAATGGGCATCACCGCAGACGAAGAATCGCCGGCAGGCCGGCTTCTACAGGGAGAAATCGGCTTGTACTTGTAAGAGCTCGGGCACAAGCTGCAGCCAGAGCGGCTTCAGGCCTGCTCTGACAGCTCAATCAGGTTGAAGTCCGGGTCGCGCACATACACCGAGCGCAAGCGGTGGCGCGCGCCCGTCCGCAGCACCGGGCCTTCAATCACCGGCCAGTCGCAGGCCGCCAGGTGCGCCATCACCTCGTCCAGCGGCTTGTCCACCAAAAAACACAAATCCAGCGCGCCCGGCACCGGCAAGTGGGCCTTGGGTTCGAACTCCCGGCCTTGCACATGCAGGTTGATTTTTTGCGGTCCAAACTTCAAGGCCTGGCGCTCTACAGGGGGCGTGCCTCCTACAAAGGTTTCCAGCTGCATGCCCAGGACGCGGGTGTAAAAGTCTACGCAGGCTTGCGGCCGTGCGGTGGTGAGCACCAGGTGGTCGAGTTGAGCGATCATGGGGGTGTCTGAGTTCAGGCAAAAAACCGCGTCAGGCCGGGAACCACTGGCCCACAGGGGCGCTCGTGTCCAGTGCCCAAATGCGGGCGATCAGCGCCTGCATCTCGGCGCCCGAGGCGCCGCCTCTGTAGGCGGCCAGCTTGAGCGCCTTGGCTTCGAGTTCGGGTCGGCTCAGGGTGTTGCCCGGGTCGCCCTTAGGCTCATCGACACGGCCAGCCAAATGCCTGCCGTCATGGGTGGTCACTTCCACTTTGCCAATCCAGCGCGCAGGGTAGGCGGCGTCCACTTCAGCGTCGAGCACCATGCGCACACGGTCGCGAAACTGCAACACCTCAGGGCTGCGGTAGCCGGCGTCAAACTCGCCCAGGCCTGCATGGCCGTGCAAGGCGGCCAGGGCCAGCACCGTGCCCATGGAGAACTTGGACTGGTGCACAGTGTGGGGGTCGGTCACGGGGCCCAGCACATCAATGGCCCCTTGATGAACCCGCGCCACCACGCTGGCCACATCGCCCGCGTTCAAGCCGTGCTCCTGGAGCACCGCCAGCAGCGCGTCGGCGGCAGGGTGGGTGTGCCTGCACGAGGCGTGGTACTTGAAAGATGTTTCTGCCGTGGCCCAGCGGTGGCCCAGGCCGTCGGTCAGGCGGGCGGGGTCGGCGTCGCTGGACATGCCGGCGGCCATGCCTTGTGGGCCCTCCAGAATGTGGCGAGCGCCGGTCAACCTGCCAGCGGCCAGGCAAGCGGCAGCCAGCCCCGTGGAGGCCGCATGTGCGGTGTGCAGCTGCTTGGAGTCGGCGGCATCGCGCAAGAACTCCCACAGCCCAGCGGCTTGCGTGCCGGCCGAGCCAAAGGCGTGCAGCATGGTGGCTGCGTCCAGACCCAACAGCCTGCCGGCCGCCGCCGCCGCCGCCACCGAGCCTGCGGTGCCCGTGGTGTGAAACACCTTGTAGTGCGAGCGCCCTAAAAATTCGCCCACGCGTATGCCCACTTCATAGCCCGCCACCGTCGCCACCAGCAGCTCGCGGCCGCTGCGGCCCAACTGCTGGGCCATGGCCAGCGCCACCGGAAACACCACCGCAGCCGGGTGGAACACCGAGGCGTTGTGCACATCGTCTTGCTCCACAAAGTGCGACGCCGCCGCATTCGCGGCGGCGGCCACCATGGGGCTGCTGCCACGGCGCCTGTGCAGCACTTCGCAAGGTCCCTCGGCAGGACCTTGCGACAGCCAAAACTGGGTGAGCGCCTCCACTGGGCGGGCGTCTTTGCCGGCCAGGGCAGAAGCCATCCAGTCAAGAAACAGGTCTTCGGTGCGCCGCAGCACCGGGGCGGGAATGTCGGCGTGCTGCAAAGAGGCCGCAAAGCGGGCCAGGTCTGCGCTGGGGTGGGTGGAGGTCATGGGGAAGTGGGCCGCTGCAGCGGTTTGGTGTGAGGTGGATGGCAAAAACGTTCAAGGCTCCATGTGGGCCTGGGCCTGCATGGTCAAACAACCCTGGTGGTCGCGCGCCCACAGGGACACGGTGTGGGCATCCACATCGCGGCCGCACACCTCAAAACGGTGAATATCAAAGGTGGGTCGCAGAGCCGTGAAGGCAAAGTGCCGCAGCTTGGCGTGGGGCCGCTCGCGCTGCAGCAGGTCCACCAAAAGCGTGGCAATCAAGGGACCGTGCACGATCAGGCCGGGGTAGCCCTCCACCTCGCAGGCGTAAGGACGGTCGTAGTGAATGCGGTGGCCGTTGAAGGTGAGCGCGCTGTATCGAAAGAGCATGACCGCATCGGGCGCAATCGCCCGACCAAAAGTCTCGTCAGTGGGAGCCCGCACCGGAAGAGGCACGGGCGCACCTGGGACAGGTGCATCGCGGTAAACGATGTCGTGCTCTTCTGTGACGGCCAGCCCCAAGGGGTTGGTGATCTCGTGGCGCACGGTCACAAACACCAAAGGCCCACTGCGGCCGCTTTTGGCGTCCACGCGCATGATGCGCGAGGTGCGCACCACCTCGTCGCCCACACGCAGCGGCTGCAAAAACTCAATGCGCCCGCCCGCCCACATGCGGCGCGGCAGCGGCACCGGCGGTAAAAAGCTGCCGCGCTTGGCGTGCCCGTCTTGGCCTATCTCACTGTGGCGTGCGTTGGGCAAAAAATACAACCAGTGGCCCAAGCACGGCACCTCATCGCCTGGCTCGGGCACCGCCTCAGCGCGATCCAAGGTGGCCAAGAGGCCGGCCAAAGGCGCTGCCGTGACCAGGTCGGTGCGCTGCTCGGTGCGGCCTGTCCAGCCGCGCCAATGGGCCAATTGGACGCTGAGATCGTCGGTCATGCCTGTGCAGATTTGGCGGGCCTGTGGTGGTCCTTGCCTCAGTCGGCAAACTGACCGGCAGCCTTGATCACCGGCGCGTAGCGCTGGGTCTCTTGCTGCAGCCAGGTTTGCAGGCCGGCGGGGGTGAGCTTGTCATCTGGCGGAATCACCGAGCCCAACTCATTGAGCTTGGTGACCACGCTGGGGTCTTTGAGGGCGGCGGTCAAGGCAGCGCCAAACCTGTCAAGCGCAACTTTAGGGGTGCCCTTGGGGGCGTACACGCCGTGCCACACCACCATTTGAAAGCCGGTCAAACCCTGCTCGGCCAAGGTGGGCGCCTCGGGCATGGTTTTCAGGCGTGCCGAGGTGGTCACGCCGTAGAGCTTGACATTGCCCGCCTTGATTTGCGGCGTGGTGCCCGTGGTTTGGTCGCACATCAAATCAACCTGGCCGCCCAGCAGCGCGTTCATGGCCGGGCCCGTGCCCGAAAACGGAATGGTGGTCAACTCCACACCAATGGCCTGGCGAAAGAGCACGCTGCACAGGTGAGAGACGGCACCCAGGCCCGCGTGCGCCAAGTTGATCTTGTTGCCATTGGCCCTGAGGTAGGCCACCAGTTCTTTGAAGTCGTTAGGCGGCAGGTCTTTGCGGCCAATCAGCGTCATGGGCACATCAATGACTTGGCTGACGTACTCAAAGTCGGTCAGCGGATTGAAGGGCAGCTTGCGGTAGAGCGACGGGGCCGTGGCCATGCCGTTGTGGTGGATCAAAAAGGTGTATCCGTCGGGCGCAGCCTTGGCAATGTAATTGGTGGCCACGGTGCCACCGGCACCAGCCCTGTTTTCCACCACCACCGGTTGCCCAAGGGAGCGGGTCATGGTGGCGCCCAGCAAACGTGCCACCAAATCGGTAGGGCCGCCTGCGGCAAAAGGAACCACCAAGGTGATGGCTTTGTTGGGGTAGGTTTGCGCCGTGGCCGACAGGCTGCTCAGTGCCAGCAGCGCCGTGGCGCCCATCAGGCGGGCAGTGGCTTTGGAAAAAACATTCATCTTCTTGTCTCCGGTTTTTTTTCAAGGGTGGGGAAAGGGAACTTTAAATCGTGCCTGCGGCGCGCAGCTGGGCCACGGCCTCAGGGGCCCAGCCCAGCTCGGCCAAGATCGCGGCGGTGTGTTCGCCCAGGGCGGGCACCGCGTCCATGCGGGGCTCAAAAGCGTTGCTCTTGCCCGGTGGCAGCAGTGCCTTGATGGGGCCGCTGGAGGTGTTGACCTCGGTCCAGCGCTGGCGGGCGTTCAGCTGCGGGTGCTCCCACACGTCGGCCATG
Organism: Polaromonas sp. YR568; assembly: GCA_945878995.1. Classification (GTDB taxonomy): domain Bacteria; phylum Pseudomonadota; class Gammaproteobacteria; order Burkholderiales; family Burkholderiaceae_C; genus Polaromonas. The sequence continues at coordinate 3,829 of CAMCUN010000015.1, read as the reverse complement.
TTGTTCATGCGTGCATTGGCAATCTGCGCCTGGTCCAGGCGGGCCATCACTTGCTCGGCCGTGAGGGTGCTGAACACACCGTTGATCAAGGCCGCCAGCTCGCTGCGGTGGGCCGCGCGCTTGGAATTCGATGCAAAGCGCTCGTCCACGGCGAGCTCGGGGTGCTGCATCACGGTCGCGCAAAAAACCGACCATTCGCGCTCGTTTTGCAGACCGAGCATCACGGTTTTGCCGTCGCCGGTGGCAAACGGACCGTAGGGGTAAATGGTGGCGTGGGCCGCGCCCGCACGCGGCGGCGGCGATGCACCTTCAAACGCGTAGTACATGGGAAAGCCCATCCACTCGACCATGCTCTCCAGCATGGACACGTCAATCCGCGAGCCTTTGCCGGTTTTGCCGCGCTGGATGAGCGCGCTCAAAATAGACGAGTAGGCGTACATGCCGGCTGCAATGTCGGCAATGGAGCAACCGGCTTTGGAGGGCTGCTCTGGCGTGCCGGTCACAGACAAAAAGCCGGCCTCGCTTTGAATCAGCAGGTCGTAGGCTTTTTTGTCGCGGTAGGGGCCGTCGTCACCGTAGCCTGAGATGTCGCAGACGATCAAGCGCGGGTGCGTTTCATGCAGGGCCTCAAAAGACAACCCCAAGCGGGCCGCCGCGCCTGGGGCCAAGTTTTGCACCAGCACGTCAGCTTCTTGCAGCAGCTGGGCCAGCACCTTTTGCGCCTCGGGCTGCTTGACGTCCAGCGTCAGGCTTTCTTTGGAGCGGTTGGTCCACACAAAGTGCGAAGCCAAGCCCTTGACCCGCTCGTCGTAGGCCCGGGCAAAGTCGCCGCTGCCTGGGCGCTCCACCTTGATGACCCTGGCGCCCAGGTCGGCCAACTGCCGGGTGCAAAAAGGCGCAGCAATCGCGTGCTCCAGGGTGACGACGGTGATGCCGTCCAGCGGTCTTGTCATGCTGTGGAGCCTGCTCAGTACGACTTGGGCAAACCGAGCACGTGCTCGGCCACGTAGCTGAAGATCATGTTGGTGGAAATGGGCGCGACTTGGTAGAGCCGGGTTTCCCGGAACTTGCGTTCAATGTCGTACTCGCACGCAAAGCCAAAGCCGCCGTGCGTTTGCATGCACACATTGGCCGCCTCCCAGCTGGCCTTGGCCGCCAGGTACTTGGCCATGTTGGCGGCGGCGCCCGCGTTTTGCAGCGCATCAATTTGGTTGCAGGCTTTCCAGCGCATCAGGTTGGCGGCCTCAATTTCAATGAAGGCGTCGGCAATGGGAAACTGCACGCCCTGGTTTTGGCCAATCGGGCGGTTGAACACCACGCGCTCTTTGGCGTACTTGGTGGCGCGTTCAATGAACCAATACGCATCGCCAATGCACTCAGCGGCAATCAGCGCGCGCTCGGCGTTCAGGCCGTCAAGCAAGGTTTTGAAGCCTTTGCCTTCAGGGCCCAAGAGGTTTTCTTCAGGAATTTCGAGGTTGTCAAAAAACAGCTCGTTGGTTTCGTGGTTCACCATGTTCAAAATGGGCCGCACCGTCAGCCCATGGCCAATGGCTTGCTTGAGGTCAATCAAAAAGCAGCTCAAGCCTTCAGAGCGCTTTTGCACCTCGGCCAGCGGCGTGGTGCGGGCCAACAAAATCATCATGTCGCTGTGCTGAATGCGCGAGATCCAGACCTTTTGGCCATTGATCACCCAGCGGCCATCTTTCCTGACCGCCGTGGTCTTGAGCCGGGTGGTGTCGCTGCCAGTGGTCGGCTCGGTCACGCCCATGGACTGAATGCGCAGCTCGCCCGCGGCGATCTTGGGCAGGTACAGCTGCTTTTGCGCCTCGGTGCCGCCCCGCACAATGGAATTCATCACATACATCTGGCCGTGGCAGGCGCCAGAATTGCCACCGCTGCGGTTGATCTCCTCCATGATCACCGAGGCCTCGGCCATGCTCAGGCCCGAGCCGCCAAACTCCTGCGGAATCAAGGCCGCCATCCAGCCGGCCTGGGTGAGCGCACTGACAAACTCCTCGGGGTAGCCGCGCTGCTCATCGATTTTGCGGTGGTATTCGTCAGGAAACTGGGCGCACAGGGCGCGCACGGCGTCACGGATCTCGGGGTACAGGTCTGGTTCAGCGTTCACGAAAACACGTCCTTTTTATACAAGTTAGAAACTGTGTCAATGTTACTTGGCAGGCTGAACCAGCGCTTTGAAAGTGAAAATGACCCAGTTTCACGAAACAACAGGCCTGACAACCTGGAATCGTTGCCAAACGAGGAGCGTGCCGGGTGACTGGGGGAGCGTCTACTTTTTTACTTGGGGAAATACAGCAGAACTGCAAAAGGCCTTAGGGCACAAGACCAGGACCGCCTCTGTGCCTGGGCTCACAGTGCTACAGCGGTACTGCGCCAGCCAATACACGCTCGCGCATCGCTGGGTGCAAACTGGCTTCGGTCACCACATCCACGCGGCAACCCAGCAAATCCTGAGCATCCATCAGCAACCCTCCCAAAGCCAGCGCGCTGGTCCCCGGTGCCAATGTCACCAACAAATCCACATCACTGCCTTGGCTGTCGTCGCCACGGCTCATTGAGCCAAAGACGCGAACACCCGTGACACCGCGCCTGCGCGCGAAAGCCAGCAGTTCTTCTCGGTGGGTTTGAATCAATGGGTGCATCAAACTCAGTGTATCCATCCTGTGCCAAGGACAACTACCTCGGGGTTCAAGCCATTGCAGTCACAACTCTCAAGCCTCTATCAAGGAACCTCAAGAGCGCTGCGCTTGCTTCTGTTCGCTGACAAAGCGCTTTTTACAAGCAATGAAACAAGTGGAAATAGAAAGTAAGGTAGTTTTACATTACTATCGACACATCATCCAAGGACTGAAAAAACACCATGGCTCAATTGACTGTGACCTCACGAGGACAAGTGACTTTTAAAAAAGAGGTGTTGCAACACCTGGGCATCAGGCCTGGTGAAAAGATTGAGCTGGACTTGCTGCCCGACGGGCGGGGCATGCTCAAAGCAGCTCGGCCATCCGGATCGATGGCCGACTTCGTCGGTCTGCTCGCGGGTAGAGCCCACAAAGTGGCCAGCCTTGAGGAAATCAACGAAGCGGCCGCACAAGGCTGGGCCGGTAAAAAATGAGGGTGTCAGTGGACACCCATGTGCTTGTTCGCGCTGCTGTCGGCGATGACCCCGCACAAGCGCACAAAGCCATTCAGGTACTGACCGAGGCTGAATTGATTGCAGTGGCCATGCCCTGCCTGTGCGAATTGGTGTGGGTGCTGCTCAGGGTTTACGGCCTGCAAGCATCCGATGCCGCCGCAGCCATCCGCGCTCTGCTGGCCGCCAACAACGTGGAAGTGAACAGACCGGCCGCAGAGGCGGGCTTGGCGGTGCTGGAAGCGGGCGGGGATTTTGCCGACGGCGTCATCGCTTATGAAGGTTACTGGCTGGGCGCAGAAACCTTTGTGTCGTTTGACAAAAAAGCGGTCGCCCTGCTCGCGGCACAAGGGCAATCAACGCGCCTTTTGTGAATCAATGGGGGGCAATTCCGAATGCGTGGTCTGCTCCCCGGCAACCATCGCCAGCAGGCTGGCTCCTACAAATTCAAGATGCCAGACGCTGCGTCTGTGCACACGCTGCTCTCCTTGATAGGGGTAGAGAAGGACCACCGGTCCTCCCCTCCCTTCGAACCGTGCGTGCGGTTCTCCCGCACACGGCTCTCCAGTCAGTGGTTTCCACATCGGGATTGGCTCGCTCGCCAGGCTGTCTCCATGGTGAACAGTCCCAGGTCTGCGAAGAATGCATTGGGCCAGCGTTGATGATCTTCTTTGCAGT